>JBGTAT010000292.1:0-2125 GCA_041749755.1 Terrimicrobiaceae bacterium | reverse complement strand
TCCCCGGCGAAACGTTCACCACATTCCAAACGAGCCCCGCGCACCAAGCCCCGTCATGATTGAAGAATCAGACGGCCCCGGTTCCCCGCCTTTATTCAGCCGCGCAACACTTTTGCCGTCCATGCCGATTCGCGCCATGGGATGATTGGTGAAGACGACCCCCTGCCACAGTTGTTGACGGGCCTGCCAAACGACTTTGGCGGTGGTATCGAAGCCGTGGGAACCCAAATGAAAACTGGGGGTGGCAAAGCCGTTCCGGATGATGGAGACATCCGGGTCGAGACTTCCAGTCTCCTTGGGAAGGGCCTTAAAATGTGGACAGCGCTTGCTCCAGGAATACGCGCCGCGGCCACTCGCATCGCGGGCCAGGCTCACGCTGATCGGGGATGGATAAAAGCCGCTGGTGAAAAGCAGGTAATTACAACGACCATCTCCCACTCCAAAGAGAAAGGGATAAAAGGCCGGGCTAAAGTCATCGTCCTTGGTTCGATGCTTCGGGCCGCCGCGAACGGTTCCCAGACATTCTTCTGCCGTATTGACGAAAGCCAGATCGAGAAACTGGTCAGCCTTCCGGCGGAGGATCGGATCCTCGGCGAAATCACGCAGATTGAAGAGGGCTTCGAGCGTGTAATTGTCATAGCTTGAGCCATCCTCCTCGAAGAGCCCCTTACGGGCGCGTTGATCGAGCCACTTGCTCCAGTAGTCCAGGAGCGCCTCATATTGCTCCTTGAGGGTCGAACCGTCATCGTAGTTCAGAGCGGCGTAGGCCGGAATGTCCTTGAGAAACTGGGCGACCAGGAAATTGGATGCCATGCTCGTGACCCAGTGGTTTTCAGAACCTCTTTGAGCCCAGGCGTCGTTCTTCGCTTCGGCGAGTTTGCTGTAAACCTTGGCACACTGCCAGAACGAGGTCTCGAGGTTTTCCTGGGCTTTGGGGGAAAGCCGCCCTTTCATCGAGCCAGTGCGATCGTTAAACAGGGCATAGAGCCTGACGTAGGAGGCCGAGAAAAGAGTGAATCCAAACTCCTTGCCTGGCTTCCATCCAAACCCATCTGCCCCGAAGCACGCATTGACCTCATCAACATGCTGCCCCAATGCCAAGGCGACAATTCCGAAGCGCACCGTGGGGACATGGCCTTGCGCCGACTTGAGAATGGAGACATCGCCTGACTGGTCCTGCATCGCGTGGCGCAGACGATCCAGATAGTCCGCAGGCAAACCCTTCATGTGAGGCGGAGGCCAGGCGGCGCTGTCTTCAGGTTTGGGAACGTCAACGGCCGTTGTCGACGAGGCGGGCTTGTTCGCTTGGACAGAAGTGCTTCCTGCAAGCACCTCATCAACTGCTTTGAGCGGGGTCGGCAGGATCAGTTCGGCAACAAAAGCAGCAAGACACACTACGTGGAGGGGGAAAGGGAATGGAGGCATAGGCATGCGGCAAGGCGTCCGATTTATCTCATAAAGGTCAAACTTGCCCCAGAGATTGGAACACCAGAGAATGTGAATGGTTTCTCGGCAATTTTAGGGCGCAGATTTTGTGGCGTCACAGACGTTCGTGGCGGGGCCGCAATGTAGAGCGCCACAGAAGTGTTAACCAAAGCCGACTTATTCCCAACTAATGGCGGGTTGTGGAATTAACCACGCAAGATTCGAAAAATGCTAAGTGGCTTCTGACATGCTACTTCCAGAAATCGGATAGGAGAGAATACGTCTCAAATGAGGTGTGCAAGGGGAGCCAAATCCAGCGGATTTGGCGGCGCGATAGTGCAGCACTAAAAGGACGAGAACCAGGCGCCGTGGGACGGCGCTCGGTGGAGCTTCCGGAGGATGAGCCCAAAGGGCCGAGAGGCCGGGGCCGGCCCGAGTCAACATTTCGCCGTTCGATTGCCTCAATCGCGCCCGCGATTTTCGCCCTTCGGGCTGCCCTGCGGGCACAGGCTACCCGAGTCGCTCCCGCAGCCCCGTGTTGCCCGCGCGATAGCGCATACTTAGGGCCTGTCCGGTAGGGGGAAACGAAGACAGGCAAAGGGACAGGGGGTAAAAAAGTCCGGGCATGAACAGCGAAAAACGCTGCCATGCCCGAAATCGAGTGGTTATAATTTTGTCGCCAAACAAAAACTCAACACCT
>JBGTAT010000291.1:0-3142 GCA_041749755.1 Terrimicrobiaceae bacterium | reverse complement strand
CGGGCCGGTGGCGGCGACGATCACCCCGCCGACCGCCGGGCCGATCGTGCGCGCCGTGTTGAAGCTGATGCTGTTGAGCGAAACGGCGGCAGCAACCGCCTCGGCGGGGACCATCTCCTGGATTTGCGACTGCCAGGCCGGCAGGTTCATGGCGCTGAAAAACCCGAGCGAAAACGTGATGCCCAGCAAGAGCGCGGGGGTCATGATGCCGAGCAGCGTGCACGTGCCCATGGCCACCGCGCAGGCCATCATCCCGGACTGCGTCACGATCAGCAGCCTGCGGCGCTCGACGATGTCCGAGAGCACGCCGCCCCAGATGCCGGCAAAAAACGTCGGCAGGAAGATGCTCGCCGGGACGAGGCCGACGAGAAGCGGGGACGTCGTCATCGACGTCATCAGCCAGGCGGCCCCCACGCTGTGCATGAGCGTCCCGATATTTGACGCGAGCGTCGCCATCCACAGATGCCGGAAGATCGGAACCCGCAGCGGGGCGACGAGGGATTGGAAGTAGCTCACCAGAAGAAGCTGACGAGCAGGACGGCGAAGACAACCGCGCTGATGCCCGCGTAGAGCCGGTCTCCCCCGAGGAGATAGCCGACGCTGGCGAGGGCGACCCGGATCAGAGGGTTCAGGAGCAGGAGGAAAACCCCGATCATCACAAGACTCCGCCGGTGGCCGACCTGGTCGAGCGCGAGCGAGTGGCGGACCATCTCGATCGGGCTCTCGTAGTACTTTGGCTCCCCGGCAAAAATGTGGTCCCCCGGCGGGGTGCCGAGGTGGGCGGAGAGGTACCAGACGAGCCCGGCTGCAATGATCGCCGCTGAGATCAGGGTCCCGGCGAGCATGACCTTCGCGAGAAGTGAAGTAAGGCGGTTCATCCGATGGAAATCCCCATTCCCCGCGCGATCATCTGCACCGCAATCACGGAGACCGCCACCAGAAAAATCCCCCGCAGGAGCTTGACCGGAACCACGGTCAGGAGCCGCGCCCCGGCAAATGCGCCGGCCAGAACGCCGAGAGCCACCGGAGCAACCAGGGCCGGGTCGAGGTAACCTTTTTTTAAATAGATCCCGACGCTCGCTGCCGCGGTCACCCCGATCATAAAATTGCTGGTCGCCGTCGTCACCTTAAACGGGACGCGCATGATCTGGTCCATGGCGACAACCTTAAAAGCGCCGGAGCCGATCCCCAAGAGCCCGGAGAGCACGCCCGCAACCCACATGACGATGAACCCGGGCACGACCGAGGCAACCCCGTAGCTCACCGGCCCGCGGTCGGAAGGGAACGTTCCGGGCAGTCGCAAGGACTTTGCCAGAGGGTCGGAGTCATCGGGCGGAACCAACCCCTCGGAGCGCTTTCCGAGCGAGAGAGCAACGGTCACCAGGAGCGCTACGCCGAAGATGATCGCGAGCAGAGACTGGTCCAAAACCACCGCGAGCATCGCGCCGCAGACCGCCCCGATCGTCGTCGCGATGCAGAGGAACATGCCGATCTGCATGTTCGAGATCCCGTCGCGCAGGTACGCGGCAGCGGCTCCGGACGAGGTTGCGATCACCGAGCAGAGCGCGGCCCCCATCGCGTAGCGCATGTCGATTCCGAAGCCGAGCACGAGAAGCGGGGTGATGATAATCCCGCCGCCCAGCCCGATCATGGCCCCGATCATGCCGGCAAAAAATGAGGCGGCGGCCACGGCGACGTCGAAGAGCGGTTGCGTCATCGGGCTTTTAGCGGAGGGCTTTCCGGTGGATCCAGATGCTCTGGAGCACGCCGAAGCTGAAGAGGGTGATCATCACAAACGATCCGCCATAGCTCACGAGCGGCAGCGGAAGCCCGGTGATCGGGGTCACCGAGATCGTCATCCCGAGATTCATGAACGTGTGCGTGAAGAGGAGCATCACGATCCCGATCGCTAGCAGCCGCCCGATGTCGTCGCCGGCCTCGACGGCCACGTTCAGGATCACCACAAAAAGCAGAGCAAACGCCGCGATGAGCACGACCCCGCCGAGAAACCCGTGCTGCTCGCCCATCACGGAAAAAATGAAGTCGTTGTGGACAATCGTTGCCGGCAGGAACCCGAGCTCGTTCTGGGTATTCGGCGCCTTGAACCCTTTTCCGTAGAACCCGCCCGACCCGATCGCGATCAGCGACTGGGTGATGTTCCACCCGTCCCCCTGCGGGTCAGCCTCGGGATTTAAAAATGTCGTGATCCGCGAATACTGGTACGGCTTGAGCCCGAAGTGCACGACGAGCGGGACCATCGCCAACCCGACCAGCAGCATCGCCAGCAGCCAGCGCTTCGGAATCCCCCCGACAAACATCATGCCCAGGACGACCGGCACCCAGACGATGCACGAGCCGAGGTCGGGCTGGATGAGGATCAGGATCCACGGGGGCCCGACAATCGCCCCGCAGCACAGGATCCGCAGGAACGGCATCATCGCCCGGGAATGATGAAGAAAGATCCCGAGCGTGAGGATCCCGGCAAGGATCGCGAGCTGCGAGGGCTGGAAGCTCATCGGGCCGAGGTCGATCCAGCTCCGCGCCCCGTACCGCTTCTCCCCAAACGCCATCACCGCCAGCAGCCCGAGCATCCCGAGCACGTACAGCGGGATCGCCCCGAACCTCACCCAACGATAGTCGACCAGCGAGACGACAAAAAACATTGGGAGGCAGATCAGGATCCAGATCGTCTGCGACGTCCAGAAGTTCTGCTCCCGCATCCAGGTCGCGCTGTAGATCGCATAGACCCCGTACGCCAGCAGCCCCATCATCAGGCCGAAAAGCAGCCAGTTCATGCGCAGGAAATTTCGGAGGATCGGATGCATCAGGCGAGCTGAGGCACGGCGGCCAGAAGGGATTTTGTGTAGTCGTCCTGCGGGTCGGCGTAGATGGCCTCCGCCGCAGCCGCCTCGACGATTTTTCCGCGGTGCATGACGAGCACAAAATCGCTGATGTGCTCGACGACGGCAAGGTCGTGGGCGATGAAAAGATACGCGATGCCGAGCTGCTCCTGCAGGTCCTGGAGGAGGTTGACGATCTGGGCTTGGACGCTCACGTCCAGCGCGCTCACCGGCTCGTCGCAGACGATAAACGACGGCTCGACCGCGAGCGCCCGCGCGATGCCGATCCGCTGGCGCTGCCC
>JBGTAT010000290.1:0-6935 GCA_041749755.1 Terrimicrobiaceae bacterium | reverse complement strand
GGTGCCCGGCACCAACGTGGCGATCGCCACCGACGGGCAGCTCGCTCTCAACTCCTCCAACGCAACCGTCGCCAACCTGACGATGACCGGCGGCAGCGTGACCGGCAACGGAACGCTGACCTTTACCAATAACAGCACCGTCCTCTTCTCGGGCCTTGGCAATTCCACCGCATCGATCTCGACCGGGGTCTTCCTTGATGACCTTTCACCCTCAGGTAATGGCACATTCACGTTTGTCACAAACAACAACGCCGCCGCGGTTGAGATGGTCATCTCCGGCCCGCTCTCCGGCGGGGCCAACACCGGGAACTCCAGCCTGACAAAAGCCGGATCCGGGACACTCCAGCTCACCCAGGCCAGCACGTTCAACGGCACACTCGGCGTCGTCGGCGGTGTCCTGGCCTCGCAAAATCTCGGACCGGCCTCGGTCTCCGTTCAAGGCGGCGCAATGAGCCCCGGCGGATCCGGCGCGATTACCACGATCACGGCTGCAAACCTTTATGCATCGAGTGGCAACCAGACCGGGGCATTTCTGATGGACCTCGGCATCACGGGCGACTCGGATCAGATCCAGGTCGGCTCGATCGTCGCCCTTGGAAATTCCACCACATTCCTCTTCCAAGCGGGGGCCGGATTCACCGGCTCTGGAAACTTCACCCTCATCACGGGCAATCAATTTAACAACACGAACCCATCCACGTTCAACATCGTCTCGCTCGGGATCGCCGGGCTCACGGGAAGCTTCAACCTCACCGGCGGCAACCTCACGTTCTCCGCCCTGGCCGGCCAATCGGCGACTTGGGACGGCGGGGCGGGCAACGGAAGCTGGACGGCGGCCTCGAACTGGAACCCGGACTCCGTGCCGCTGGCGGGGGCGGATCTTACCTTCGCGGGTTCAACGGAGACCGTCGTCAGCACGGGCGCCAACCAGACCACGGGGGCCATCACCTTTGCGTCCGGGGCCTCCGCGTTTACAATCAACGATAATACGATCATCCTGGGCGGCAACCTCTCCAACAACTCGTCGAACACGCAAACGATCAATAGCGCGATCGCCCTGAATTCCGATCGCACGATCTCGGCCAATACCGGAAGCTTTGCCCTCGGAAACGTGGCCCTCAGCAATGTCGGGGCGCTCCCGGGCGTTCTAACGGTCTCCGGCGCAGGTAACACAACGGTCAGCGGGTCCATCTCGGACGGGCCGGCCGTTGGTGGCAGCGTTGTGAAAACAGGAACCGGAACCTTGGTGCTCACCGGCAACAATACCTTCAACGGCACCCTCACGATCTCGGAAGGTGTCGTGGCCGCCAATTCTGCGCTGGCACTTGGAAGCGGAGTCGGTCCCTCAAGCGGCTCAGGCATCAAAGGGCCGAACTCCGTGATCTTCGGCGGCGGAACGCTGCAGGCGACCGGCAACATCGTCTCCGGCCTCAACCGCGCCCTGATCATGCAGTCGACAGGGGTCATCGACACCAACGGGCACAACGTGACAATCAATGGCACGATCGAAGGGGCCGCAGGCCTCACAAAAATTGGAGCTGGCAACCTCACGCTCAACCAGGTGAACACGGATTTTTCTAATACGTATCTTGGCGAAACGACCATCAACGAAGGTATCTTGGTAATGAACAGCGTCTCGGTCCTCGGTGCCAAGACAGCGGGCACGACGGTCAACAGTGGAGGGACGCTTCAGATCAACGCGACCGGCAACTTCACGGTACACGGCGAATCCCTCACTCTGAATGGAACGGGCGTAGGCGGCGGCGGAGCCCTCGTCCTGAGCGCGGGCATCGCGACATGGAACGGCACGCTTTCGCTCGGCGGCGACGCGCTGGTCCAGGGTGGGGCAGGCTCGACCCTCACGCTCTCGAGGGCTGTGAATCTGGGCAGCCATACGCTCACGGTCGGGGGCGGGGATGCCCTGGCCTCGACCACGCTAAACAGCACCCTCACCGGCTCCGGCGGCCTCACAAAAACCGGTCCCGGCACGCTTGTCGTGAAAGGGGATGGCACCGGCTATTCCGGTGCCACCGCCATTCAGGGCGGCACGCTCACCATGCTGGGCACCTCATCCCTCGGCACGGCATCCGCACTGACGGTGAACTCCGGAGCCACCCTCCAGATCGGCATCCAGACCCAGTCGGCCCAGACGGTTTCCTTCTCGTCCCTCTCGCTCAATGGCACCGGCGTTGTCGTGAGCGCTAAAAACATGGGCGCGATCAACAACAATACGAGCAATGCCACGACGGTCTCCGGAAATGTCACCCTGGCTGGCAATACCCTCATCAACTCCTCGACCGGCCAGCTGATCCTCTCCGGCCCGGTGGACCTCGGCAGCAACACGCTCTCCTCGTCAAGCAGTTCGGCACCGATCATCTTGTCGGGAGTCGTCAGCGGCACCGGGGGAGTCGCCGCCATATCATCTGGCGGTCTCCAGCTCTCGGGAAATAACACCTACAACGGCACGACCACGATCGCAAATAACACGTTCCTCATCGCTGCGAGCGCAAACGCGCTCGGCTCGACAGCGAACGGAACAACGGTCGCTTCGGGTGGATCCCTTCAGATCCAGGGCGGCGTCACGATTGGCGCAGAAAACCTGAGCCTCAGCGGCGTCGGCTTCAACGCTGGAGGCGCGCTCCAAAACGTTTCGGGCAACAATACTTACGGGGGCAACATCACCATTGCGGCACCGACCACACTTGTTTCCAGCAGCGGAACCCTGAATCTCACCGGAGCTCTCGCAGGTGCCGGCGCACAAAATCTCACTATTCAGGGAGACGGCACCATTATTGCCAGCGGGGCAGTCACGAACATCTCCCAGGTCAATATTCAAAGCGGCGCGTTTGCCTCGGGCAATATGTCCTCCACAACAGTCAACCTAGGCCCCCAGACAGGAAGCTTCACCTCCACTCCAGCGTATAGCCCGGGCGGGGCCGGATCGATCCAGGCGGTCCAAATTGGCAATCTGATCAGCTCGGGGAATGCCACGCTGCTCATGGACCTCGGCGCCGCGGGCACGTCCGATCAAATTATCACAACCAACGCCCCCTCGCTGAGCACGGGGCTGTCGTTTGCCTTCAACGATGCCGGCTATTCTGGCGCTGGAAATTATACGCTGATCAGCGCGAGCAGCGGGGGCGTTGGGGGAAGCCTCACCGCTTCACAGATCACCTATACCGGCAGCTTCATCAAATCCGGTGCGTTCACGATCGTCGGGCCCACGCTGACATTCCAGACCTATGCCACGGGCGCGGTTTGGGACGTGGGATCCGGGTCCTGGGGCACGGCTTCCAACTGGGAGCTCGGCGGAGTGACCGCCACGCTGGATCCCGCAGGCGGCTCGTCGGTCACATTCAGCGGCAACCAGACCGCCACGGTGGACACCGGCACCAACCGGGTGGTCGGCGATATGACCTTCTCAGAGGGCTCAGGAGCCTACACGCTCGCCAACAACACGATCCAGCTGCAGGGGCATATCACAAATAATTCATCGCAGACGCAGTCGATCAATAGCGCCCTCACTTTGGGCAGGAACGCCACCGTCTCCGCCAACGGCGCCGCCCTCGCGATCGGAGGAAATCTTTCCCTCAGCGACTCCACGACCGCCCGCACACTGACCTTCGCAGGCGGAAATACCACCACGGTCAGCGGCGTTATTTCCAATGGGCTCGCGACGTCCGGAGCCGTCGTGAAAACCGGCAACGGGACCGTCTTCCTCACGGCAAACAATACCTTCACCGGAACGACGACCATCTCCGCGGGTACCGTCGTCATCAACGGATCCACCGGCTCGGGAAACCAGTTTTCTGTGGAAGCGGGTGGAACGCTCGCCGGCTCCGGCACGGTCGCCGGCCAGGTAACGGTCGCCGGGACGCTAGCTCCGGGCAACAGCCCGGGAACGCTCGCCTCCGGCTCGGAGGTTTGGCTGGATGGCGGGGATTACAACTGGCAGGTCGTCAATGTCGACGGTGCCGCCGGAACGGGTTACGACACGATCGCGATCACGGGAAACCTTGACCTCACCAACCTCACGACTGGCAATTTCGCCATCAATCTCTGGACCCTTTCGTCGATCGGGCCGGACGTGAGCGGACCTGCGCTGAACTTCGTCAACACGAACAACTACGCCTGGACGCTCGTCTCGACAACGGCCGGGATCACCGGGTTTTCGGCGGGTGATTTTACCATCCACACCGGGGCCAACAACGGCACGGCCGGGTTCAGCAACCCCACAGCCGGAAACTTTAGCGTGGGCGTGAGCGGAAACAACCTCGTGCTCAATTACACGGCTGTCCCGGAGCCTGCCACATGGGTCCTGCTTGCCACCTCTCTTGCCGCCCTCCTTTTCGCCCGCTCCCGCCGGTCCTTGCGCCGCCCGTAGCCGGTCCGGCGCCCGGCGGGTATCAGCCGACCGCCTCGACAACGACTTTCCCGCTGGAAACCGAGAGGATCCTGACGGGCGTGCCGGGATTCAGGAATTGGCCGTCGGTCACGACGTCGGCCAGCATGCTGCCGAAAACCGCTTTGCCGGAGGGCCGCAGCGTGGTCTGCGCGACTCCGGTGTCCCCGGCGGACAGGGAGGCCGCCTCCGCATGCGGGATTGATGTCCCCGCAGATGATTGCACGGAGAGAAAGAGACGCCGGAAAACCGGGAGGTCGGGAAGAAACCTGGCCAGCACGGCGATCGAGAGGATCGTCGCCACGATCGCGATCCCGAGGTTCATCATCGGGCGCGCCAGGAGGTCAAACGAGATCGTGATCGGCTGCGCGGGATAGACATCGACCATCGCAAAAAAGAGGGCCCCGAACATCAGGGCGGTTCCCAGGCCGGCCACAAGAAACACCCCCGGAAAGAAGACCAGCTCGATGAGGATCAAAAGGACCCCGAGCGCGAAGACCGCAACGACCTCCATCCCGGTGAGTCCGGCGATGTAGTGGCCGGTGAAAAAAAGCAGGAAGCACAGCGCGGAGATCACGCCGGCCACGCCAAACCCGGGCGACTTAAACTCCATGTACGCCCCGATGGCTCCGCCCAGAAGAAGAAGCGGGGCCAGGGTCGTGATCCATTGCGCGATCCGCTCAAATCCCGAGGGCTCGGCCCGCACCATCGCCGCCCCGTCGAGCGCGGCTTCCTTGCAGAGCTGGTCGAGATCCTTGGCGATGCCGGAGGCGAGCAGGGGCTTGCCGTCGATGACCTTGACCGCCTCCTGCGCGCTGAGCGTGAGGAGCGCCCCCTTCGGGTTGATGACCTCCCCGCCGACCTTGACCTCCTTGTCGAGGTTCATGAAGCCGTCTACGAGCTCCGGATGGTAGCCGTTCAGCGAGGCCACGCTGCGGAAGTACCCCGAGTAGTAGGAGACGATCTTGGCATTCATCGTCGCCGGGATCTCCTGCCCGGAGCTGACCACCGGAGCCGCCGCGCCAATCGCGCTCACCGGCGCCATGAAGACCTTCTTGGTGCCCAGCGCGATCAAGGCCCCCGCGCTGCCGGCGTTGGTGTTGACGTACGTGAACGCCGGCACCGGGCTCTTCATGAGCATCTGAATGATCTGCTCGGTGGATTTCAGCGACCCGCCGGGCGTGTCCATATCCAGGACGAGCGCCGCCGCACCTGCCGCCTCAGCATCCTTGAGAACCCTCCTCAAAAAAAAGAACTGGGCATCGGTGATCGCGTCCTTCACCGGGACGACGACGACCGAGCCTTTGGCGATGACCGGATCGGCGGCGCGGGCCGGCACGAGGCCCCCGAGGACGGCTAGGAGGAGAAAAATCCGCTTCATGGATGCGAATCTCCCTCGCCCGCCACGGGCCCGCAAGGTATTTTGCCGGAATGGGGCTGATTGCCGAAGAAACTATCCAGCGCGTCACCGAGGCGAACGATATCGTCGAGGTGATCGGCTCGTATTTCCCGCTCAAGAGGGCCGGGACGAGCTTTCGCGCGATCTGCCCGTTCCACCGGGAGAAATCGCCCTCATTTCACGTCAACCCTGCCCGCCAGTCGTTTCACTGCTTCGGATGCGGGGCCGGCGGCGGAGTGCTCCGGTTTGTCATGGATTACGAGCATGTCGATTTCCCGACCGCCGTCCGCCGGCTCGCCCAGCGCGCCGGAGTGCCGGTCGTCGAGGAGGCCGGTGGCGGGGACGATGAGGCCAAACGCGGACAGAGGCAGCGGCTGCTCGGCCTCCACGCGGAGGCGGCGGAGTGGTTCCACCAACACCTCCTGACAGCGCCGGATGCCAAGCCGGCACGGGACTACCTCAAGTCCCGCGGCATCGGCGGCGAGATCGCCCGCTCTTGGCAGCTCGGCTACGCCCCGGATTCCTGGGATGCCCTCCTCACCTTTCTGGGCGGCCGAAAGTTTACCCGCGACGAGATGCTGGTCAGCGGGCTGGCCACGTCGAAGGAAGAAGGCCTCTACAGCCGGTTCCGGGGCCGGGTCATGTTCCCGATCCGCAACGACTACGGCGAGGTGATCGCATTCAGCGGGAGGATTCTGGAGGCCGACGCCAAAGCCGCCAAGTACGTGAACTCGCCGGAGACCCCGCTCTTCACGAAGGGAAAAATCCTCTACGGCCTGGACAAGACGAAGCGCGAGCTGATCGAAAAAAATGCGGCGATCGTCTGCGAGGGCCAACTCGATCTGATCTCCGCTTACGAGGCCGGGGTGAAGCACGTCATCGCACCCCAAGGCACCGCGTTTACCGGCGACCAGGCCCGCCTGCTCCGGCGCTTCGTTGAAACGGTGCTCCTCTGCTTCGATTCGGACAAGGCCGGCCAGCAGGCGGTGGCCCGCTCGCTCCCCGCCCTCCTCAGCCAGGGGCTCACCGTCCGCGTCGTGGAGCTCCCGGACGGCGAGGACCCGGACTCGATGATCCGCAGCCGGGGCCCGGAGGCATTTTTGGAGGCCGTCTCCCAAGCCAGGGACTTCTTCG
>JBGTAT010000289.1:0-63967 GCA_041749755.1 Terrimicrobiaceae bacterium | reverse complement strand
GGAGCCAACCCCAATCATGGCCAGGTCCCCCACCCGCACCGCGCCCGCCAGGCGCGCACCCGGGCAAATGTGGACGCCGTCTCCGAGCACGCAGTCATGGTCCAGCGAAGCCCCGGTGTTGATGATCACGCCCGCGCCGGTTTCCGCACCGATGTTCACCGCGGCCGTGGCCAGTACGACCGCCCCCGCGCCGAGGACGCATCTCGGGCTCACCGCGGCGGCCGGATGGATCAGGGGCGGCAACACAGCCCCGGATTTCCGGGCTTCCTCAAAAAATTTCATGCGCACGGCATTCGATCCGATCCCGAGAGCGAACTCGCTTCCGTCGGCCGCAGCGGCCGGGATGTCGGCCATCGTTCCGACCACCCGCCACTCCCCGCAGGCGTCCATCGCCGGGAAGCGGTCGTCGAGGAAAACGATCTCCTGCCAGGAGCCGAGGAGATCGCACAGGTCGGCCACCACCCGGCCATGCCCGCCTGCCCCAATGATCACGATCCGCTTAGTTCTCATGTTTTGTGCCCGTAAACTTCTCGGCGGTGACATCCGCCGATTGATTCACCCCGCTTCCGAGGATCGCTTTGACCAAGGTGAGTGCGAGGATCTTCAAGTCCAGCCCGAGAGACTGATGGTCCACATACCACACGTCCAGCCGGAACTTGTCCTCCCAGGAGATGGCGTTCCTCCCGTTGACCTGTGCCCAGCCGGTGATTCCCGGCCGGACGTCATGCCGACGGTTCTGCTCGCGGGAGTAGAGCGGCAGGTATTCGACCAGCAGCGGACGTGGTCCGATGAGGCTCATGTCCCCCTTTAGCACGTTCCAAAGCTGGGGCAGCTCGTCGAGGCTCGTCCGCCGCAGGATCCCGCCGAGCGCGGTCACCCGGGGCGCGCCATCCGGAGTTCGAGGGTCCGTCTCCAGCGCCGTCGACATCGTGCGGAATTTCATCAAGTCAAAAACCCGTCCCCCCATCCCGGGGCGGGGCTGCACAAAAAGGATCGGGCGGCCCATCGCAACGCGGATCAGCACCGCGATCACCAGCAAAACCGGCAAGAGAGCCAGCAGCAGGACGGCAGAAATGAGAACGTCAAAAATCCTTTTCATCCAAGAGCCCCCAGAAGGCTTAGCCGCAGATGGAAAGGATTTGCACAGATTGCGGAATCTACGTGCGATGCCTCACAAAATCCCGCCCGCTGTGAACCAAAATCTAATCTGCGAAAATCTGCGTTCATCTGCGGCTATGAGGTTCTGCTCCAGGTTGCGGCCAGGGCTGCAGCGTAGAACGCCATCGTATTCGCGGTGACCTTCGGCATGGCAAATTCGGTTTCCGCCCGGACCCGCGCGGCATCGCCCATGCGTTGGCGTTCGTTCGTGTCGCTTGCCAGGCGGACCATTGCCGCGGACAGCTCGTCGATATTTCCGGAAGTGTGGAGGAGGCCGGTCTGCCCGTCGGCGACGGCATCAGTGAGCCCGTAGATCCGGGAGGCTATCGAGGGGATTCCCGCCGCAGCGGCTTCGATAACTGTGGAGCCGAACCCTTCGCGGTGGCTGGGCAAAACAAAGATATCCGACGCCGCCATAAATTGTTCCGGAGTCGAGGTGTAGCCGACCCTCACCATGCGCTCGCGCGCAGGCGAGCGGTCCATCAGGACCTCCATCGATTCCTCATCCGGCCCCACAACAAGCAGGCGCGTTCCGGGCACCAGCCCGGCAACCCGCTCAAACGCGGCGATCAGCTCCGGGATTCCCTTGTCGCGGTTCAGGCGGCCGACATACACAAAAACCACGTCCCCGGATGGGATCCCGCACTTCTCGCGCAGCGTGCGCCGCGCGTCGGGATCCGGGTGAAATCGCAGCGTGTCCACGCCGCTGATCGAACCCATCCCGAGCACGGACGACTTCTCCGCGCTGACCACACGGTTTTCGATGAGGAACTGCCTCTGCGAAAAGCTATCCACCAGCACATGGGTCGCAAACCCCGCCAGCAAGGTGTCGAGAAGGCGGAGCCCCGCTCGCGCCGCCCCGGACTTTGTCGCCCAAACCTGGCCGGTGAACGTGTGCACCCGCACCGGGACGCGCGCAAAAAATGCCGCCGCCATCGCGAGGAGCCCGGCCTTCGGGGTCACCGATTGCACGATGTCGAATCGCTCGCGCCGGAACAGCCGGTAGAGGCAGACTAGGGCGCGCAGGTCGGCCAAGGGGAGGATTTTCCTCTCGACCGGGACCGGCACAAACTGCGCTGGAAGCCCGTTCAGAAACCCTCCGTCGGGCGCGTTGGCGGCCACAAAAAGATCGTATTGGCTGCCTAGCTCTCGGAGCTGGTCGCGCAGGAACGCCACGACCGTCATCGGCGAGGAGACGACGACGCAGGCCTTCGGTTTGGTAGCCTCAGTTTTTCCCATGGCGAATCCGGTAAAAAGCCCGTCCGTAAAACTCCCGAAGAGCGAGCTCGGTCTGGCTCAGCGCCCCGGCCGATGGGAGGAAGTCCATGATGGTGACCTGCTTTTCGGAGGAGACCAGGAAGTCAACCGGATACGGCTCGACGCGCAGCCCGGCCGCCTCAAATTGAACCTTCGCCCGCGGCATATGAAAGGCCGAGGTCACAAGCAGCACCACAGGGGGGCTCTTGTCAGTGCCCGCTGCCGGCCGGCCGGCCAGCAGAGCTGCCACGGCGGCGGCCTCGTCGGCCGTGTTAAAAACTTTCCCTGTTGTCACCACCGCTTCGGCGGGCACTCCGAAACCGCGCGCAAATCCGACCAGCATCTCGCCCTCGGACGGCGCAGTGGGCTCCCAGGGAGCCGCCCCGCCTGTGAAAACGATGAGCGGGGCTTTTCTGGCCTGATACAGCTCGACCCCTCCAAAAAAGCGGTCGGCGTCGCACCACTCGCTGACCTTCGCAGAACCCGGAGCAAGGACCCGGCCCCCGCTCAGCACGACGATCGCGTCGGCGGACGGTGCCGCCTGCGGAGCTTCCCTCACCGCATCGCCTTCGATGAGCTTGAGCGCCTGCCGCGAAACCAGCGGGATGCTGCCGATGTAGAGCACCGCGAACGCCGCAACGATCAGGACCCGCCGACGGGCGAGCAGCCCGGCGGCAAGCAGGATCAATGTCACTCCTACAGGCAACAAAAAGACCGGCAGGATTTTTGCGAGGTAAAACATCGCTCAGACTTTACAGCGCCAAACGAGACACTTTGTACGCTTGAACCAACTCGCGCAACCCTTCGTCCAAAGGCGAAGAATAGGAATACCCCAGCTCGCTGGCGATCTTGTCGATGGGGTATCTCGTTCGATTGGCCAAGGCTGATACCCTCGTCGGAGTCAGGGGAAAGCGAGGAATGATTTTCGAAAGACCTGATATCATCAGCGCGATTTTATAAGGCAGACGGATCTTTGGATGCGCGCACCCAAGTTCCGCAGAAATTACGCCCACCAAATGCTCCATGGTACAGGAATCGGACAAATTGTAGATATTACCTCTGGCGAGCGGGTTCGAAGCGGCTAGCAGCAGGCCTCCTATAACATTGTCAACGTGAATATAGTTAGCCGAGGCGCCGGGAGGGCCGACAAAAAAGAAAAGCCTCTCATGGAGGCTACGGATTAGGCCGAATAAGGAACGATTTGTCATCTCTAAGCCAAAAACATTGGCAATCCTTACAATGCTGAACGTAATCAGGCCATCCTGAGCCAATCGGACGACAATATCGTCGGCCAAGGTTTTTGACTTTTCATATGGCCCGAGGGGATCCGTGGGCGAGGTTTCCGTTACAACAACCTCGGTGGATCCACAACAGGGTGGGCCGTACGACCCAACACTGCCCGCTTGAACCCAGTGGATGGGTTTTCCCGTGCGGACCGTCTCGCTTCTTGCCGCAACGAGCAGGCGCTCGGTACCGCCCACATGGAGCTTGTACATCTGTTGGGGATCGTGCAGTTCCCCTGCGCAGTTAAATACGACTTCGATATCACGCAAACAATCCTCAAGAGGATTTCCCTCTGATGTTAGATCAGCGATGATTACCTCTGCCCTTGGCGTAGGGGACCCGGCCTGGCTTCTCGCCAGAATCCTGATATGGGCGTCCTCTCTGTCCAGCGCCTCTACCAACTTTCGCCCAATGAAGCCGTTCGCTCCGGTAACTAAAACCTTCTTACCTTTGAGATCCATCCATCAAAACATTTTTGGAAAACCCGGCTGCCACGCCCTGAAAATACCCATGCACAGGCCCGGGCGAACGGGCGGAAAAGGATTGAAAAAGCGATTCCAACCCGATGCCGACGAGTAGCCAGAGCAAGCCGATCTTCGCCCTGGGCCAATCATGTCGCTTTCTGTAATAAACGATGCATTCCGTAAGTTTTCTCTTCTGCCTCGGACCAAGAACATCCCGATTGATCGGAGAGCAATGATGAGCGAGACGCGCGTTTGGATTAATGTACAGCCTGCTTCCAAAGTGATGGGCAACGCGCGTGGAAAAATCAATGTCCTCATACATGTGGAATCCGTTTGCCGTATCGAATTCCACCTCCGCAAAGACCTCCCTCCTCCATGCAGAAAGGCCGCCGGAAAGCTTTGCGCTCGCAATCAGAGCGTTCCCGCGCCCTTTAGATTTGCGATAGATGGCGATCCTGCGGTCGGCAAAAATGGATCGATGAAACACTTCAAAGAGGAGGTCGTGGAATGCGGAAGCCGGAGGGGGATTTGTAATAATTCCGCTGCAGCCGAGCATTTCTGAGTGCGTGTCAAACCCATCCCGCAGCTTTTCAATATAGTCGGCCTCAAGAATGATGTCATCTTCGAGAAAAAATATGAACTCTCCCGTCGCATGTTTGACTCCGACCCGCTTCGCATCGACTAGCCCAGCAATGCTCTGGTCATGGATATAGCGGCAGCGGAGATTCGTTTTTGATAAGAGATTTTCGACAACCTGCCTCGACTCCGACCCATCGCTCTGGTCGACGATGACTATTTCCTCCGGGCGTCGCGTCTGATCAAGGATCGACGCGACCGCATTTCCGAGATCGATCGGACGGTTTTTTGTCGGAATGATGGCGGAAATCATCTGGATCAACTGGCTGCCCCTGCGGCCAAGTGCCGTTTGATGGCCTCGAAATCAATGGGCGTGAAATACTTTTCGCAGAAATCCTGAGCAGTCCGAACCTCTTCCTGTTCCTGATCGTCTCGGGCATTGCTGTAGGTGCGGATGATCTTGCAAAACGTCTCCGGAGATCCGATGGTTTTTTTCCATGCGGAAAGGCCGTAGAGTGGGTCGATTGGCATTTCCCCTTCACGGTCGAGATACAAAGGCTGCACGCCCGAAAGCACCGCCTGAATCACGGCGCTCGTCCCCCGGTAAAGCACCCATTGGGCAAGATTCAAATCGTTTTGCAATGAGGTGTCCGAAAGAAAAACATTCTCAGGAAGACTTTTGTAGGAAGGATTTGCTGAAGAAAATTTTGAAAACGGAAGGACCGGATGCATCCGTATTACGAAGCGGATTTCCGGTGCCGCCGCGGCGCATTCCCTCGCAAAGCCGATCAGGGTCCTGCACTCAGTCTCGATTCCCTCCGGCATAACGAGACACGTCAATTTTTCCGATGACCCTCGCCCCTCCCGCTGCGCTTGCCCGGGCGCCGCCACGGGCCTTCGGCAGGAACCGGCGATAACCACATTTTTTACCCGATCGTCTCCCGGATTTTTCCAGTACTCAAAGCCCGCCTCGCCGGATTCGAGCACCAGGTCCGGATCGTATGGGTACCCCAAATTCCGGTTGAGCGAATGCTGGAGCGGCAGGGGATTCGTGTGGTGATAGCCGACACATAGAATTTCCGATCTTGCCGTTTTTGCTGCCGCAAAAACCAGGCGCTCCCAAGCATGCCCCTCGTACGTGACGACGATGGCCCGGGGCCTTAGCTTTTTGACTAGGGTTTGCACCTGCGCTGCAACGCCAAGATTTAGTAGTGTGCTCGAAGAAATTGTTTCCCGCTGCGCTCCGCGAGCGATACGCCCGGCGAGGCCGGCCGGCCCGTTCAGCATCATTCGGCTTATTCGACTTCGGACGCGCAAGAGGCGCGGAATCTCTGCCAGTGCGCTAAAAAGGTTTTTATGCGGACCCAGAATGATCCTTGGAATTCCATCATGTGAAAAAACCCTCTTCTCTGCCCTGACGACGGACTTCGTATGGTCAATAAGCGCGACCGCGCTCGTTGTGTCATTTTTTGACAGGAACTGAGGGATGTTCGAAAAATAAAAATCGGAAGCAGCTTTTATGTGCTCCCGATCGACCAGGTGGGATACGAATAAAACATCTATTGGAACAAGGCTTCTGGATTTGAGAGTTGCAGCCCAATTGCAAATGCCGCAACGGATGAAGAAAAATAGCAGCTTTCCCAGGGCCTTGATGCCGGGCCCTCTTCCAGTATTCGCAGAACCTTCAAAAAGGGGCTCATACTGCGATAGAAATACCGGATGTTCCCGGATGACATGAAGGAACGAAACGGCTTTGGCGTGAGAAGGCAGGTCTTGATTATTCAGGATGCTGTCGCATGCGTCACAAAGAATCCGGTACTGATTTTTTGTCATCGCATTTCACAGCACCCTGCAGAGTGCCCGCCGGCTCGCTGTTAGAGCTGGTAACCAGCCGCCTGAGCGTCCCGGTAAAACATTTTTACCGTGTCGAGCGAGTAATCGGCCAGATCTTTCCCGACCAGCTCCAGCTTCTTCAGGACGTCGCTGGTGGCGGTGATGACATGGCAGCCGACCTCATCGGCCTGAAAAATGTTTAGCAGCTCCCTCGGGCTGGCCCAGATCAGTTCGGATTTTTCCAAGGGTCTCAGCATCTCGACCGCCTGGGCCATCATCGGCACGGGGTCCCGGCCGGTATCGGCAATGCGACCCGCAAATACGGACACAAAACTTGGGATCTCTGAGCGAAGGGAGGCCACGACATTTTTGACCTGGTCGAGGGTGAGAATCGCCGTCACGTTGAGTTGAACACTCTGCCCGGCCAGGCGGGCAATCAGGTTTGTGGCCTCCTCCCCCTTCGTGTTTGTCACGGGGATTTTTACAAAAACGTTTGCCCCCCAGGAGGCGATCTCCAACGCCTGCTTTTCCATCTCGTCAAAATCATCGGAAAACACTTCAAACGAAATCGGCTTGTCCGTGATCGAGCGGAGGATGTCCTTGGCAAAAGCCGGATAGTCTGAGACTCCAGCCACGCGCATCAGGGTGGGATTGGTTGTCAGGCCCTTGATGAAGGGTTTGGCGGCCATGTCGAGCATGGTCTGGCGGTCGGCGCCATCGGCGAATAATTTTACCTTGAGATCGTTAACGGTTTTCATCGGGTGGCATTCAGACGGTTGCGCTCGACTCCCACTTGTTCTTGGCCTGCATCAGCCGCGGGTCGGAAACGAGCAGGTGCCAGACGAGCGCCTGGAACGATTCGGTATGAGGGGTCACATAATCCGGGTCGAGCGTCGGAACGATGACGCAGGCATCCGCTACGGAGGCGGTATATCCCCCATCGCGCCCCACGATCCCGATCACCCCGGCGCCGACCTCCTTGGCGTACTGGACCGCTCGCACGATGTTCGGGCTGATGTTGTGCTCCAAATTTCCTCCGCCGACAGAAAAGACCATCAGCATGTCATTTTTGTTGAGCCGGCTGACCTCGAGCCACGCCGCATAGGTCGTCTCCCAGCCCTCATCGTTTGTGCGTGCCGTCAGCTCGCTGATGTTGTCGCTCGGCGAGTAGGATTCGATCTTCGCGAGCTTGCGGAAATCATTGACGGCGTGCCCGGCATGGCCGGCGCCGCCGCCCACCCCGATCAGAAACAACCTCCCGCCCCGCTCGCGGAGCTCACTCAGGAGCACTGCCATTTTTTCAATGGCTGCAGTATCGATTTTTGAAAGGATTTCCTGAGCATCGCGAATGTATTGCTCGGCAAACGTAGAAGAGGAGGTGGAGTTCATTGAAGGGCCGTGTTTTTAACAGACCCGGCAGGCAGGGTCAAGGGAGCCCCTCAGGAAATCAATGCCGTTCGTTACGCATTGCATCTCCATGGCGACGCGGGTTTCCCGCGGAAGCGTTGCAGAGTGCGGGGTGAGAAGCACTTGCTGCAAGTCACAGAGGGGGCCGGCGTATGGCTCGGAAGGGAAAACGTCCAGCCCGGCGGCGGACAGATGCCCGGAATTCAGCGCATCCAAAAGAGCCGCCTCATCGACCATGTCGCCGCGAGACAGGTTGACCAGGATTGCACCCGGCTTCATGGCGGCCATTTCCCGGGGCCCGATCAGGGCTCCACCCGTCCCCGACTTTGAGGCGTGGATGGAGACGATGTCCGAGGATGCCAATAGGTCCTCCGTCGAAACCAGGCGCACCCCTAGCGACTCGGCCGTCGATGGTTCGACCTGGGGATCGGCGGCCAGCACCTGACAGCCAAATGCCTGGCAGAGACCGGCAACCCGACGGCCGATCCTCCCAAACCCGATCAGTCCGACCGTCCTCCCCATCAGGAGGTGCGAAGGCACCCGCTCCCAGCGCCTGGCAGCCATCAGATGCATTTGGCGGGGAAAATTTCTGCTCAGCGAGAGGAACATGGCGATGGCAAGCTCAGCTACTGCATGGGCCGGGATCTCCGGCGTGTTAGCGACGGCGATCCCCCTGCGGCGCGCGTCCGGTAAATCGATGGCATCAACCCCCACTCCACATCGTGAGATGCATTTCAGGCGGGGGAGCTGCGCCAGGAGCGCGGCGTCGTAGGGCTCGACTCCGGCGATGATGACCGCGGCATCGCTTGCTGCAGCAACCAGTTCCTCGCCGGTAATCCGCTTGCCTGTTGAATGCACGCGGAATGGGAACCCGGACTGCTCGAGCAGCTCCAGAGGTTCTCTGGATTCAGCTGCAAATGTGGAAAGACCGACAAAAACCAGATCGCTCATAGCATGGATTCCATAAATTTTTTAATTTCGTTCAGATTGGAAAATGTGAGCGGGTGTGGCCGGTCAAATTCCAACCCGCTATTTCGCGCAATGAATCGGATCCCTGTCTCCTCAGCCGCACGCTGATCCCCGGCGGAATCTCCGATGAGCACCGCCTGCTCGGGTTGGATCGACTCCCTCGCCAATACATCCCGGACCGCGTCCGGCTTTTTCCAGGGGGGGCACCCGTAGATTTTGCGAAACCGCTTTACGAGCCCCCTTCCTTTCAGGATTCCCTCCAGCTCAGCCTCCGGGGTAACCGATGCCAGGTAGAGCGGGATCCGGTTTCCCAGCCAGGCCAGAAGGTCCTCAGCACCTTCAACCCACGGGCACTGGATGATCTTCGCGGCAACATAGGAAGAAAATTCTTCCGCGAGCTCGGCGCGCAAATTGATATCGCCTGATCTTCCGGCAAGCGCCAGAAGGCGGTCAAACTTGATGAATCGGGATGCCGAAACCTGCTCCCGGTGAAATGCCATCATTTCTTCCTGATGCCCGGGAAAGCGGGAGAAAACATGCTCGAATGCCGCCGTCTTGATGTCATTCGATTCCACCAGGACGCCATCGAAATCGAAGATGATGACCTTAGCGGCTTCCAGCATCGTTGAGCACTCCCGCGCATGTCTGGAACAGGTTGCGCGCGCTGTCGCCGAGAAACAGGATGTCGGTTCCCAGCGCGATGAACTGGTAGCCTTGCGCGACAAACTCGCCGAGCTTCTGCGAGGCGTCCGTCGGGTGCACAAGATGGATTCCGGGTGCCAGCCCGCGGGCCAGCGTCGCGCGGAGCACGCGGTCCATCGCCAGCCTGACATCCGGATGGTGGATCTGCCCCGGAAGGCCCATCGACATCGAGAGGTCATAGGGTCCGATGTAGGTGCCGTCAATCCCCTCAACAGAGACAATCTCCTCGATATTTTCCACCGCATCGATGTGTTCGATCTGGAGGATCAGAAGCGAGTCCCTGTTGGCGGCCTCGACATAGGCATCAAAATTTCTCCCATAGCCCTGAGCGCGGGCAAGCCCGACGCCGCGAAACCCCAGCGGCGGGTATTTCGCCCCTTTGACGGCAAGTTCGGCATCCGCTTTTGAATTGACCATCGGCACGATGACGCCGGCCGCCCCGGAGTCGAGCACGGCCTTCGCCTGAATGGGATCGTTCCATGCGAGCCTCACCAGCGGCACGCAGCCCCGGCCTTCGATCGCCATGATCAGCCGGAGGACCTCGCTCACATCGATGGCGGTGTGCTCGGTTTCAATGACAACCCAGTCGAAGCCGGTCGAGGCAAGAATTTCTGCGATCGAGACATGACCCATCGACATCCAGCTGCCAAGCGTCACCTCTCCGGAGCGCAGCTTGGATTTGATTTTTGAGGCCAACATCAGATTAAAGCTTTCTGAGCGCCAGACGCGCGAATGAGCTGAGCCGGTATTTTTGAAGAAATTCCTGGAACCCCTCCAGGACTTCGGGCTCGCAGCGCGTCGTCAGGTAGCGAAGGAACCGCGGCCACGGCTCCTCGGGATGGGCGAGGATCGCACGCTGGACGATCTCCACATCAAATACTCCTGGGGTGCTGAACTCCAGCACTTCAAACCCATGGCGTTCACATAAAGAAAGAACCCCCTTCTCGGTGAGGAGGTTGAGCCGCTCTGGAGGGGAGATGCTCTCGGAGCCGTCCCAAAGGGTCTGGAGGTCAAACCCGCTGATCAGCGTCGATCCCGCCAGGAGAAGTCCTTGGGGCTCGAGCACAGAGTGGGCGGCGCGCATCAGAGCCCCCAAGTCGGGCGCGCGATCTAAAGCGTCGAAGGCGAGCACGAGTTGCACAGGCCCCAGCTCGCCCAATTTTTCGAGGGGCGTGGGCGCGATCGCGAGGCCATCCGGGCAGCCTCCTTCGAGGTCCGCAAGCTGCCCGGCGACCGTGATATTAAAATGTTGGGATCGGGATTGCAGAAGCTCAGCGATGAGAAGCCCGGAATGCTGCCCGATGTCGAGGATCCTTGTCAGCGATGGGAGGTAGCGATCCGCCGTGCCTAGCACCCATCGGGCACGGGGCTCGACGATCTTTGAGAGCCGGGCAGCCCGGGTATCAGGAAGCAGCACATTGTGCCAGTAGGCGACCGCTTCGGAGGTCCGATAAAATCTTTCCACATCCGGGCTTGCTGGCCGAGGGCTTGCGTAGACCGAGGCGCAGATCCGGCATTCCTGATAGCTGAGGCCGGATTTGACAAAGGCCGGCGCTGGTTCATCTCCCCCGCAGCCCGGACAGGCGATGGCAGCAAGCGGGACCCCGGTGGCCAGGAACTGCTGAAATTCGCTGTCGAGCATTGCCCGGAACTCCGCTGCCTGCCGGGACGGCTTGATCTCCCCCTCCGGGAGGTGCTGGTCTGATACGATGGTCTTCATGACGTGGTGGTGGAGCCGAGCTGGCGTCCAGATTGGCGGTAAACCTGATCGATCAGCTTCATGACCTGGAGCGCATCGTTTGTCGAGCTGTCCTGCACTGGCTGGTTCTCAAGGATGCAGCGCCCAAGCTCCTCGACCTGAGATCTCCAGGAAAGGTCGTCGTTGAAGTACGAAATTTCTTCGCCCGGCCGGCCGGCGACCCGATCGGAATCGCTCTCGTTCACCCGGCGTCCGACCACGAGCGTCTCCCGTCCGTAACTTCCGGTTTTCGAAAGGAGCCCGTGCGCGACCATGTATCCCTCCTCCAAACCGATCTCGAGCTCAAAGGTGTGCTTCCAAAGTGTCGCGGAGGAGTGCAGCTGCGCCATCACCCCCTCCTCGCTGCGAAGCAAAACCATGGCGTTGTCCTCCACAGGCACGTTCCAGTGCGTGGTTCCCATGAGTCCCTGAACAGACTCAAAATCTCCGCAAAAAAGCCGGAAAAGGTCGAGCATGTGGATCCCTTGGTCGAGCAGGATGCCCCCTCCGGAAACGGAGGGGTCGTTGCGCCAGGATTGCTCAAACCCGCGCCCGGTACCGCCGGATTTCCCATAGACCCCGCGCACCCAAAGGATTTTCCCAAGCCGGCCGCCCCGGACGATCGACTTCGCTTCAAGGATCGCGGGATGGTGGCGGTGGTTGAAGCCGAACATCACCTTGAGCCCGGGATGAGCGCGCTCGGCCGCGATGATCCGTTCGATATCCTCGACCGTCCGTCCCGGCGGCTTCTCGCAGAAGACATGGCATCCGAGATCCAGCGCGAGCACGGAAACCTCAGGAGAGAGGTTGTTGGGAGTGCAGACAAATGCGACGTCCGGGCGCACCTCATTTAGGGCCTCGCGGAAGTCGGTGAAGTGAGGGCAGGGCCGGCCGGTTTGTTCGGCCGTTGCAACAGGATCACAGATCCCGGACAGCTCGAATCCGTCGAGTTCGTCTGCGACGCGCGCGCGGATTTCCCCCATGTATCCGTAGCCGATAACCAGGGAGCGAATCATAAAATTGACTCGAAAATACCCCGCTGCACCGGGTCCCCGGCAAGGATTTTTTCAACGGTGCCCACATCTTCGACATGGTCGACCCCCATTGTCGCGTAGTCGGTCGGAACGCCGAGGATTTTAAACCCGTGCTCGAGCACCCGCATCATATCGATCGACTCAATCCGCTCGAGCTCGGTCTCGCTCAAGCTCGCGTACTGCTGGAGAAAATCTGACCGCAGCGCCCGGATGCCGGTCTCCCGGAACACCGGTGCTTTTCCGGGCTTCTGAAAATACGGGACAGATGCCCGCGAGAAGTAGAGGACTTCGCCCTGAGGACGGCAGACGGCTTTGACGATATTCGGGTTTTGCAGGTCCGCATCGCCCTCGAGCGGCGAAAGCAGGCTCACGCAATGCACCCCGCTAGCTTCCACCAGAGGAGAGGAAGCCTGCGTGATGGACTCCGGAAACATCAGGGGCTCGTCGCCCTGAACGTTTACCACCACATCCGATTCAAAAGCCCTTGCTGCTTCAGCCACCCTCTCGGTGCACCGTTCGTGGCGGTCGGAGGTCATGACGGCGATTCCCCCGTAAGACTCGACAGCATCCATGATCTCCCTGTCACATGTCGCGACGACAACCCGGTGAACACCCGGGGCAAGGAGAGACCGCCGCCGCACATGTTCGATCATCGGCAGGCCGGCAATCTGGACCAGTGGTTTCCCGGGGAATCGCGAGGCGGCCATGCGGGCCGGAATGATCACGGAGATTTTTACCATGGCCCTACTGGGGGAGAACTCCACAATCGACGTTGATGCACTGACCGGTGATAGCCGAGGCAGCTGCCGATGCAAGAAAAACGCAGGTTTTTGCCACTTCTTCGGCCAGCGGAAGCCTTCTCAGGGCGGAATTTGATGCCGCAAATTCCCTCAGGTATTCGTCGACATTTTTGCCGGCCGGCGGGGCCTCTGGCTGCGCCAGCGCCTCGCGCAGCCCCTCTGTTTCAATGTAAACCGGGCAGACTGCATTGACCCGTATGCCCCGGGGACCGAGCTCTTTGGCCAGCGCTTGCGTGATCCCGTTGACACCAAACTTTGCCGCGCAATAGGCCGCATTGTTCGCGCTGCCCCGCTTTCCAGCCAGGCTCGAAATATTAATCACACAACCGCCGGCGGAAAGGTGGGGCACAACCTTTTGCGTGCAGAAGAGAACGCTCTTGAGGTTGGTGTCCAGCATGTCCTGCCAAAAGCCCTCATCGATCGCTTCCAGAGGACGCCATGCCGACATGCCGGCGTTGTTGACCAAGCCGTCGATCCGGCCTGCCCACTCGTTCACCTCGGAGCACATGCGCGCGACCTGCTCCACATCGCAGACGTCTGTCGCCCAAAATCTCGCATCCGGACCCAGATCCGAAGCGAGGCCGGAATCCTTCCTGCCGACGATGGCGACCCGGAATCCTTGTTCGTGGAACGTCCGGGAAATTTGAGCTCCGATCCCACGGGTGCCTCCGGTGATAATGATGCAGGGTTTGGAATTCATTTTTCGTGTGCCGTGTGAAGAAATGCCTTGTTGGGAAGGGTCAGATCGTCATGGCGGTAAATCCCCCATCCACCTCAATCTCCGCTCCCGTCACAAATGAAGCAGCGCTCGAGAACATCCAGAGCACCGCCCCAACGAGCTCCTTCGGATTCCCGTACCTCTTCATCGCCGTATGCCCGAGGATGGCCGCCTCTCGCTCCGGGGTAATAAAGTTGCGCTGGGACCACTCGGTTGGGAAAAATCCCGGGCGCAGAGCATTCACCCGCACTCCGCATGTCCCCCATTCGCGAGCCAGGTTCTGAGTGAGGTTTTTGACTCCAGATTTCGCCACCGAGTAGGTGAAGGCCTTGGAGAGCGGAGGCCCGGACGAAGCGGAGCTGATATTGACGATCGAACCATGGCCCTGCTCGACAAGGTGCCGGCCAAAAATCTGGCAGCTCAGCATCGTCCCGGTGAGCTGGATCGCAAGAATCTCATTCCATTCCTCAATCGGAATCTCAAAAAATGGTGTGGGCGCATTTTTTCCAGCCCCATTAAGCACACAATCGAGACGCCCATACACTTTTAACGTCTCGGCGAGCGCACGATGGAAATCCTCTGGTTTGCGCACATCCAACTCCATGGCAACAGCCTCGCCCCCTGCGGACAAAATGGCTTCAACCGTGCGGTTGGCATCATCCATCCGGATGTCGCAGCAGACGACCTTCATGCCAGCAAAGGCCGCTGCCCGGGCCATCTCACCAACCAGGTAACCGCCCGCCCCGGTGAGCACAACCACCTTTCCATGCAGATCAAAAAGAGTGTCGAGATAGGAAGGATCTATGTTTTTCATAATTTCTTTTTCGTTGCGAGCGCCCTGAGCCACCAGGCGGGGGAGGACTGTTCAACATGCGCCTCGAACGGGGCGATCATGGCGCGTTCCATGGGCGAGGATAAAGCATCCATGCCCGTCTTGCTGTGCGCAAAAGGAAATGTCAGCCCCCACCGCAGGAGACGGGACTGAACTTTTCTGGCGAGCTTCCGTAAAGTTGTTTCCGACCGCAGATCAGAAATCAGCCGGCCGTGGTAGGACAGCCGGATGTTCACAAGCCCGAGTCTTTCGAGAAGAAGGCCCATCGGCTTTTTATCGAAAAACAGCAGGTGGGGCTCATCGAGATCCTTGTGCTGCCAGTCGTTGCAGGGAACTTCAATAAAGATCACTCCGCCCGGACGAAGGCTCCGCAGGATGCTGCGGAGGAAGTCTTGGGGGGCACTCACGTGCTCCAGCACATGAGATATAATAACCAAGTCACAATCAAGCGCCTGCTCTCCATCCCCCAGGAGCTGTACACCCATGCGGTTTAAATTTGCGTGGCACGTTGTATCGGTTTCGATAGCTCGGTAGTTTGAGGCTGGAAACCGCTTGAGCCACTGGGCAGCGAAATGACCGGCACCAGGGCCAATTTCCAGGATGTTCGCCACCTTAACCTTGCGCTCGGAAAGATAGCTTTCCACATGGGCGACTCGCAGCGCCGCCAGACCGGAAAAGAAGGCGTCCTGTTCGGCGTGGCCCGCTACCCCACCGTGGGCGTTATCAAAGTAGGAGGCATTAAACGCCTCTAACGCCTGCGATGAGGGCATCGGATCGGCAAAATGAAGCCCGCATGAACCACAGGCTAGCCGAACAAGACCCGAAAACATATCGTGCGCCCACCGGTAGTCCGAGGCATAGCTGACCTTTGTCGACTGGCACGCGGGGCACATTTTTAAACTGGAGGTTGGCGCATCCATGTCGGGAAGTGAAAAACCATCACCCTTCAAGCGATCGGATTTTTTTTGCAGGATTGCCTGCATAAAGACAGGCGGGCTCAACATCCGAGACTACAACACTTCCGGCAGCAATAACAGAGCCCTTCCCGATTTTAACTCCTTTAAGGACGAGGCAGTTCATCCCAATCCAAACATCTTCCTCGATTTTAATATCAGCTATTGCGCCGCCGGTTGACCAGCGCGCCTCAGGCGGCCAGGAAGGGTGGCCGTCATGATCCACAATGATCGTATTTGGACCGATCATTGTATTATCTCCAATACTTATTGTTCCGCGCGCAGCGATCGTCGTCCCGTTGAGGCCTACATGCTCGCCAAGAAGGATGTGTCCATCGCCTATGACCGTCAGATGGCACGGAGAAAATAGCGTTAAAAACGATCTTTTCCTGTCGGAAACCGCATGAAAATTCTTTCCTATCGAAATCGACCCGCGGCCGAAAATGAGGAAACGAATGCCGCCCCATACCTTGTAAGGGCAGGAGATTGAGAGCCGGCCCCTGTAAAGCCAACAGTTGAGACAAATGGACAACCATCCGATGAAAAGCGAAGCTTTTTCATAGATGAGATATCTCAGATCCCCCTGCATGGCATGAAAGCAGATTTTTTTAACCGTCGATGCCAAGCTTTTCATCGTGAGGACTCTGGATGACTCTGAACAACCTGGGCGGAAGTTCCTGATCGATACTTGATAACACGTGCCGGGACACCAACGACGACGGCCATTTCAGGAACATCCTTCGAAACAACTGCCCCAGCTCCCACAACGGCTCCTCGGCCAATCTTAACCCCGGCAAGAACAATGACATTGGCTCCCAGCCAGCAATCATCTTCAATTATGATGTCTGCAGCGTCATGCCCCTGGTTCTGAATATACTCAGCTGCATCACTGAAGCGGTGGTTCGCTGTTCTCATCACCACTCCGGGCCCGATCGGGCAATGCGATCCAATACGGATATGACCTCCACAGGAAGCATTGATATGGGCCCCATTGTTGATTGCGGTAAAGTCCCCCATCGAAATCATTCCGCCCTGCGCGTTAAAATAGCACCCCTCGTTGATCAGAGTGCGTCCTTCAAACCGCATGGAAGCCGGATCGATGAAGCGACATCCTTCGCCAATAAAAAGTTCGCCGCAGCTCGCAAACCGACGTTGATACCAAACCCTGCGAACCAACCGGCCTGCACGTCCGGGAAGATTTCTGATCACCCCCTCCATCCAGGATAAGCACTCTTCTCTAACAAGGTTAAGCATGGATGAGGTCTGAGGTATTCGCTGAGCTTAAATGCTCTTCCATCCATTTCGCCAACTCCTGGCGACCTTGAATAATCTTGATTCCGTGGGCCGCACGATCATCTCGCTGCAAGCTGGAAAGAGGGTCGTAGTAAGCAGTGGGCTTTCCAAGTTCCCTGGCAATCAGTGCCGTTGAGGTATAGGGCATCGAGATGACGGCCGCACACCTCTCTATGACCTGTGCCGCCGACGTTTGCGGATCTAAAATCGTGACATGATTTTTAGCTGCGAGCCGATCCCCCAGGTGGCGATACCGCGGATGCGCCATCCGTCCCACGTTCCGTTTGCGTTTCCAGAGAATTGTTACCCTGCGCTTTTCTGCAGCGTCGCAGATATCCTGCAAGAAGGGCAGAGAAACATCCGGCGTGTAAAACTCCATTTCCTGCCCGAGAGTTTGATAATGAGAATCACGGTGAGGGGTAACGTCAAAAATGGCAACGGCTCCCGCATGGACTTCGGGCATTTGATGGGGACTGCATTGAAAGGGGATTGGGCCAACAATTTGAATGTTTGCCGATGCACCAACCGCACGCCTGACAAAGTCTGCCTGATACTCATCCCAAACAAGGTAGTTCGGCCAAGTCATGCTTTCCCACCCATAATTCAAAATGGGGTAACCGGCGGATGTCTTAAATCCCTGACTGTTGGTTGAGTAAAAATAAAAGATGATTTTTGCCCCCTGCCGCGCCGCTTCATATGTCCAGAGCGGACGATACATCCACGTGGAATTGTGAAAAAGATATTCCTTAGCCAGGTAGTGTTTCGGCAAAACATCCACCAGCGTCAAAAGCGCCGATTGATTGAGGAGCAAAGCTTCCCACCACTCGCCTCGTAATATCTCGAAGGCTGCTGCGGAGATCGCAACGAAGCCACGAGTGCAGTATGCGGCAAGCTGATGGAAGCTCCATTTCGAAGGGAACGGGCCCTGTTGGGGCAGCACCGAAACCCCATCTACCAACACCTGTTCTGCCTTCGATACCCCGTGGCGGATTTCATCCAATTCGGCGGGTTCCCCCCGCAGATGAAGATACCATGAAAATAGATTTTCCCTATCCGTCTCTCGGCTAGCCTTCGGAAGGTTCTCAAGGCCGAGATTTTCAAAGTAGGCGTGCCTTCGAGGTTCCGGGCAACCTTTGAAAATCGAAAATAGTCCGCTCGAAGCAATTTTGATGTATTGGGCGACGCCATACAGGAAGAGTGCACAGATGTAGCCCCACCAAAGAATGGCGCACTTCTTGTTGTCGACCCTGAAGCCGTGGCTTGCAATGACCTCCCTCCACTCTCTCGGCAGCGGAAATGCAACTGTCCCACCCTTTTTTCCCAGCGAAAACAACAAGGCGCGGTTCAGGTTGACTCCTCCAATGCGGAGCAAGAGATACTGGCGCACGATTTTCTCTTTGGAGCAATCAATAGCCTCATGCCCAAATGTCGACGGATTCCCTTGGGCTTTGAGCGGCTGAGTTGTCAAAGAACTCTTAACTTCCACTATCTTTCCCAGACTTCCCGTGCTTCTGAGATAGCGGTACCCGCGCATGATTCGTCGCAGGCGGGAACGCAGGACTGAGTGGGGCAATAAAAAATGCGGGGCCAGCTTCACGTTACCGGAATTTTTTGATCATGGTTATGGCATTCACCGGATCTACTGAAACTTTCTCTGTCGGCTCAATCTGAAATCCTGCTTTCTCATAGGCGCGGATGGCAGGCTTATTGTCCAGCTCCACGCCCAGAATAATTTCTTTAATTCCTCTCTGCAGACAAATTGTATTGAGGCTCGCATCAATAACCTCGCTGGCCACTCCCTTTCCGCGCCAATTTGCATCGCCGATAAGCATTCCCAGAACCGCATAGCTCTCGATTGTATCAATCGGTTCAAATTTGATGTTGCCGATATGTTTTCCGGATTGCTTTTCAAAAATTCCCAAGAACAAAACATCATCTCTGTTTAAGCGCGAGCACACGTAGGCGGATAGCTCTGCCTGTGTGTGAGTTTTATTGGCTGACGTGATAAACCGTTGGATCGCGCTGTCATTCAGCCAACCCAGGTACGTTTCATTCGCATCTTCTGGAACAAGCTCTCTCAGAAAAAACCGCTCAGTAAAAATTGTTAACACTATAGTGGTTTCGGTGACCTGATTTGATCAGGAGCAATATGATCCCAGCTCAACGGAGTACCTCTCTTTACTCCCCTTTCCACGCGGCCTCCAAGAAACGAATCGAAATACTTTGGTGGTAGGCCGAGGCCGGGGCGAATCGCCCGCAAGTTTTCTTTTGTGAAGATGTCGCCAGGCTCCAGGTCTTCCACCACGTACAGCGAACGCCGGAATTGAAGAGACTTCTTTTCTCCTTCGGTTGGCCCGTAGCTGACGCCCCCAAGCGCTTGCCAGGCACGTTTGGTCTCTGAGACAAGTTGCCGGAGCTCGGCGGGCTCCATCGAAAAGGTGCTGTCCACGCCCCCGTCAGCCCGGCTCAGCGTAAAATGTTTTTCAACCACCGTCGCCCCGAGTGCAACGGCCGCGACAGAAACCCCGATCCCCATCGTGTGGTCGGAGACCCCGACCTCGCAGCCAAAAATGTCCCTCAAATCCGGGATCGTCCTCAAATTTGTGGTCGTCGGCTCCGCAGGATAAGTGCTGGTACACTTGAGCAGGACCAAATCCTTGCAGCCGGCATCGCGCGCAGCGCCAACGGTCTCCTCCAGTTCGGCCATGCTTGCCATCCCCGTCGAGATGATGAGGGGCTTCCCGGTGGCCGCCGCACACCGGATCAGCGGCAGGTCGGTATTTTCAAAGGAGGCGATCTTGTAGCACGGAGCCTCGAGCTCCTCCAGGAATGCCACGGCGGTCTCGTCGAACGGGGAGCTGAACGGGATGATCCCCAGCGCGCGCGCCCGTTCAAAAATCGGCTTGTGCCACTCCCACGGCGTGTAGGCCTTCTTGTAAAGGTTGTAGAGCGACTCTCCCGCCCAGAGGCTGCCGGGATCGGAGATGCGGAACTCACGCTCGTCGAGGTCGATCGTCATCGTGTCGGCCGTGTACGTCTGGACCTTGATCGCGTGCGCGCCCGCCTCCGCTGCGGCCTCGACGATCTCCAACGCCCGCTCAAGCGATTGGTTGTGGTTGCCGGACATCTCCGCGATGATGAACGGGGAGTGCCCTAGACCGACTTTTTGGCTGCCGATGTTTATTCCTTCACACATTTTTCGAACCACGTGCTCGCGATGTTATACCCCTGCCCCAGAAACATCTTCTCCGAGCGCGTGTTTTGCCCCAGCACCTGAGCCCGGAACCTTCTCGTTTCGGGAGCATTGAATTGCATCCATTGTTCGGCAGCGAGTAGCAAATCTCCTCCCAGCCCCACTTCCGTACAACCAGGCACCAAGTAGATGGAGACTTCTGCCGCCTCCTTCCCGCCGCAGTCAAATCGAACGACTCCCAAGGGCTCTCCAAGGCGCTCTCCAATCAAAAGCATGCGGCTGGTATCCGCCAAAACCTCCCCCAGCCAATTGTCGTGTTCCTGGCGAGGGATCGGTCGCTGGTGCCTCGCAGTGCTCCGGATCGAAGGATGGTTGCGCCAGGAGTAAAGTTTCTCTGAATCGTCCATGCAGGCCTCACGAATGCTGATGTTATGGAACCCTAGCGCTTGGGCGACTCGAAGGGACCCGCGACCGTCGACCATCTCCATCGCCCGGCGCGAGATATCCTGCCTTCCCCCCGGATTTTCGCAGAACGCAGCGAGATGCCGCGGCAAATATGTAGGAAGATCCTCATCGGAAACGGCTGTATAGAGGAGCCCCGCCGACGAGGCGTCGGCGATTTGCCGTTCCTGGTTCGGTGCCGTGCAGATCGAAAGGGTCGGCAATCCCAAGCAGCAGCGCTCCCAGACAGCAGTGCCACCAGCCCCGATGCAAAGATCGGCTTCAGCCATCAATTCCGAAATGTTTTCGGTCTGAACGTGGCATCGGAATCCTCGCGCTTGACAGGCTTCTTCAATTTGCCTCCTGAACGGATGGAGAATTCCCACCACGACATCGATGCGAATGCCACGCTCTGCCGCCCCCGCAACTGCATCCATGGATTGGGACGTCAGATTTTCGGAATCCACGCCTCCAAAGAAAATCAGAATCCTTCCCAGGTTTGCGGATCGCGGGCGAACGAGCGGACGGCGCTGGCAGAATTCCTCGCGCAGGAGAGCGAACCTCGGCCCGAGAAGCATCCGACAGGCTTTGGGAACTTTCCCGGCATACCGGGCCGCTGGATCCCAGTAAAAGTTTTGGTCCAGAAGCACATCGCAATCGTGCGTGCGGTCGGCCAGATCGTCGATAGCCAGAATTTTCTTTGCGGAACCCCGCAGGGAATTCTCCCACACGACATCAAGCGCATAATGGTCGACGATGAGCCAATCCCATTTTTTGTCGGCAAGCGCGGCAATGGTATCGCACGCGTCTTCATGCTGGCTGCAAGGAGGGGTGGGCACAACGACCAAAGTCCCGTCCGGTACTGCGTCTGGATCGCCACCTAGTTCGCTGACTTCATGCCCGTGAGATGCTAACATTTCACAGAAATGCTTGGGGATTCCCCGGCTCACGAAACGGGTCATCCCTCCACGCCGCTTAAGCTCGTCAGCCAATGTCAGGCAGCGCATGAGGTGGCCGGTGCCAATCTGCCGATTAACATCCAGCCGGAAAGCGACGTGCAGGGTGGACATTAATTCAGCCTCGTGAACCCTCCATGGCATACGGGGCCATGGAGCAGGCCCATCACATCACGGCCGTCTTCGCATTCACGAATGAGTGCAAAAATTGGATCGAGCGCATCGAAGTAGGAGTCAAGCACTTCGGACGTGTGGTCGGTACAGACGTACACACTGTTCCCTGCCAGATACCCCTTTGCCAGCATCTCCTGGGAGATCAGGGTTTTATAAGCCAGGGCGTTGGGGCTTTCGAAAGAAAATCCAGTCAGCGCCGGGAGGCCCCAGTGCTCGATATGGAGGCCGTGTTTGTCTGCAAGTTCCTGCCACCGTTTACGAATTCCCAGGCCGGTTTGTGAAATGAATTCCCAGGATTTTTCCCGCTCCATGACCTCGAGGGTTTTGAGGGCTGCTGTCGGCCCGATGCGCTCGGTCCAAAACGTGCTGCTGATAAACGTCGATTGCGCCGCCTCCATCACCGCCCGCCTGCCGATCGTCGCCGTGATCGCATAGCCATTGCCGAGTGCCTTGCCAAACATCGCCATGTCCGGTTCGACACCGTAGAGCTTATGCAGGCCGCCGAATGTCTGGCGGAAGCCGGACGTGCATTCGTCAAAAATGAGAACGATCCCGCGGTCGGTCGCCAGCTGGCGGACTTTATGCAAAAAGTTGTCCTCGGGGCCTTTGTTGCGCATGACCTCCATCTTAATGACCCCGATGTCCTCTCTTTCGACCAGCTCCTGCACCTCCGGAAAATTGTTGTACGTGAACGGGAAAACCGTCCCGCGAAGGCTGCGGGGGACCCCGTTTGGTTCGAGTCCGGGCAGGAGGTGGCCGTCCAGGCTTTTATCGTCCCCGAGGTTTGCTGAGAGGTACCAGTCGTGCCAGCCGTGGTACCCGCAGACCGCCACCTTGTCCTTGCCCGACGCGGCGCGGGCGATGCGGATGGCGATCGCATTGGCCTCGCCGCCGGACCGCGCAAACCGGACCATGTCGGCCCACGGGTGGAGCTCGACCAGCCTCTCGGCGAGGTAAACTTCCTCCGGGCAGTTCAGCGTGGACATGTTCCCGGCCTGGACCGTCTGCATCACGGCCGCGTCAACTTCCGGATGCCCGTAGCCGAGGATGTTGGTGCCGATCCCCATGATCGACATGTCGATAAATTCCCGGCCGTCAAGGTCCCAGACCTTGCAGCCCTTCGCCCTGCTGAAGTAGGCCGGCCACTGGTCGGGCAAAAACATCTCCGCCCGCTTCGAGAGCAGCATGTTGCCGCCCGGAATAACCCGCTTCGCCCGCTTCCAAAGCTTTTGGCCCGCTCCGATCGCGGCCCCCTCGTTGCGCAGGATCCCGGCGTTAGCCTGAAAAAGCTCTGGGTTTGTTTCTTTTAACGCCATAATTTCCCGCCAGCCAAAGTCGGTGCGCGGGGCAAAGTGTTCGAAGATGGCAGCAACGACCTCGAGGTCCTTGGGCTCGTCAACCGTCCAGCGTTCCTGGGACCCGTCGATTTCTGCGACTACATTCGAACGGGAAAATTTCCCGGATTCGCGCAGATATGGGGTTACATGCTCGCGGTGTGCAGGCTCGACAGCCTCCTCGGCGGCCTGCTGGAGCGAACGAAACGAAAAGACCTCGCAGTCTAGGCCGTCGGGAAATGTCGGCGGCTCCACATTACTAACATAGTCCTTCCCCTCGTTTTGGAAGGCGCGTACGACGTCGTCCACAACGGCTGGATCGATCAGCGGACAGTCGCCCGTGATGCGCACGACAGCATCTGGACTATAGATCATTGAGGCATTATAGAAGCGATCTAGCACGTCATCTTCGCTACCTTGAAAAACCTCATAGCCAAGGCTTTTAACATATTGCACTAATACTTCATTATTTTTTGTGCTGGAGGTTGCTAATACTATTTGATCAATTTTTTGCGCTTTCGAAAGACGATTCAGAAGGTGCTCAATCATAGGGACCCCGCATATCGGACGCATAACTTTGTTTGGAAATCTTTTAGATCCCATGCGAGCTTGAATGAGTGCAACTACTTTCATTATTGTTACAATTTAGTAAGAAGGGACACAGCCCCTGTGTTGATAGGGGGTCTTTTGTGTTAAATTGCTAATTTGGAGATCTGCTTCATGTTGTCGTTTTAAGCGCTCCTCCATCAATGGCTATGCAGGTGCCATTCATGAAATCAGCCAGATCGCTCGCCAGAAATGCAACCAATGCTCCGAACTCCAGCGGGTCACCGAATCGGCCCAGAGGATTTCCGGCTATCGCTTCCGATTTCCATTGCTCAAAAGAAATTCCCTTCTGCGAGGCCGCGGCATTTCCTAGCTCATTCACGCGGTTGGTGAGAAACGGGCCTGAAAGGATCGTATGAATCCTGATCCCATCCCGCGCATGCTCCAGTGAGAGGGTTTTTGCGAATGCGGTTGCAGCGGACCGAAACGTGTTCGACAAAACCATATTCTCTAGAGGGCTCTTGACGCTGGTGCTCTCGACATTGATGATGCGCCCCCATCCCTGCTTCTTCATCACTGGGATGACTCGCTTGCAAGCCCGGATCTTACTCATCAAGACCAACTGAAAGGCCTGCTGGTATTGTTCATCGCTCAGCTCCATGCATTTCCCTGCAGGTGGACCGCCGGAGTTGTTGACTAGAATGTCAACCTTCCCGTAGGCATCAAAAACAGCATCGAAAAAGCCGTCCAGTGACGCCGGATCGGAAACATCCGCCTGCTTGGCAACAACATTTACCCCGCTGCTGAGTGCGATTTCTTTACCCAGCGATGAAATGTGAGCTTCGTTGCGGGAGCAAATGGCAAGTTGGCAACCTTCCTTGGCAAGGACGGCAGCTATCCCGCGACCGATTCCCGCACCGGAGGCGAGGACGACAGCGACTTTATTTTTTAGCCCGAGGTTCATGTATTTCTCCCTTCAGAAGGACCGCAAAAATCAGCGGCTTGTATTTGTTGATGCTTTCCGAGGTCATTTAGAACCGTGCGACCGGCATAAGAATCGAGAAATCTGGGGTCTATGCCACCCTGCCCTGGGCGGAGAGCGACCAGATCGCCTCTGGTTATGACGGTGCCGGCTTTCAATTCTCGGCGCGAATAGAGACTCCGCCTGTGAAGCGTTCTGTCTTTGAATTCTGCAATTGATAGCTCTTTGGAATCGCCCCCGGAGGCAAAACTGTCCCTGAGCATATCACGCGACTTTTTCCAGTCGTCCGGGTCGAGGCAGACAACCCAGTCGGGCCCCCTCCAATTCTTTTCGGGCGCAAGGTGCTTCATAACGATGGCAGCTCCCTTGGCCGCTGCCAAGGCCGGGACGTAGAGCGTTATTGTGTGGTCCACAAATCCGGTAACGAGATCAAAACGTTCCTTCATTGAAGATATACAATCCAACTGAAGTAGGGCAGGAGGCACTCCTTGGGTGGCATCTGTTGACATGACATGTTGCCCATGGAGAAGGCCGAATGCCCTGCTCGTTTTCGTGCGCAAGTAGTCGATGGACCAAGTTATCTCCTCCATCGTACCCATGAGGGTTGCTAGCCAGAACGGAAGTCCGAGATGTGCGACCGCATCCAGAATTTCTGGATTCGTCAAATCCGTCGCATTCACACAAAACGAATCGGCTCCGGCATCCGCACAAAACTGAATCAGAGAGGGTGAGAGTCCGGCGACCTGGAGCAGGAGGCCGTGGGAGTGTGCGCACTCGATAATCTCTCGAATCGCACTGCAGGACAATTCACGCGATTTGTAGATGGCATGGCCGGGATCAGTCGAGATGTACATGTCATCTGCTAGAAAAAACTGAAATTCGATCCCGTCGGCCCCCGCCTCGGCCGCCCTTTCGCACATCGCCATTGCGAGCTTGGCATCACCTTGGTTCGCTTGGCCCTCCTCAGCGAACATGAGTGGTTCAAGGCCATCCCCAATTGTCTTAGTTCCAATCTGAATTGTTTGCATATCTTATCCTTTTAAATGTACTTGCTATTCTTAAGCTTACTTCCAACCCGCCAGATCGTTCTTGTGTGCATCGCCGCGTTGCAGCCCCCGGAGGTTTAATCATTTCCAAAGGTAGGGCAGGACAAGCGTTTCATGGTCGTCCGGCCAAACGGCGTCCCATTCATCGCAGATTTCCACCGGCAGTGGAGCGCTCTGTAAAATGGAAATATTGCGCTCCAATTGGTCGATGGTTTCAAGCCCCACCACGATGTTTGCATTCAGGCCTTGAATTCGGCATAACACATACTGCAGACAGAACGCATCCCGCTGAAGACCATGGGCGCGGCAGAACCCGTCTAGTTTTGTCACGGCTTCCCTTGCGTAGGGAATGTGGTCGATCTTGGCATCTTGCGACACGAGACAGAGACCCTGGAGGTAAATGCTTCGAACGGTCGCCTGCTTGCCATTGCGCAGAAGTTCGGAGAGCTCCTGATGCCTGAAAAATCGCCTATCCATGGGACTGCCAGGAAACTGGACTGTCTCCAAGCCAATTTCTTTAAGGCCCCGCACCGCTGCGGCTGGCTGGTAAGCGGACACTCCAAATGAGCGGACTTTGCCGCTCTCTGTGAGCTTTCTTGCCCCTGCCCATGTTTTTGAGTCCCAGCTGTCCAGCTCTCCTTCGCAGTGGAGTAACCACGAATCAAGGCATGGCACACAGAGCCGGCTCATTGAAGCCTCAACGGTTGAAACGATCCCCTCGCCAAGGACTGTCCCTTTCGTCGTGATACGCACTTCGGAGGGAGAGACGAACTTCTGCACCACCGTTCCCAGCAAATGTTCGCAGTTTCCATAGGCGGCAGCAGTGTCAAAACTCCGGATACCAACGTCTATGGCTTTTCGTAATATTCCGTGAATCTGGACTTCCGGCGGGATGCCAAACCCGTTGTTGATGCCGTATGCTCCTCCGAACTGTGCAGTGCCAAGGGCAATTTTTTCAATCGAGGGAATCTGCATGAGAAAGAGATTTTTGCTGCCTGCAAGGTCTGCTGGCATGGTCGGGCGGAAAAGGCAACCGCCTGCTAAGCGACGGCTTCGCGGCTTGGCTTGGTGAATGAGATAAGTTTTTTAGCGCCTGCAAGAAATGCTATAATAACAACCGTCTGTGCGGCGCATCCAATGGCCACAATGACACTGTGATCTACCCCCATGGAAAAATACACTAATTGCAGGACTACAGAGAGATAAACCGTTTGGACATATAGGGCATAATGCCCGGAAAGGTTGCCAATGACCCAATAGAAGAGCTGCAGCATAAACCCCGCAAAGATCATGAAAGAGGAATACCCCCACCAGGTTGAGGTAAAGAGTGTCCCGAGGCCCCAGATTGTCCAAGGCCGGCTAAAATACCCTCCGGCTTTCACCTCCCCGGCATCTCTTCCGGAGTACACGATGTCATGCACCTGAGACGTATTTATGTCTGCTTCGGGAAATGGTGTCCCGGGAACGCTATTAGCAATACTTTTTGCAGCGTAGGAAATGTCGCCGTAGATCGAGGGGGGCAGCCCGCTCCGGTTCAGGGAACTTGTCAAAATGGCAAAGTCCACGGTATTCAGGCGGTTTAATATCGAAGAGCAAAGAACGGCTACGTTATTCAACTTGAGTTTGTCTTCCTTCATTTGCTGAATTCTGCTTCCTAAAACGATGGCGTTTTGAGGCTCTGCGACGAGGCGACGTTCCAACGATTCGAGTCCGAGTCTGTTTCTGTAGGCAGAGCCTATTTGAAATCCAAACACAGCAATGCAAACAACAAATAGGCATGCGCCCAGCGTGGTCAAAGCCATCTTTTTTGATAAGCCAAAGCTCTTGTTTCGATAAACCACAAAGAACGCCATGATTGCCGCCAGGAGAATTCGGAGGAGCCCAACGCGAGATCCAAAATACATTGTTGCAGCCAGGTAGCCCGCCAGAATCGATCCGACACAGAGAAAATGGCACGTGTTGAGTGATTTCCAGGCAGCAACACCGGCTGCGACAACACATATTAATGCTGTGTCTATGCTAAATAGCAACAGAGAGACCTGCACAAGAATGTGATACTTGGATTCGCCCGCAGGGCCGATGACGCTAATTCCGGAGAGTTTCTGACCGACAATCATTATCAAAAGGGATAAAACAAAAACAATCGAGAGGGGCAGGATATCGCGGAGGGCTGCCTGCCGGGCTTCTGCTGGCATCAGCACAGGCGCCGGTCGGTCCTTAAAAAGGGAACCAGCCAGATGAATTCCCGCAAGGAAAAATGCCGTGCCTCCAACAAAGTAAAGAAGCCCCCTGTTTATTAGGGGAGCATCTGCACTGCTGATCAGTGGGAAAACGACCATTCCCGGCATATAGAGGTACTCCAACGATCGCGGGAAAATGTATACCAGGAAATATATAAGCGTTCCGGCTATAATTGGAAAAATGTTGTTTGTCGCTGTTTTTAGCGAGATGACGAGAACCAACGCCAAGCACAGCAGCAGGGACAACGTTAGGTTGTCGAAATATGCCGTGTTGCCAACCCACATCTTTCCCAACAGAGCAACCACATAGGTAGCAGTTAGGGCGAACAATATGGATTTGGCATTCATGTTAAAACGTTCGGTTTGGTCAGAACGATCGCCTGCTCTTTCTTTGCTTTTTTCCATAGCGGTTGCACCATTCATTGCCTCAGATTTCGAAGCGCTTCGACAATGTATTCCTGTTCCTTGTCTGTTAGAGTGTAGTACAGCGGAATGCTGAGAGCATCCGTGTAGTACCGCAGGGAGTTGGGGTAGTCTGAAGAAAGAAACCCTTGGTTTTTGTAAAATGGTTGCGAGGTGACGGGAATGTAGTGGACCTGGCAGACGATGCCATTTGTGCGGAGCTCCCGCATGACAGCTCCCCGGGTCTTTCCAAGCTTTTGGAAGTCCACCCTGACCACATAGAGATGGTGGCCGCTTTGCGCACGCCCAGCCGTCTGTGCCGGCCGGAGCCAACTCCAATTTGCCAGGGCTTGATCGTACTGAAGAGCAAGCTCGTGTCGCCGTGCGATAAATGAGGGTAGCCGTTTGAACTGGGAGAGGGCGAGGCCGCATTGGATATCAGTGATGCGGTAATGGAAGCCAAGTTCCTGCATCTCGTAATACCAGGGATTTTGAATCCCGTCCTCGTCGAGAGCCTCCCGTTCCAGAACGAAGCAATCGTCTGCCTTGTTAATTCCGTGGCTGCGAAGACGAAGCAGCTTACGGTAGAGAGTTTCATCGTTGGTGGTAATCATGCCACCCTCCCCGGCCGCGATGGCCTTCACCGGATGAAAAGAAAAAACCGTCATGGCTGAGTGCCTGCAGCATCCCACGCGAGAACCGTCCTCGTAGGTTGCTCCGAGGGCGTGTGCAGCGTCTTCGATGACCATCGCTCCGAATTCATCCGCAATGGACCGGATCGATGTCATGTCGCAGGGGAGGCCGGCAAAGTGGACCGGAACGACCGCTTGAACGTTTTTCTCCCGCTCCAAAACCTGCCGGAGGCATGTCGGTGACATGTTGATAGTTTCCGGGTCGATATCGGCAAAATGGACGCTCCCTCCGGCATAGATTCCGGCATTCGCACTGGCAACGAACGTGATCGGGGAGGTTACCAGAGATTTGCCGGGACCGACTCCGGCGGCGAGGGCGGCAAGATGGAGCCCTGCCGTCCCGCTCGAAACAGCGACGGCATAATTCGCCCCGGTGTATTCAGCAACGGCCTTTTCAAAGGCATCAATGTGCGGGCCTTGGGTTAAAAACCCGCTCCGCAGCACATCCACAACGGCTTGGATGTCTGATTCGTCAATGGAATGGCGGCCATAGGGGATCATATTTTATAAAGTTGATGTCAGCCCAGACTCCTGCTCGCGCGCCAGCGTTTTGATTTGCTCGGCCAAAGTGTCGGGCTGCGAGGAAAGCATGGACCAGGCTTTTTCGCTGCTCAGGCTCATGTCGAACGGACGACGAACAAGCTGCGGGGAGTTTGACAACTGTGCTCGGCGGATCAGGTGGTGATCCAGATCAAACTCGGCTGCCACCCGGACCGCAAAATCATGTTTTGATATCCTCGCTGGACCAGCAATATGGATGACTCCATGAACTCCCTTGGACCAGAGCTCCATTGCAGAAGAAACCAGCTTGGCCGCCAGGATTGGCGTGTAAAAAACATCCTCGAAGACTCCGATTTCCCGGCCAGCTTTCAAGGAATCGATAATCCAATCGCTGAACGAGCGCCGGTACGGCGGACCCCATCCGTAAAAATTTGTTCGCACCACCAGCGCCTCGGGGCAGGCCTGCAGCACTGCAGCTTCCCCATCCGCTTTGGTTTGACCATACACGTTCATCGGGCATAGCGGATGTTCTTCCCGAACAAGCGGGGCCGATCCATCAAAAAGATGATCGGTGGAGATATGGATGAGGCCGATTTTTCTCTTCCCGCAATACTCAGCAACCCGGGCCGCCAGATCGGTATTCAGAGCCTTTGCTTGTTCGGGATCTGTTTCGCACCGCTCCACGCTGGTCAGGCCGGCTGTATGGACAACAAGGTTGGGGGATAACCGATCGAGTTCGATGCCTGGTGCGCCGGAATCCTCCCACCGAATTGGCAGCGACGTTGTCCCAGCTATTTTGACTGACCGAATGTGCAAACCCAGGAATACATCGAACTCGGACCGGGTTTCCTGGGCCCAAATCAACCCCAGCAGTCCACTGCCACCTGTAATGAGTATGCGCTGTTTCAAGACTTGATCAGGTTGCCAACAAGTCCGGCTTCCTCGTCTCAATCCATTGTCTCAACGTCTCGGTGGACATCCAGTCGGAATTTTTGTCGGACGTATAAACAAAGTCCTGCGCAACGGGCACCCCATCTCCGATGCGGCTCGCATCGGCTGACCAGCCATAAATGGCAGGCAGAATTTTGTAGTAGCTCCCATACTCGAATGTATGAGCGGCATCCTCCACGCCAATCATTTGCTCATGGATTTTTTCGCCTGGCCTAATTCCAATGTACTCCATCCGGGCATCAGGGGCGACTGCCTTGGCGATGTCCAGAATACCCATGGAAGGAATCTTCTTCACATAGATTTCGCCACCGCTCATATCTTCAAATGCCCGCCAGACCAGGTCCACCCCCTGCTCTAAGGTAATCATAAACCTCGTCATTTTTGCATCCGTGATCGGCAGAATTCCGCTGTGAGCCCTCGAGAGAAAAAATGGGATGACCGATCCCCTCGATCCCATCACATTGCCATAACGTACGACGGCGAACCTCGTGTTGTGAGTTCCGGCATAGGCGTTGGAGGCAACAAAAAGCTTGTCCGAGGCAAGCTTTGTTGCGCCGTACAGATTCACTGGATTGCTGGCCTTGTCGGTCGAAAGGGCGACAACCCGCTGGATTCCCCGGTCAATGCAGGCGTCAACGACATTCATCGCCCCGTTGATATTCGTCTTCACGCACTCGAAGGGGTTGTATTCAGCCGTGGGAACAATTTTTGTCGCGGCGGCGTGGACAACAAAATCAATTCCATCCAATGCGCGCACCAAGCGATCTTTGTCGCGGACGTCCCCGATAAAAAAGCGGACCCGGGGGTCGTTTCCGTAGCTCTGGGCCATTTCCCACTGCTTCATTTCATCCCTTGAAAAAATCACGAGGCGCTTCGGATTGTACTTTTCGAGGGTCAGCGGGACAAAAACTTTTCCAAATGAACCGGTTCCTCCAGTAATGAGAATTGAACTGTTTTGTAGCATGCTTTTGATATTTTAGTTTGAGATTCGACCGTCCTCTAGACGATAGACGCGATCACAACCCCCGAGTGTACTCATACGATGGGCGATGATGATAATTGTTTTTTTCCCATGAAGCGCATCCACCGAATTCATAACCTCTGCCTCGGTTGCATTGTCAAGCGCGCTTGTCGCCTCATCTAGGACCAAGACATTCGGGTTGTGGTAGAGCGCTCGCGCAATCCCGATTCTTTGCCTCTGCCCTCCAGAGAGCCTCACCCCCCTCTCGCCCACGATGGTCTCGATTTTTTCGGGCAGACCCTGAATAAATTCCTCCAACTGAGCCGCTCGAATGGCTCCCCACATCGCGCTGTCGTCGATCTGCTCGTCTGACAAACCGAAGGCAATATTACGCCGCAAGGTATCATCCGTCAGGTAGATGCTCTGCTGGACGTATCCGATTTGGTTCTGCCATGCCCGCATGCTGCGGGAGATGTCGGTTCCGTCCACGAGAACTCTCCCTTCTGTAGGTGTAAGCAGGCCAAGAAGAACGTCAATGAGCGTGCTTTTTCCTGAGCCGCTCGGGCCTGAGAAACCAACCGTCTCGCCTTTCTTTATTATAAGATCCACTTCGGTCAGCGACGGTTGACTTGCATTTTCGTAGCAAAAGGCAACCGATTCAAATTGGATGCTGCCTTTGAGCTCGCCGATCAAGCTGCCGCCTTCGTGAGACGTTTGTTTTGCCTCTATCGCCAGTTCCGATTCCAAGAAATCGGCAGAGGGGAGGCCAAAACGTGTCGCCTGCAGCGACATGATCATCCGGTTCACCGAGGGCATCATGCGGAATGCGGCAGCGGCAAAAAGTCCGAGCGTTGGCACAATATCTGTCACCGAAGAGCTCTGCGAGGCCATGATCGCAACCAGGACGGCGACGCCGAGTATTGCGAAAAACTCTATCCAGAGCCTTGGCAATTGCTGCATCAACATTTCATTTCGACTTACTCGTTCCAAATGGATGCTGTGTTCTGAAAACAGGTCGATAAATTGGTTTTGGCGACCAAGGATCATAACCTCTTTCACGCCGTTCAAGCCCTGCTGAACGTGCTGGATACGCTGGCCATCGTGGTACTGTCTTGCCTTGCCCCAAGCCAAAACCATGCTCCGGGTTTTTGATAAAAACAGGCCGGTAAGAGCTCCGATCAATATAATAACAGTTACGGTCGCCATGGGATTTACCATGAGAAGAAGCGTAATGATCCCGGCAAAGCCAAGGGCATCCGTTAGCAACATTAAAATCGGCGAGATGCATTTTGTCGCGAACAGCCACGTGTCGGATGTGATTCCTCTGATGAGCTGGGCTGAATTCCGTTGCAGGTGAAAGGAATAGGGCTGTCGCAAATAGATGGAAAAGAGTTTTTGCGACAATTGCTGGTGCACTGAAAAAATAAACTTTGTTTGCTGAGCCGCCTGGAATGTTAAAAAGGCAGACTTTGTAAAAAAGAGAACAACAATAAAGGCAAATCCGTAGAGGAGCATTGTTCGCTGGTCGGGCTGCCCCATCACCTTCAGCAGAGGTGCTGCCCAGGGATTCGAGTACAAAAGCTCAGGCTGCACCAATATGGCAAGCAATGGGATTACCAAACCGATACCCAACATTTCAAACAACATGGCAACAACCATGAGCCCAAAAATGAACGGGAGTTTTTTCCGCTGCTCAGGCAGCAGGATATGAAGGAGTTTTCTGAGGTGGCTCATTTACAAATCACCGTCCGACACCCTTGATGTGGGTGACGGCGGTCCGGAACCCCTGGCTTTCGCTGACCGAGGGCAGGAGCCGCTCCATCGCGTGGAGCATCGATCCGTCGTAGGGCAGCGGTTCCGCAGGATAATCGTCCCATCCGAGGCCTAGCTTGACCATCGGCTGGATGGCTTGCGTCCTGGCCCAGAACATCGTGCCGACAGGAAAATTGATGTGACCGGAGGACAGGCGGATCCCGAGCCGCCCGCCGAGCTCACTGGCAAATTCCCAGTTCCCCTCCCATCCCACGACATTCGGATCGTCGGGGAAGACGATCCCGAGTGCCGGGTCGGATTGGAATTTTTGCAGGACGACTTCCATCATGGGAAATTTTCCACCGAGAAGGTTCTCGTACAAAAATTCCGCCCACTGGCGGGCGAAATCAGCTCCGACATTCACAGATTTTTTCCCATGCACATGACCGATGAACTCGTACCCCCCCTCAAAGATTTCTGGGAACCCGGTGATGAGCGGCCCGATATCGCGCCCGCGATTCGGAACGACCCGCAGCACGTGAGCACGAAGCCCGGCGCTCTCGATCTGGCTCTGGACGTCTGACCGGGCCTCGTCGGAGGTGACGCTGATGAAAAGGTCCGGCCGGAAGCGGGATTTTTGGAGCCGGGAGAATATTTCTCCAGCTACATCGGCGTAGTGGAGGTGGATGTGCAGCGCAGTTTTCCCTGGAGCGGGGAGGGGGTCCGACGGGGAGGCGCCGCCGGGTCCGATCACCTCGCTCAGCCATGCCCCCCCGGGGCGTCCGGCTTCTATAAAGTGAGCGAGCGGATCGCGGGTGATGCCGGGGTTGAGGTCCGCATAGATGCCAGGGTGAAAGCCGGGGAACGGCTTCCGGCAGTGAAAGCCCTTCCTCCACGAAGACGTATAATATTTCAGAGCCAGCGATTCCTCCTCGGCCTGGCGCGGGTAGGCAAACCTGGCATCGAAAAATCCGGAGGCCCGGATGACTTCGCGGTCAACGAGCTCCTCGCGCTTAGCCATGTCGGCTTGCCCGGCGATCAGGCTCAGACCTTTGAAATAGCTGTCTTGGTTGAAGATTTTTTCCGCCAGCCGGCGCTCCGCCTCGCCAACGGATTTCCTAAGTCCCTCGTCCCGGGCAAACGCGACGATTTTTTCTGCGGCGGCCTCAACATCAAGGTACGGGACAACGCCCGCCGAGGCTTCGGGGTCCGCCCGAATATGCCCGGGGATCCCGCTGGCTCCTTCGAAACACACGAGCGGAAGCCTGTTGAAGAGCGCGTCCTGCGCCACTAACGGGAGCGGGTCGAGCTCGGAGCTGAGGAAAAAGATGTCGGCCGCAGCGTACGCGCTGGGAAGCTCGCTCACCTCATCGAGGAGCGAGAGGCGGTCTCCCAGGCCAGACCGGCGGATCTGCTCGGCGATGAAGCACGAATAGTTCAGGTCATCGACCGGGAAATAGCCCGACCCGATCCAAACAAACCGGATCCTCAGCACCGGATATTTTTCGGCCACCTTTCTGGCTGTGGAGATGAAATGGTGGATTCCTTTCCGCAGCTGGACCGTCCCGGCTCCCAACACGACAATCGTATCCTCAGGCCAGCCCGGCGGACGGAAGGTCGCCTGGATCTCCGCGCGCTCGCGCTCTTTTTCCTTCTCATCCGCAGAGCTTTTTGGGAGCTCGCAGGTTCCTTGAGGAAAAACAATCTTTTGCAACTTCCGGATCTCCGGGCAGACGTCGATCGCATTTTCCCGCACGATTTCGGCCGAAAAAACCATCGCGTCGGAATAAAGAGCCGAGAGGATAAATCGGCGGGCGGGCCGGGTGTAGGCGGCAAACTCGTGCACCAGATGGAGGGTCGGGATATCCTGCTTCCAAAGGCTCTGAATCGCCTCGGTCGCCTCCATCGAATTGACGATCGCAAATTCGGGCTGCACACGTCTCCTGATCTGCGAAAGCTCCTGGTCGAGAACGAACCCGAGATTGGATCGCGCGATCGGCCCGACAAAGACAGTCGCCTTTTTGTGAAAGGCTTTTTCTAGCGCCCCTCCCAAAATCGAGAAGACGACGACGTTGTGGGTTTGCGAAAAGCGCCCGACCAGGTCGAGGACAAGGATCGGCGCGCCGGTCCGGCAGGCCGAATGGGTCACCAGGATGACGGTCGGTTTCGCTGGGTCCAGAACGTCGTATTTTTCACCGTTTTCCAAGCGGTCTTCCTTATGGAAGAGGCAGAAATGCAAAACCGGATACTTTTCCCACCATCCGTATGGGCGCATGGATGAGGCCATGTAGGCACCAACATCGAAGCATTCACGAAATCCGGGTTGGAGATATTTCTTGATGGCGCCGGGGAGGCGCATCAGTGAGTAAAGAACCTCCTCCGCCCTCCGCAGAGGATAGGTGAGACGGTAGGACTTCGACGTTTCGAGCTGCCAGATCTTGCACTCGAGCTTCTGAATATATTTTTCTTCTGGAGTCATCTTGCAGTCACGATCAGGCGGCAATTGGGTTCACCATGAAGGCCATGAAGAGCATGAAGGGAAGTGAATTCAAAGAGGAATGCCGTCGCATGTGGCTCACCCATTGAGTGAGTTGGAGGCGGCTTCTTCCAACGAGACTACAATACAAAACTCTTGAGCCCATCTTTCAGGCGCTTGACGTTGAAATTGATGAGAAACCCATTCCGGACGCCGGCCAGTTTCATGTAAGTGAGCAGTTGCGCCTCATGGATGCCAAGCAAGCGCTCCACACTTTTGAGTTCGAGGATCATTTGTTGGTCAACCAGGACATCGACGCGGTATCCGCAGTCCAAGCGGAGGCCTTTGTATTCGACCGGAAGGGGATGTTGTAACAAGAATGCGATGCCTTGGAGTTTAAATTCATGGGCGAGGCATTGTTCATAAGTCGATTCTAACAGGCCGGGACCGAGTGTGCGGTGAACCTCAATCGCACACCCGATTACACGGTGGGACAACTCGGAGAAGATCATTCGGGAAGTTTAAGCCTTAAGGGAAGTCCAGGGCCAATTCACGAAGCAGAAGAAATATTACCATGAAGGTCATGAAGAGCATGAAGGAGGCTAAATGGTGATCCTTGTCTTACCTTCAAGATCTTCCTGTTCTTCATGGTGAATTCTCTTTTTCCTCGGACTTGGACTGTGGGATGGTTCGTGAAAGGAGCCGCTTTCCAGCGGCACGTCTCAGTGCCGCGTAAGCGCGCGCTGGATCGCCCGCAGCGGGGCGGTCAGCTTCCAAGACATCGAGCTCTCGCGCAGGTCGAGCGTGTGCTTGAGCTTGCCGATCTGCCGGCTGGCCTGACCGAGCTCGAATGCCAACCGGTCGGCCTTCACATGGTTCTCGTCGCGCTCTCCCTCAATTCGAGCGATCGTTTTTTTGAGCTGAACGACCGCGGCGTGTTGCTCCAGAATTTCCTTCGCGGTGTCGGCAGCCGCCGAGCGCGCGTGAAATTTGGCGGATTGCGACCAGATGTTCCCTGTCTCGTCGGGAGCCTCACTCATTGTGCCGGAAGCGGGCACTGACGGGGTGAAAACTTCGGCCGATGTTCCTGCGAGCCGCCGGGCGCCGAGCCCGCCGGCCCCGGGCTCGTTTTTCCTTACCACGCAGATCGAATTTAAAAATTCGACTGAGCGGATCTGCGCGAGATCGGACTCGGCAAAATCGACGCCATAGGCAGCGCGGAACGGCTCCAACAGATCCGTCCGCTTCTCCGCGATCCCCCAGTGCTCGTGGTTGACGATATCCGCCAAATCCTTAAAGAAGGCGATGCTGGAAAGCGGGTCGAAGAGCCCGCCCTCGAAGTCCCGCCAGTAGCTGCAATGCAGGTCCTCGGCCAAAAAGATTCCGCCTGCGTTCAGCCGCGGGAAGTACCGGGCAAATGATTTGACGATATCGCCCGACGTGTGCGAACCGTCGTCGATGATGAGGTCGAAATCCGCGCTCCGCTCGAGGATCTTGCCCTGGACCGGGTCCGAGTTGGCATCGCCGACGACCACCGCAATCCGGGGGTCCTCAAACTTCAGCGCTCCGCAGCGGTCGTTGATATCGCACCCGGTGATCGTCCGGGCCTTCGCAAAATATTTCCCCCAGATTTCCAAGGACCCTCCGTTCTGAATGCCGATCTCGAGCAGCGAGACCGGCCGGTCCTGGTACTCGCAGAACAGGCGCTGGTATTCCACGAGGTACGAGGACCACTTGTCCGAGACCTTGCCCTGGTGGGCCTGGGAAATTTCCCCGAGTGTTGAGTGATTCGTCATGGTTAAGTTTTTGTTGTATTCCACTTCAGTGATGGGCGCACAAATCCCGGCAGCGACCCCTTGTAGGCGCCCCGGATGACGGTGTCGCCCAAATCGTCTTCCAGCGTGATGCTGAGCGCGTCGGGAAGAAGCGCGTGCGAATCCCCGGTCAGGGAATCCTCGCCCACCCCGAAGCTGAAAAGCAGCTTCCCGGGCGAAAACAGCCGCCCCGGAAACTCGAGACGGGTCCGGTACCGCACGGAGGGAACGGGGGAGGTCCTCGCATCAAGCGAGGCGTCGCCGGTCCAAAACAAAATGTTCCCCAGCTCGTCGCTCACGATGCACGCCGGCCGCAGCGGCAGCCCGCCTTGGAGCACCTCGTACTCAAATTCAAGCCGGAACCCGCGGCTGGTCAGGCTGTGCTCGACGAGCTGGCCGGCATCATCCACCAGCCGGCCGGAGATCATCCGAACCGCCTCGTCCCCCGGACGTTCGCCCTCCGCATAGACAACCTCCGAAGTCCCAGACGTCACCTTCCCGGCCCCTCCCATTCCTCCACCGGCCAGCTGCGCCGCCTGGTATATTTCGAGCGCCTTGCTCGCAATGTCGTCGCAAAAGACTTCCCCGCGCTGCAGGCAGATCGCCCGCGTGCAGAGCTTCCGGACCTGCGCCGCCCCGTGCGAAACAAAAAGGACTGTCCGACCCTCCTTGATGATGTCCTGCAGGCGCTGGATGCAGCGGTTCTGAAACTGCTGGTCGCCGACCGAGAGGACCTCGTCCACAATCAGGATCTCGGACTCCAAAAACGCCGCCACCGAAAAGGCCAGGCGCACGTACATCCCGCTCGAATAACGCTTCACCGGCGTATCGATGAACTTTTCCACCCCGGCAAACGACACGATCTGGTCGAACTTCGCGTCGATCTCCGGGCGCTTCATCCCCTGGATCGCCCCGTTCAGATACGCGTTCTCCCGGCCGGTCATCTCGGGATTGAACCCGGTGCCCACCTCGAGCAGGCTGCCGACCCGGCCGTTGATCCTCACCATCCCGGTCGTCGGCGACGTTGTCCGCGACAGGATTTTGAGCAGCGTCGATTTGCCGGCCCCGTTCGCCCCGATGATCCCTACCGTCTCGCCCTGCTTGATCTCGAAGTTGATATCCTTCAGCGCCCAGAACTCCTCGCGCTCCGCCTCCTCAACTTCCTTGCGGCTCGGCCTCAGCCCAAGCTTCGCCGCGACCTCATGCCAGAGCACACCCCGGTTGATCGTACCAAGATGGTATCGCTTCGAAACGTTTTCTACGGAGATGGAGAGCACGGTGTGGGAAAGAGGAAACTTGAAAGCTGAAGGCGGAAAGCGAAAAGCGGAAAGGGGAAAGGGGAAGGGGGAAGGGCGGAAACTTTACGGGCGGTTCATTTTCGCGTTTTTCCCGATGGTCGTCAGGATGGCGAGGATTTCACGGGATTCTTGAAGAAGGTTCGCGGACCCGCTGGTCTTCAGGTGGGGTGATTCGCATATCAACTCAAGCCAGAATTCCGACTCAGACGCTTCCTTAGCAGCGATTCCAGTCTTGTTGATAAAGTCGTCGCGCGATACCCCTCGGTTGGCCTCACGATAATTTGCTCCAACGGAAGTGGCCGATCTCAGAAGCTGATTTCCTACAACCTGCCCCGCTCGATTTCGAGGCAGATTTTCCACAAGATCAATGATCGCGAGCGCAAATTTCTTGGACCGGTCTTCAAGCTCCGTTTTGGCCATGAATTTGTTTTAGCTTTTCACTTTTAGCTTTTCGCTTTTCTGCTGGACAAGGGTGAAACTTGAGACCTGAAACTGGGAGAAGTTTCAGTAGTGGTAGCGTGCTTGGGCGAAGAGGATCCGGCTGCCGGCGACACGATACACCAGCCGGTGCTCCTGGGTGATCCGACGGGACCAGACTCCGCTCCCCAGGTGTTTCAGGGGTTCAGGCTTTCCTAAGCCGGAGGTCGGATCCCGGCGGATCGCCTCGATGAGCTCGAAGATTTTCAGCGCTGTCTTCCGATCCATCGCGACCCACCAGGCCAGGTCCTCAAGAAAATCGCGGTCGAAGACCAGCTCATTCATGTGATCGGCAAACGGGCGCGCAGCTCGGTCGGAGTGAGGGAATCTCCTTCGCCGGCTTCCAGTCGCAGGAGGGCTGCCAGCAGGCGCTTGGCGTTCGCCGGCGACCTGAGCAGGTGCGCCGTCTCCACAAGGCCTTCCCACTCGTCGACCGGCATCATCACGACGGATTCCGAACCCCGCCGCGAAATGACAACCGGCTCGCGTGTAGCCACGGTTTGATCCCAGACCGTCGCCAGATTCTCCCTCGCTTCAGTGTAGGTGATCGAACTCATGGACGGATCTTAAACATGGACAGAATGACTGTCCAGTTCTTTCCTCTATTTCCGGGCGTTATTGGTTTTGGGAGATGAGCTCCCATTCGGGTTCAAGGCCGAGTTCGTTGATCCAACGGAGAAGCTCCGAACGGTTTGGAACGGATCCCGCATCCAGGATCGCCGCGATATCATCCAAGTGCTTCTGCGATCTGCCTTCACGGAAAAAGAGCAGCTTGTTGACGATCACTGCTTCCGGCGGGGCGAACCATCCCCCGCCGAACGGGCCTTCCAACTTTCGCCGGTTGGCGAGCTCCCAGCGCGCAAGCGGGCTTTTGCCAGGCAGGTAACAGTCGGCGCGCAACGCGCTGTGCTGGTGGATAATATTGAAATGCCCCCGCGACTCCCTTTGGATTTCCGCATGAAGAACCTCCTCCGGGGGCAGATAGAAATCTTCGATGGGGAACGCGCTGACGAGGGCTTTGATATGACCTGGCCCAAGCGCGAGAACAAGATCGGCATCCAGAGTCAAGCGGGGCCGACCGTAGGCGATCGCCGCAAGCCCCCCCACGATGCAATACGGGATCCGGGCGGATTCCAGCCTATTGGTGATGAGGTTAATCTCCTGCATATCCTGTCAAAAAAACTTTGCGGGTCTTGGCCTGAATCGCCTCCTCCGTCCAATCGGGGTGCAATGACCGGAGCCCGCTCTTCTTAATTTCCCATGCCGTCTCGTAAAGCGCCTGGGCGGCTGAAAGGCGCTGGCCTGGCGTCATTTTCCTGATCAGCTCCTTTTGAAGCTCTTCGGCCCTGAGTTGGTGACTCACAACTTTACCAAATTGTTTTGCAGCCGTAGCTCTTGAATGGCGCGTCCGGACTGATGATGGCGATCGAAATGAATGTGTCCAAAAGAAACCTGCTCACAATCCCCAGGGCGCATCTCCGAGAGTTGCAACCGGAGCGACAGGACCCCCAGGGAGCATGGGCGTGCCGCCCGTGTGGGCGTTGATTTGTCAGCGAAAGCCAGTCTCCAAACAGGCGAGACGCCTGTTCTCCCTGCTATTTGCAACTTTCGAAAATGCGCCCCCATCCCTTCAATTCCTCTTCGCTCATCGGAGCGAACGCATCCGAAGGAATTTCAAAACCCGCGGATGTCGGGACCCCGACAGGCGGATGCTTTTTGGCGACCGCCGTGACGGGAATCATCTTTGCAACAAGCTGCTTCCCGCGGCACACGAGAACCTCCTCCCCAGCTTCCACGGCGTGCAGAATCCGGGACAAATGGTTTCTGCTTCGTGCACAGTAACGGTCATGGAATGAACCTGGACTAAGTCAAATTCTGGATGGCTCCTTAGGGCTCATCACCTGCCTCAGGGTAAAGAAAGCTGGTAGCTCACGACGTCGAGACGGGGGATTCGCTTAAAGTGGTTGGGATTTCTGGTGAGCAGAGCGACTCCGCGGTTGATAGCGCAGGCAGTGATCCAGAGGTCCGGGTAATCGGGGGCCTTCCCCAGGCGTGCCATCTCCGCCCAGAGGCGGCAGTAAATATTAATGGTCTCTTGCTCCAGCCTCTGGTGGAGGAATCCTTCGTAAAATTTTTCCAGTTCCGTCAGCGGCACCCCTTTGAAGACCGCCCCTCGTGAAAATTCGGCCTGCGTGATCCAGGGAACGACGAGGGAGGAGTCTCCAACTTTTTCTACCAGATCTGAAATACGGCTCCGCTGCTTTCGGAAGCGCCACAGGTCGATGAGAACTGTCGTATCGGCGATCAGCTCCATGTGGAAGGGAGCTTCCCGCGCGAGGCGTTGATGGCCTGTTCAAGCTGCTCAAATTCGTCTTCCGTGAAAGCGGGCAGGGTCTTCGCCGCATCGAGCGCAGCGCCCAGAGTGCCCTTGCTCGGAATCATCCGCTCGACCACCTCGGAGAAGGTTTGTCCGTTCTTCCAAGAGAGCAATCGCTGGTAGGCCGACTCGGTCAGCGAAATTGTTTTCATGTGCTCTGTGTAACACAGCGCACAGCCTGCGTCAAATCCGTCTGCGTGATGTAATGGTTGGCCTTTAGAAATTCGAAGACCTGGTCGGCGGCTTGTTCGGCGGTGCAGGAGCCGCTTTCGAGGCGGATTTCCGGGGCCTCCGGGCGCTCGTACGGGGAGTCGATGCCGGTGAAGTTTTTGAGCTCCCCGGACCTCGCTTTTTTGTAGAGCCCCTTGGGATCCCGCTGCTCGGCGACCTCGAGCGGGGTGTCCACGAAGATCTCGATAAATTCGTTTGCAGCGACGAGGTCGCGGGCGATCCGCCGCTCCGCGCGGAACGGCGAGATGAACGCGGTGAGGACGATGAGCCCGGCGTCGACCATGAGCTTCGCAACCTCGCCGACGCGCCGGATGTTTTCCACGCGGTCCTCCGGGGTGAACCCGAGGTTCCGGTTGAGCCCGTGGCGCACGTTGTCGCCGTCGAGGAGGTAGGTGTGGCGGCCGAGCGCGTGCAGTCGCTTTTCGACGAGGTTGGCGATGGTGGATTTTCCGGAGCCGGAGAGCCCGGTGAACCAGAGGACGCACGGGCTTTGATTTTTGATCGCGGCCCGGGCCGCCTTGTCCACATCGATGTGCTGGAGGTGGATGTTGTGCGAGCGGCGCAGGGCAAAGTGGATCATCCCGGCCCCGACGGTATTGTTGGTGAAGCGGTCGATGAGGATGAACCCGCCGGTCTGCCGGTTCGTTGAGTAGGCATCAAAGGCGATCGGGCGGTCGACCGTGATGTTGCAGATGCCGATGGCGTTAAGCTCGAGCTTTTTCGATGCGACGTGTTCGAGCGTGTTGACCTGGGCCTCGTATTTGATCTCCGTCACCGAGGCTGCGGCCATCATGGTCCCGACCTTCATGAGGTACGACCGCCCCGGGAGCATCGGCTCCTCCTGCATCCACACGAGCGCTACCTCAAATTGGTCGGCGACCTCGGCGGGTTCGTCGGCGGCCGAGATGACGTCGCCGCGCGAGATGTCGATCTCATCCTGCAAGGTCAGCGTGACCGACTGGCCGGCCACGGCCTCGGGAAGGTCTCCCCCGGACGTGACGATCCGCGCTACGCGGCTCATCTTTCCGGACGGCTGGACGCGGATCCTGTCGCCGGGAGCGATGTGGCCGCCGGCGATCATTCCGGCAAACCCGCGGAACGCGAGGTCCGGGCGGTTGACCCATTGGACGGGGAGGCGGAACGGAGCGCTGCGGAGCCGGACCTCGTCGATCTCGACTGTCTCGAGATAGGCGAGCAGCGTCGGGCCATGGAACCACGGCATCTCCTGGCTCGGCTCAACGATGTTGTCCCCGCGCAGGGCGGAGATCGGAATAAACGTCACGTTCTCCAAGCCGATCCGCCCGGCGAACTCGCGGAAATCCCCGCAGATTTCGAGGAAGCGGGATTCCTGGAATCCGATAAGGTCCATCTTATTGACCGCGACGACAATGTTCCGGATCCCAAGGAGCGAGGCCAGAAAGCTATGCCTGCGGGTCTGCGTGAGGATCCCCTTGCGGGCGTCCACCAGAAGGATCGCGGCGTCGGCGGTCGAGGCCCCGGTGACCATATTCCGCGTGTGCTGCTCGTGGCCGGGCGTGTCGGCCACGATAAACTTTCGCTTCTCGGTCGAGAAAAACCGGTACGCGACGTCGATCGTGATCCCCTGCTCGCGCTCGGCGGAGAGGCCGTCGACCAGAAGCGCAAAGTCGATATCGTCCCCCTGGGTTCCGAACTTTTTTGAGTCGGCCTCGACGGCGGCCAGCTGGTCCTCAAAGAGCATGTGCGACTCGAAGAGCAGTCGCCCGATCAGCGTGCTTTTCCCATCGTCCACGCTCCCGCAGGTGATGAACCGAAGCTGCTGCTTCTGCAGGTGGGTGTCGAGGTACTGCTCGATATCGAGAAATTCGGATGCCATCAGAAATACCCCTCCTGCTTTTTCTTTTCCATCGAAGCCTGCGCATCCTGATCGATCACCCGACCCTGGCGCTCGGACGTCCTGGCCACGAGCATCTCCTGGATGATCGCCGGAAGCGTGGCCGCCCCGGACTCGACCGCGCCGGTGAGCGGGTAACATCCGAGCGTGCGAAAGCGCACGGTTTTTTCCATGGGCACCTCTCCGGGCTGGAGCGGGAACCGCTCGTCATCGACCATGATCAGCGTGCCGTCGCGCTCGACGACCGGGCGCCGGGCCGCAAAATAGAGCGGCACCACCGGAATGTTTTCGAGGTAGATGTACTGCCAGATATCCAGCTCGGTCCAGTTTGAGAGCGGGAAGACCCGGATCGATTCCCCGGCGCGCTTCCGCGCGTTATAAAGCTGCCAGAGCTCGGGCCGCTGGTTCTTCGGGTCCCACCGGTGCTGGGCGGAGCGAAAGGAAAAGATCCTCTCCTTGGCGCGGGATTTTTCCTCGTCCCTCCGAGCCCCGCCAAAAGCTGCATCGAAGCCGTGCTCCTCGAGCGCCTGCTTGAGGCCCTCCGTCTTCATGATGTGCGTGTGGATCTCCGAGCCATGCGTGAACGGGTTGATGTCCTTCTCCACGCCCTCGGGGTTGATGTGCACGATCAGGTCCATGCCGGATTCGGCGGCCATCCGGTCCCGGAGCTCATACATGTCCCGGAACTTCCACCGGGTATCCACGTGCAGGAGAGGGAAGGGGGGGCGGGCCGGATAGAAGGCCTTGCGCGCCAAGTGGAGCATCACGGCGCTGTCCTTGCCCACCGAGTACATCATCACCGGATGGGCGGTCTCGGCGACCACCTCGCGCAGGATGTGGATGCTCTCGGACTCGAGTTGCTTCAGGTGGTTCATGCCGGGACTCAAATCGTGTCCGCAAAATTCTTTTCCGCCCGGCCGAACTCGATCAGGCCGATGAAGAAGATGGCGAGCGTGATCCCGACGCTCACCAGCCACTGCCAGATCTCGACCTCCCCCTTGCCCATCATGGCAAACCGGAATGCCTCGACGATCGCGACGACCGGGTTGAGCACCATCACCCATTGGTAGTCGGGCGGCACCATCGAGCGGGGAAAGAAGACGCAGCTCGCATACATCCAGAGCTGGATCCCCGGAGGCACGGCCAGCTGCAGGTCGCGGAAACGGGTGGTCAGCGCCGAGATCAGGCACCCGCAACCCATCCCCAGCATCGCCGCCTGCAACACCAGAAACGGAATGATGATCACCCGGTAGCTCGCCTCGATCGGGTAGCCGGCAAACAGGAAATAAAAATAGAACCCCAGAAAAATCAGGAACTGGATGCAGAAGTGCCACATCGCCACGATCGACTGCGCGATCGGCACCGCCAGCCGCGGGAAATAGATCTTCGTGAAGAGGTGCGCGTTCCCGCTGAACGTGTTCGACGTCCGGCTCAGCACCGCCGAAAAATAGTACCAGATCGTCACCCCGCTCAGGTAAAAAAGAAATTTCGGCGTCTCGTTCGTCGGGAGGTTCGCGATCCGGCCGAAGACGATCGTCATCACCACGCTCGAGACGATCGGCTGGATGAAAAACCAGAGCGGGCCGAGCACCGTCTGCTTGTGCTGGGTCACCAGATCCCTCCTCACGAACTGGTAAACCAGATCGCGGTACCGCCAGATCTCCCGGAACGGGATGTCAAAGAGCGGCTTCTTCGGCGTGACGATGGCCGTCCAGGTCTGATCGGGTGCAGGTGGCATGAAAAATTTCTAGTGGGGAGACTTTGCGGGCAAGCTGCCGCCTTTGGTCATCAGCGGCTTTTTGCCACTGGTCCATGCAATTTTTCCCGTTGTTGGCCCGCTTTTCACAGGGCGGTGCCTGTCCGGCACCTCAGTTCACCAAAAATCTTAAAATCCAAGGCATCATCTTCTGCCCGCGCTCCATCCAATGCTTGAGCCGCTCGATCCGCTGAAATGCGATCTTCTGCTCCTCGGAATCCATCCCGCGCGCCTCGGCCTCCATCCGCTCGATCCGCTCGATCGCCCGCTGCATCCGCGGGTTCAGTTCCTCCTTGATAAACGCCGTGGCAAATTTGCTCAGCTCCAGATCGGCCACATAATGGTCCCGCCGCTCGCCGGGCGTGTAGACCACCTTCACCGCGCCCACCGAGCGCAGCAGCTTCAGCCCCTGGCTCGCCGCCCCCAGGCTGATCTGCAGCCGATCAATCAGGTCGTCCATCGACAGAGGCTTCGTCGCCACAAAAAGCAGCCCGTAAATCTCCCCCACCGACTTCGGCAGCCCGATCAGCTTCAGAAAACTGATGAACATCTCAATAGCCTCTATATCCAGGCGCGACAGCCGCTCGGATTTCTGATCTGGAAGCACGGGATTCATCGGACCCCACGAAGGTGGAGGATGAATTCAAATCTTTCAATAAAAAATGAAGGCGGCCGCGGGCATTGCTTTTGCGGGCGGGTTCACCTATCCCTTGGCGACTTTTCGGAATGAATCTGGCTTTCAGCACACCTTTTCCCAGGCGAGCGACTTTTTTTATCATGCTTGGGGCCTCGCTTGGCGCGCTGCTGATCATCGCGTCCGGGTGGCCGATGCGGGCGGGACTCCCGCCGTGCCCGCTGTGGGATCCCGACACGTGGGGCTATCTGAATCCGGCCCTCTCGTGGTTTAACGGCCAGGCGTTTCAGCAGACCGACGGACGGCAGGTGTTGTATCCCTCGTTTTTGCTGCTCCCGCTTTTTCAGGGTCAGGGGTTCGCCGGCATCGCCTACGCGCAGCAGCTGCTGGGCGTGCTGTCCGCTCTTCTCTTTTGGGGGATTTGGCTGCTTTGGTGGAACCTGCTGCCGTCCAGCCGAGTTCGCGATGTCGTTGTTCCCTGGCCCGGCCTGATCGCCTTGGCTTTGTACTCGTGGAATCCCTCGACAGTGTTTTACGAGCTCTCCTTGCGGCCGGAGAGCATCTTCGCGGTTTTCGGGCTCGCCCAGCTTGCTTGCGCGGTCGTTTTCCTCCGGGGAGCTTTTGATCCATCACGCTCCCGGGCATTCTTCATCGCCGCCGGCGCGCTCTCTTTATTACTCGCGTTCTGCTGCTTCCGCCTCAAACCCAGCTGGGCGTTTGCGATGATGTTCACCTCGCTTCCGGTCGCTGCAGCCATCGTGTTTTCCAAATCGCGCCGCAAGGAGGCGCTTGCCGCAGCGGCCCTGGGATTCCTCGCCATCGCGGGGATGTCCGCCGCCTACAAATCCTGGATGGTCCCGGACTCCGCATCGACGCGCTTCCTCCCTACGACTCTATTTACCATTCACGCGGACCTCATCGCCGCCCAGATGGCCGGCTCGACGGACGAGTATCCATGGAAAAAATCCTTCCGCGACAATTTGGAATCCGAGCTGGCCATCGCGCGCTCCAACCCGGGCACGTATACCGTCCTTGGCTTCGATCCCGACTACCTGATGTATCGCAGCTCTCTCGGCATGCCCCTCCTGGAAGCAGGCCTGAGCGGCAAGGATATCGAACGCTTTTACTACCGCTCCTACCGGGATGCCTGGCTTAGCAATCCTGCAGGGATGGTTCGAAAAATCCTCTTCCAGCTCACCACGTTCATCGTCCCGGATCACGACACGTTCCTCACCAACAAAAAAGATTTTGTCACCGCGTACGCCCGCTCGGCCCCTATCGCCGAGAAGGCGACCATGACAGAGCCCGGCCCTGCTTCAGAGCTGCTCCAAGCCCACATCGAGGCAGCCCGGGTGGCAGGCTCCAAAGCCCATGTTCTCCGCGCTCCCAACTGGCTCCGGCCCGCAGCCTCCGCTACCGCCGTCCTAGCCCTTCCCGTCACAGCCCTCTTCCTGATCACATTTCTTTTCCGCGGACGCCGGGAGCTGCTGCTCCCGGGATTTGTCGCCCTCCTTTTTTACTCGGCCCCGTTTGGGAATGCGCTCACGGTTAGCGTCATTCATGCCCTTGACATCGACCGCTACCGCCAAACCTATGGCGTCTTTTTCTCTCTCGCCCTCGCCGCGATGCTCACGTATGTGCTGGTGGCGTGGCTCACCTCAAAATCTTCCTGTCCAAAATAACCCGTGCCTACTGAACCCTCCCCAAAAGTCGCCGTGCTCATTCCGTGCTTCAACGAGGAGCTCACAGTGGCCCGCGTCGTGGCTGACTTCCGGGAAGCCCTCCCCAGCGCCCAGATCTTTGTCTTCGATAATGCCAGCACCGATAAAACGACGGCCGAGGCCGAGCGCGCAGGTGCTCATGTTGTCTTTTCGCCGGAACCAGGCAAGGGAAATGTGGTTCAACATATGTTTGAAACCATTGATGCTGAATGGTATATAATGGTTGATGGCGATGCCACCTACCCTGCTTCTGCCGCCCCGGAACTCCTTCGCCGGGCCATTGCGTCCAGCGCAGACATGTTCTCTGGAAAACGCTGCACCCCGGAATCCGAACTCCACGCCGCCTATCGTCCGCTTCATCAGTGGGGGAACCGCCTCGTCTGCTGGCTGATCCGAACCGCTTTCGGAAGTCCGATCGAAGACGTCTTCAGTGGATACCGGGTTTTTAGCCGGAACTTCGTCAAGACCGTCCCACTTCATTCCGCAGGATTTCAAATTGAAGTCGAGATGACCCTTCAAGCGCTTTCCAAAAAGTACAAAGTTGGCGAAATGGATGTCCCTTACGGAGCGCGCCCGGAAGGCAGTCACTCTAAGCTGAACACCTACCGGGATGGACTCCTCGTCCTGACCGCATTTGCCGCGATCTGCCGCGACTACCGTCCGGGGCTCTTCTTCGGGATTAGCTCCTTGACCTTGGCTCTCTTGAGCTTCATCGCGGGGATACCCGCAATCATAGACTACTGGTGCTTCCGCTATGTCTATCACGTTCCGCTCGCACTCCTCGCGACCGGTTTGGGAATTTTGTCTGCCCTGTTTCTCTGCGTCGCCCTCATTTTGGAAACCCAACTCCGATACCACAACGAGCTCCACGCCCTGATTCGGCGCAAAAACTCATCGGTTGACGTCTGATTTCGCCCGGCGGCGCACAGCCCACGCTGCCAGCAGGCAGCCCAGGCAGCTGAGCAGGACGGTGGACGGCTCCGGAATCGCCTCCGCAAAGGTCGTCGCGACGATCAGGTTGTCGATGCTCATATCTCCGGTGACGCTGGTCTGACGGAAGGCAAAGGCCGAAAGACTGGCGCTCAGGGCCGTGCCGGTTGTCGAAATCGATGGGCTGCCCTCGCTGGTCGGCCCGATCCAGAGCGTCATGAAGTCATTCGCCCCGTTCTGGGTGAACTTGGCAACCACCCGGTAATCGACTCCCGTCTCTAAATCCTCCGCCCAACCCACCGTAGCGGTGGCCTCCCCATTCGAGAGTCCCAGCCGAAATTTGCCAACCGCCGTTCCTGCCGGCCGATAGGAAAAGATCCGCCCGTCGTTCCCGGTTCCCTCCCGAAACGAAGCAAAGTAGTCTCCCCCCACCGATGGCAAATCAGCAGCCGACATGTTCAGGGTAAATCCGACATAAACATCCCCGAGTTGGGCCAACGAAAAGTCCGACTCCGCATCCTCCGTGTTGTCATCCTGAATTTGGAGACGTCCGCCCGAAACAAGGAGCGTTCCCGCCGTCCCCGACAAACTTTGCCAGGCCCCACCTGTGCCAGGAGCCGTCCCCACCAGCGCCCCATCCAAACCGAATGGCTCCTGAACGAGCGGGGTTGCCCCGGCCCACGTTGAACAGAACACCAGCATAGACCCGATTGTTTTAAGTGTGTTTTTCATAACAATACGCCTTATAGACGGCGGCTTTTAGAACGCAATATTTATCTTTTGCAGCGCCTTTGTTCCACGTGGAACAATATTTCCCCATCCAGAACTGGCGTCTCCGGGTTTGGCGGAGGGAAATCTCTGGCTGTGCCGTGAGCAACATGCGGGGGGTGTCCGTTCCACGTGGAACAACACGACTTTTTGAATTCCACAGAGCAGAACAGCACGTATAGTCGGGGGATGAAGGACACACAAAACGAGCCGGACAATCGCCAGATGGCGATCGACCGGGTGGGGGTCAAAGCGCTCCGGTATCCGGTCCAAGTACGGGACAAGGATCATGCCGTTCAGAGCACGGTTGCGACCGTGCAGCTGACCGTGGATCTCCCGCACCATTTTAAGGGGACCCACATGAGCCGTTTTATCGAGGTTCTCAGCTCGCACGGTCCGGTCATCCACGTTGACAATATCCGGGATATTCTCGAGCAACTCACCAAGCGTCTCGAAAGCGACTGTGCGCACCTGGAATTTGCCTTCCCGTTTTTCTTGGAAAAAAAGGCCCCCGTGACCCAAGCGGCTGGCTTGATCGATTACGCAGCGACCTTTCAGGCCACGCTGGAGAAGGGAAAAATGGATTTTGTGGTGGTGGTCGTGGTTCCTGTGACGACCCTCTGTCCGTGTTCAAAAGCGATCAGCAAGGCGGGGGCGCACAACCAACGCGGCCACGTCACCTTGGCGGTGAGATGCGGGAAGCCGATGTGGATCGAAGATATGATTCGCCTGGTGGAAGATTGTGCCAGCAGTGAGCTCTTCAGTCTCCTGAAGCGGCCGGATGAAAAAGCGGTCACAGAACGTGCTTACGAAAACCCGGTCTTTGTTGAGGATCTTGTGCGGAATGTCGCTGTCCGATGCGAGAGTGACGGAAATATTCTCTGGTACCGGGTCGAGGCCGAGAACTTCGAATCCATCCATAACCACAACGCCTACGCCTTGATCGAGAAGCGTCCGTAGGCGGGGTAGATCCTGTCCGGTTTATCCCAAAGTCTCGCAGGGATGGGTCCAGATTGTTTCTCCAAACTCTTCACGAATCCGCTGCGGGAGGTCGGTTGCCGGTGTGCGAAGCACCGCAAATAGGGTCGATCCCGATCCGGTCATAAGCGCAGTTTCCACTTCCGGTTGCTCGAGGAGCCAGGATTTCATCACGGGGAGCAAAAGGTGCCTTTTAAAGACCGGTTCTTCCAGGTCATTTCGCAACGGAATCCCACGCAGTAAAGATTCGACTGGTTGGACATTTGATGTCCAACCTTTGTAGGCCTCGGCCGTTGAGACCGGAAACGGCGGTTTAATCAGCAGGAGTTGAAGTGGATCTAAGGGCTTGGCCGGCTGCATGCGTTCCCCACGTCCGCGGCACCACGCGGCGGTCTGAGGAATAAAGAACGGGACATCCGATCCAATCCGGGCTGCCAGGATGATCAGTTCATCATTCGAAAGACCTGTTCCGCAGAGGGCATTGAGGGCACGGAGAGCTGCCGCGGCATCGCTACTCCCTCCACCGAGGCCAGCGCCATGTGGAATTCGTTTTCGCAGAACAACATGCAAATATATTTTCCTTCCAATAGCGTCGAAAAACACCTCCGCTGCCTGAGCAATCAAATTTTCAGGACCAGTCGGAACCCCCGGCTCGTCGCAGTCGATTTGCACGCCGCCTCCCTCTGCCACAGTAATCTGCAGCTCATCGCATAAGGAAATCGGTGCCATGAGGGTCTCGATCTCATGGAATCCGTCGTCCCGCTTCCCGAGAACGCGGAGCACGAGGTTGACTTTAGCGTGAGCCTGAATTGTCATGGAACCAACATCATCTGACAATGACCGTTCCCGCCAAAGAAAAAATCATCGTCGCCATCGACGCCCCCGATAAAACTTCCGCCCTCTCGCTCATCGAACCGCTGCTCGAAGAGGGTTGCATCTTCAAAATTGGCCTGCAGCTCTTCACGGCGATCGGGCCCTCGATCGTCAGCGAAATCCAAGAAGCTGGCGCAAAAGTTTTCCTCGACCTGAAATTCCACGACATTCCGAATACAGCGAAAGAAGCGGTTCGCTCGGCCGTCGATCTGAAGGTTGCCATGACGACCATCCATCTTGTCGGCGGGCCGGCCATGGTATCGGAGTCGGTCCGCGCAGCAGAAGGATCAGGAACACTGGTCCTTGGCGTCACCGTGCTCACCAGCATGGATGATGAAACCCTCGACATCGTCGGGATTCCCAGGCCTGCAGGAGACCAGGTCCTTCATCTGGCAGACATGGGGGCAAACTGCGGCCTCCGTGGGGTCGTTGCCAGCCCGCATGAGATCACAGTGCTCCGCGAAGAGTTTGGCCACGGTCTCATCATCGTCACTCCCGGAGTCCGTCCAGCTGGAAGCGATGTCGGCGATCAGCGGCGCGTCATGACACCTGGCGAAGCCATTCGCTGCGGCGCGGACTACCTGGTCATCGGACGCCCGATCACGTCCGCAGCAAAGCCGAAGGAAGCCTTCCTGAAAATTGCAGAGGAAATTGAGGCTGCCAGCTGACTTGTTCACATCTAGATTAAGAAAGAGAATTTTTAGACAGACCCTCTCTTCATATTAACGATGTGAACAAACATTGAAAATGCTGTTCCTCGCGCTTCCCGTCGGTGTTCCACAAGGAATTGTCGCGGTGAACAAATTTGAAAACCGACGTTCAGGACACCAATAAGAACGGCATTTGGGGGAGTTCTTCGAAAAATCCCGGGTCCGCTCACAAGTTGCTCACAACCCGTGCGCAATTCCTATCGCGCGATAAGGAGAACCAGCGGAATCGAGAGCCCGGAGAGCAATGTGCTCATAACAATGGAGCCACCAGCTAAAACCTCATCGCCATTCATCTGTTTGGCCATGATGTAGGACGCGGCAGCGGTCGGGCACGCGGCAAGCACCAGCGCGATCCGCAGGTCGGCCCCGGAGATTCCAAAGGCCCCGGCAACGAGCCAGACGAAAAGGGGTACGCAAAAGGTCTTGATCAGAGCCGCGCCAAATATGGCACCGATTCTCTCAAACCGCCGGGCATGAGCCAATGATCCGCCAATACAAAGCAGGGCGATCGGAACCGCAGCCCCGCCTAAAGCTTCCAAGGTCCGATCCAAAAAAAGGGGAAGCGTGATGTGAAGGTAAGCGAACGGAATGCCTGACAGGCCTGCCAGAAGAAGCGGGTTCGTAAAAATCGACCGCAGCATCAATCGCCAGGATCCGCCCGAGCTGTGGCCGGACTGGAGGACGAGGACGGCGAGGATATTAAAAACGGCCATCAGGAAGGCCATCACAATGACCGCCGTCGAGAAATTTGAGGGGTCGCTTCCCTCAAACGCGTAGGCTAAAACCGGGATTCCAATGTAGGCGAGATTCCCGCGAAAGCAGGACTGGGAAAACGTCCCCCAGCTCGACCGGGGCAACTGGATCAGCCGGGCAAAAACCCACCCGCCGAGCGCCGCCGCCAGCGTGGCACACACAAGAAGCGCGACAAGCGAAAACGTCGCAGGACCGGGACGATCCGCATGCACGACCGACCGAAAAAGCAGTGCAGGAAGGGTGATCCAGAAAACCAGCTTGTTGAGGTCGTCCATGAATCCGCGCCCGAGAAATCTCAGACGAGCCAAAAAAAATCCCAGTCCGACGAGCAGGATCACCGGGGCCAGGATATGGATCATACAAAAAGGTCGGACCCGAATTCCACCGGGCGCAGGCGCAGCGTCTCGGGATGCCCATAGCGGTCGATTAACGATTCCAAGCTCGCGCGCACGAGCTCGCCCATGGTCGTGCAAGAATCAAATCTCGAGTCTTTGTAATGGTCGGCCAGCTCGGCGCGGAGGTGGTGGACGTTCCGCTCCGGCGCCAGATCATCGCGAACCATGCGCTCGAGGAGGAGGCCGAGACGGTCGTGAATCGTCTGCATCCGGCGCACAATCAGCGCCTGCTCCTCCCTCTGGTACTGCATCGCCGTCTGCGGGTTCAGATGTTTCATGCAGTACAAAACAAGCGGTCGGTTGTCCTTAAAAAACTGGGGAAGGTAGAACCGCTTGCGCTCGTTGTGGCTCTGCTGGTCAAAGTCCATCGCCCGGATCCGGATCTGCACCTCCTCGACATCCGGGGTCATATCCATCACGAAGTTGCACGCGCGCATGTCGCCGAGCAGCCGCACAAAGCTCCGCTCGTTGAACTTCACAAGCTCCTTCGCCAGGCGGATGATTTTGACCTGAGGATTGTAAAGCCAGTCTTTGATGAAGAGGTCGCCCGGGATTCCGGCGACATGCTCCTCCACAAGAGTCGCGCCACAGGTCAGGTAGTGCATCCGGTAGGGAGAGAGAAGATGCTCGAGCTCCAGCCCGTAGATCCGCGAGGCGTCGGCCTTCTTGATGTAAAAGTAATCCTGGTTGTCGTTGTACGAATTGACGATGCGGATCCGGAACGGCTGGGTGTTGCCGAATGAGCAGTAATCAACGCGATCCACATAGAGGTGCTCGAGGGCCGAGCGGTCGCCCCCGCTTTTGAGCAGGGCGTAGATTTCCTTCAGCGCCCCGAAGATCCTCGGCATCTCGAAGGAATGATAGCCAACCGTCTGCCAGAGGGTATCCCTCCCGCTCTTATCAAGCAGCGGGCCGCTCACCGTGAAATAAAAGAGGTCCGAGTACGACAGCGGCAGCGGAAGCTCCCGGTTGTAACGCCCGAGATATTCCCTCAGACCGGGCTGAACCGGAACCGTCGGTTTCTTGTAAATTGTTGGCATCTCAAAAAACCCTCCACGGAGAAAAGAAGAGGATGCTGATCAGTACCAGGATCGGCAGGAGGATCGGGATCGCAAACCGGAAGATGTATCCGAAAAATGTCGGGGTATGGACTCTCGCGTGATCGGCGATCGATTTCACCATCAGGTTCGGTCCGTTCCCGATATATGTCATCGCCCCGAAAAACACTGCCCCGAGGGAAATCGCCAGGATCTCGCGCGGGAAACCGGTCACGACCTTCAAAACATCCGCCCGGCTGTCGATGTCCATGTGATGCAGCCCCATCTGGGCGGTGAGGAACGTCAGATACGTCGGCGCGTTATCCAAGAACGACGAGAGGAGCCCGGTCGCAAAATAAAATTGCATCGGCGACGTGATCCCGATGTCGGCGGCGTGTTTCCCCAGGAAGTCGAGCGCGGGGACCATCGTCGCAAAAATCCCGAGGAACAACCATGCAACTTCCTTGATCGGGGCGAACGTGAAGTCATTGGCCGCGTGCACGTCGCGCGCGGTCAGGAAGTATGACCCCGCCGCCGCAAGAACCATGATCAGCTCGGGCACAAGAAACGGCAGGGATCCGTTGTAGAGCACGGCCGCCAGGATGACCGCGATAAACACCAGGTTCTGCAGGCCGTCAAATTTCCACTCCTCCCGGGCCGTCTGCTTTTCCATGACCTCTCGCGGGGCCTTTCGGATGTTGATGCTGTCCGCCACGAAAAAAATGCCCAGGAGGCATCCGACGACGATCAGCCAGGCCGGCCAGGCATGCTCGAGCGTCCACCAGAAAGGGACCCCCTTCAGATAGCCGAGAAAAAGCGGAGGATCTCCGATTGGGGTGAGGCACCCGGAGACGTTGCTCACGATGAAGATGAAGATGACGATGTGGAAGGTGGTGATCCGGTACCGGTTCATCCGGATCCAGGGCCGAATCAGCAGCATCGACGCTCCGGTCGTCCCGATGACGTTTGCGATCACCGCACCCAAAAGCAGAAAGAGGACATTTTCCACCGGCCGCGCCTCCCCCTTCACGTTGATGTGGATTCCGCCGGCGGCGACAAACAATGACCCGATCAGCACCAGAAAACTGACGTATTCGTGGGCGACAATCTGGTAGCGCCCCGGATGGTGGAGGCCGAAAAAATAGTAGCCGAACGTGATCGCGCCGAGGCCGACGGCAACTTTCGGGTAGTGGTGGTGCCACCAGTCGCCAAGTAGCAGCGGACCAATGGCGATCAGCAGAAGAAGCGCCGCAAACGGGAGAATCATCCAGGGGTTGACCTCTTCAACCGCACCGGCCCCGGATGCGAGTAGCGTAAACATGTTGCTTTTTAATGGACAGGAAGCGGAGACTCATCAAGAACAAAGCCCCGCATGCCTGCTCTTCAGTCCTCATTTCTCCGCCTCATGGCCCTCGGGGCGATCTTCCTTACCTCCTGCGCCTCGGTCAGCGTGAAGGATGTCGCGCGGCTCGAACCGAATCCGCCATCCCGCCTTCCCGATAAGGTCTTTGTCGCGCCGTTCTCATTCTCCCCTAAAGAGGTTCGCGTGGACCGCGAGGGCGCCGCCCTCGCAAACCTCCAGTTCAACCTCAAGGAGCTCATGACCCGCAACCTCGTCCTCCGCCTGCCAAAATATGTCGCTCCGGCAGTCGCGGTGGCCGAAAATGCGCCGCTGCCGCGCGGAAATTATTGGCTCATCCGCGGGAACTTCGACCGCGTCTACCAGGGCAGCCGGTTTCTGCGTTCGGTCGTCGGCCTCGGAGCCGGCGCCACCCTCATGGATACCACGGTCATCATCTACGACCTCTCCGGCCCGATCCCGCGCCCGTTCCTGCGCATCGTCACCACCGGCGGATCGAATATCTCGCCGGGCATCGGCGGCGTCGCCACGTTCTTCATCTCCGGTCCGAGCGCGCTCACCTCGCTCTTCAACGTCGTCGATGGCATCCGCTCCGGCATCACGTTCGACACGATCAGGACCACCCGCGAAATCAACTCCGCGCTCTCGGAATTCCTCTACCAGCGCGGGGCCATTCCGTACAACAAGGCGTCCGGCCCGAAGCGCCTTGGAAAATTTCCCAACCGGATCGGCCCGCCGGACCGCGCCAAGCTCAAGGGCTCTCTCACCGTCGAACCGGTACCGTACCACGAGCAGTAACCACCGCCTCGGCAGAGCGGGCGCATCTCCGATAGTTGCAAACCGTGGCATGGGCATCCTGCCCATGTCTTACTGGATTGTTTTTCGCATGGGCAAGATGCCCATGCCACGGTCCAGTGGAGCATGTTTGTCGATTTGCAGGAAACGGGCATGCGCCCGCCTCCGCCGGGAGGTGACAATTTTACCAGCCCAACCGGGCGATCCCTTCGTACATTCTTTATGAAACCTGCCACCACCCTCCTCCTCGCCGTGATCTCCGCACTGCTCTCCTCCTGCTCATCCATCCCCCTCAAAACCGTCGAACATGTCGACCTCGACCGTTTCATGGGCGCTTGGTACGTCGTCGGGACGATCCCGTGGGTCGTCGAAAAAAATAACGTCGGAACGATGGATATCTACGAGCCCCGCAAGGACGGGAAAATTGACATCCGCTACGTCTTCCACAAGAAGTCGCTCGACGCGCCCCGCCAGGAATGGAAGGCCGTCGGCCGCGTCGTTAACACCAAATCGAACGCCGAATGGGCGGTCCAATTCATCTGGCCCTTCCAGGCCCCGTACCTCGTCATCGACCTCAGCCCTGACTACCAGCAGACCGTCATCGGCCACCCGTCGCGCAAGCTTGTCTGGATCATGAGCCGCCAGCCCACGATCCCCGAAACCGATTACGCCGGTACCCTCACAAAGCTCGCCGGGATGGGATTCGATCCGAGGTCCATTGTTCGGGTTCCCCAGAGGGCCCCGTCCTCGAAGTAGTTTCCGGAGGACAAAAAGTCGCTGAGGCATCCTGCCTCAGTTTCAGAAGGGGACCTGCGGCGGGACGCCGCAGCGACTCTGGCAAGTTGCTTGCCTCAGTTTTTTCGAAGGGATCTGGCCAAACTTGCGGCTTTTAGGGGCATGGGGTAGGGTGGGGATGCCCGAAGGGGGCGATATTATGGCAAATGCAATGGTAATTGGAATTGGCGGAGTTGGTTCCGTGATTGGGCAGAAGCTGCACGAATACGATTGTTTTGATCGGATTGTGCTTGCTGATGTCGACCCGGTTTTTGCGCAGCAGCTGGCGGCGAAGACTCCGAAAAGCAGGTTTATTGTCGTCCAGGCGAACGCGATGGACATCGACGGGCTCGCGGCCCTGATGAAGAAACACGCCGTCACGGTGACGTGCAATGCCTGCGTCTGCCAGACGAACCATTCGGTTCTCGAGGCATGCCTGCGCGCCGGTTCGCACTACCTCGACATGGCGGCAGATATCTACTCGGCCCCAGGCGTGAAGCGACCGGGCAAAAACTCGTTTGAGGCGGAGATCGAGAAGTTCGACCAGCCGTTCCTCGACCGCGGGCTCGCGGGGATCCTTTGCATGGGGATGGATCCGGGGGCGGTGAATGTTTTTGCGCGATGGGCGATCGACCGGCTGGATACGGCCTCGAGCATCCGGGTGCTGGATGCCGACAACGCGGAGGTTCGCGGGTACCGGTTCGCTGTCCTGTTTTCGCCGGAGACGTTTTTTGAGGAGCTCGGGGCGGCACCGTATTATGTCAAGGATGGCCGGGTCGTGAGCGGGAAGCCGCTGGAGACCGAGGTCGAGTGGGTCAGGTTTCCGGACCCGATCGGGCTCCAAAAAACTTACGCGGTCGCTCACGAGGAGGGGGTCAGCCTCGGGATCTATCCGCCGTTTGTCGAAAAGGGCGTCCGGTATTCGGTCTTCAAATATAGCGTCCCCGACAAGGTCGTGAATATCTCTAAGTCGCTGCAGCTTTTGAACCTGGATACCTGGAAAAAAGTCCGCGTCGACGGGGTCGAGGTTGCGCCGGTGCGGGTGGCGACCGCCCACCTGCCGAAGCCGGCCCAGCTCGGCGCCACGGTGGATGGATATTCCTGCGTGGGCACAGAGGTCCGCGGGACAAAGGACCGCAAGCGGGTCGAATATTTTGTTTACTCGATGGACAGCCACCGGGACACGTATGAAAGGTACGGTTACTCGCTCACCCTCGTGCAGACCGGGATTCCGCCGGCCATCACGGCCAAGCTGCTCGCGACGGGGAAAATCCCGGAGCGCGGGGTGATGATGCCCGAGGCCTTGGACCCGGAGGAGCTGATGAGCAGCTTCACCCGCGAGGGGCTCCCGATCTTTGTGGAAAAGCGGGAAATCGAAAGGATCTGAGATGAAGCCCCTTCATATCAACGGCGGCCATGTGCGCCCGGAGAGCACCCACCCGGTCCACAACCCATGGAGCGGCGACCATCTGGCGGATGTCGGGGTCGCCGATGCAGTCCAGGTCGAGGATGCGGTTGCCAGCGCACACGCCGCCTTTCAAACGACAAGAAAGATGTCCGCCGATGCGCGGGCAACCGTGCTTGAAAATATCAGCGCCCTGATCGGTGAGCGGCGCGCAGATTTTGTTTCGACCATCGTGGCGGAGGCCGGGAAGCCGGTGGCCTTCGCGGAGGCGGAGGTCGAGCGGGCGAGGCTCACCTTCCGGTTCGCGGCAGCGCTGGCGCTTTCTGACGAGGGACACGGGATGGCGATGGATGCCAGCGCGCCCGGGGCCGGACATTTTGGGATGGTGAAGCGATTTCCGATCGGCGTCATCCTCGGCATCACGCCGTTTAATTTCCCCCTGAACCTGGTCGCGCACAAAGTCGCCCCCTGCCTGGCGACCGGAAATACGATGGTCCTCAAGCCGGCGCTGAAAACCCCGCTTTCGAGCCTGCTTCTGGCGGAGGTTCTGGATGCCGCCGGCATGCCGCCTGGCCAAGTCAACACGGTCCCGTTTCGCCACGAGCACATCACCCCGCTTCTTACCGACCCCCGGATCCGGATGGTCAGCTTCACCGGGAGCGCGGCGGTCGGCTGGCGGCTCAAATCCCAGGCGGTCAAGATGAAGGTCGCCCTCGAACTCGGCGGGAACGCTGCCGTCGTCGTCGAGCCGGACTCCGACTGGTGCGCCGCCATTCCAAAAATTGCCTCCGGCGCGTACGGCTATGCCGGGCAGTCGTGCATCAGCGTCCAGCGGATCCTGGTCCATGAGTCGATCCTTGCGGAGTTTCGCGAGGCGTTCCTGAATCACGTCCGGGAGAAGGTTGTGGCGGGAGATCCTTCCGAGCGGAGGACGGTTGTCGGCCCGATGATCAACCCGGAGGAACGGGAAAAAATTCTGGGCTGGATCCGCGACGCGCAGGCCGCCGGAGCAGAGTTATTGACCCCCCTGCATGTCGGCGAGCGCTCGCTGCTCGGCCCGGTGCTGCTGGAAAATGTCCCGGCGTCCTGCCCGGCTCTCTGCGAGGAGGCGTTCGCTCCGCTGGCGGTTCTTCAAAGCTTCGGGACGTTTGCCGAGGCGCTCGCCCTGGTGAACGACTCCGCCTACGGGCTTCAGGCCGGCGTGTTTACGACCGATGTGCGCAAGGCGCTGCTCGCATTCGAAGAGCTCGAGGTCGGCGGGGTCATGATCAACCAGGTCCCGACCTTCCGCGTGGAAAATATGCCCTACGGCGGCGTCAAAGACAGCGGGTTCGGACGCGAGGGCGTCCGCTACGCGATGGAGGAGATGACCGAGCTGCGAAGCCTCGTGATCAACCGCGCGTAAGCCACACAAGTCCCGAACCTACAATGATTCGGTGAGCCATGTCACCCGGGGCGCATCTCCGAAAGTTGCAAAAAGTGCTGCGCCTTGAGGAATCTTGTTTGGAGTTCCGCCTTTAGGCGGCTGGCGAGTGAGGGGGCAGCCCAAAAGGCACCGCCTAAAGGCGGAACTCCGAACCCAGAAGTCCTCCGCCTGACAGACGTGCAACTTTCGAAGATGCGCCCTGTCACCCGTTGCTTTTTTGATTTCGGTTTGTCATTCACGGAGGGGTCGGGAATGATGCCCCGACATGCGCGTCCTGCTGATTTACTCGAACCGAAGCAGGATTATTGAGCCGGTGCCCCCGATCGGCCTGAGCTACGTGGCCACGGCGGCCCGCGCGGCCGGCCATGACGTCCGGTTTCTGGATTTCATGGTCAGCCACGATCCTGATCGCGACCTGCAGGCGGCACTGGACGGGTTTGATCCCGAGGTCGTTGGGATCTCGGTCCGGAACATCGACACGGTCATCCCGCAGAACCTTTCCTGGCAGCTCGGGGAGGCCGGGGCCCTGATTGGCAGGATCCGCCAAAGTGGCGAGCGGGTCATCGTCCTGGGCGGGTCTGCCATTTCGGTGATCCAGGCCGCAGCGCTCGAGCGCCTCGATGGCGACTTTGCCATCATCGGCGAGGGGGAGGCCGCGTTTCCCAAGCTGCTGGATGCCCTCGAGAACGGCGAGGATGTTTCCGCCATCGAGGGACTTTGTTACCGGGTAGGGGAGAAGGTTTTTCTAAACGACTCCATACGGAGTAGGAATTTCGGTCCCTCGGGGATGGAGGGCTGGGTCCGCTGGGCGGACTACGAAAAGGTGGGCGGTACGTTTGCGATCCACACGAAACGCGGATGCCCGCGGCACTGCATCTACTGCAACTATCCGGCGATGGAGGGGCGGGAATTTCGCTGCCGCGAGGCCGCCGACGTCGTCGATGAGATCGAACGGGTACACGCCGAGGTGGGTCCGCGAACATTTGAATTTACCGACACCACCTTCAACCTGCCTTCCCGCCACGCGGAGGAGATTTGCGAGGAGATCCTGCGCCGCAACCTGAGGGTCAACCTGTCCGCCGTCGGCGTGAACCCGGCCGGCCTCACGGCGGATTTCCTGGCCCTGATGAAGCGGGCCGGCTTCCGTTCGATCGTCATCTCCGCCGATGCCGGAAACGATGCGATGCTCAAAAACCTCCAGAAAGGATTTTGCCTCCGGGACGTCGAGCGGGCGGCCGTTCTCGTGAAGCAATCCGGGATCCCGAGCACCTGGTTTTTTCTTCTCGGCGGCCCCGGTGAGACCGAGCAGACAGTGGACGAGACGCTCGCCTTTATCGAGACCCGCCTGAACAGTCGGAAAATACTCCCGATCGTGATGACCGGCATTCGGATCCTGCCCGGAACCCCCCTGGCGCTCTCGTTGGTCCGCAGCGGCGAGCTCTCCGCCGACCGCGACCTCACCCGGCCGACATTCTATTTTTCTCCGCACCTTAAGGAGCGCTGGGTGCTCGACCGCATCCACCAAAGCCTCGTCCGCTGCCCGGCCATCGTCCATGGCGGAGAGGAATCCGGCTCGCCCGCTGAGCGCCTGTTTTATGCCGCCCTGCGAAAGCTTGGTGTCGCTCCTCCGCACATGCGATTCCTGCCTTACTTCCTCAAGCTTCCGCTGCTTGCGTCCTTGCGCGCGAGGTTTACCCGGGTCCCGACCAGCCCGCCCGGGATCATGCTGCCCGCCGCAAATTCTTTCTAATTGCGCAGGCCTGGGCACGACATGCCTGGCGGAAATCGCTGGCGGGCAGCTCGCGGGTGGACTATAGAAACCCGCATGCTGACACTCTACCTCCTGCGCCACGGACAAACTTCGTTCAGCCGGGCAAACGCCTTCTGCGGCGCAGCCCTCAATCCCGACCTGACCGAGGATGGCCACCAGATGGCGCAGAACTTTGCGACGGCCTATGGGGAAACCCCTTGGCAGGCGATCTTTACGAGCCCGCTGAAGCGGACGCTCGAAACCGCCCACCCGATCTGCAACGTCACCGGGATGTCCCCGCAGGTGCGCGATGGGCTGAAGGAAATCGGCTACGGCCAGTGGGAGGGGAAAACGGTCGAGGAGGTCGAATCGGAATTCCATGATGACTACCTGAAGTGGACGGCCGACCCTGCGTGGTACCCGCCCACCGACGGCGAGCCGGCGGTCTCGATCGCCCACCGCTCGCTCCAGGTCGTCGAGGAGATCCAAAAAGTTTATGAGGAGGGGAATGTCCTGATCGTCTCGCATAAGGCGACGATCCGGATCCTGATGTGCTCGCTCCTCGGCATCGATGTCGGCCGGTTCCGCTACCGGCTCGCGTGCCCGGTCGGGTCGGTGTCGGTCGTCGAGTTCGGCGCTCACGGCCCGCTCCTCAAAACCATGGCAAACCGCGACCACCTCGACGACCGCCTCAAAAGCCTCCCGGGAACGTAGTGTAGGCGAGGATTGATTCCTGGCGGGGGGATCCTCATGATGGGACCCTCATTCCCAGAAAGATGAAAAAATCCTCTCCGTCCCCCCGTCCAAAAGCACGCCGCTCGGCAACATCCTGGGTCATCCGCAAAGTCGCGGGGCTTTTCTCCAAGTCTGCAAAAACTCCTCCTCCGCCCACGCATTCGCGAAAATCCAAGGTCGCTCCCACCAAGGCGGAGACCGCGCTACTGGAGCCGTTCCCCGGGCTTCCCCCGGAACGCATCCATGTCCCGAGAACAAAGGCCGAATGCGCCGCCGCACAAAAAGAGATTTTGGCGGCCGGGGTGGCTGGGTTTGATACCGAGGCGAAGCCGACGTTCCGGCCGGGCGAAAAAAGCGGCGGCCCGCACGTCGTCCAGTTCGCTCTTACCGACAAAGCCTACATTTTCCAGCTCCACCACCGCGATTGCTCGAAGGTGGTCGCCAGCCTCCTGGAATCCGAGCGCGTTCTCAAAGTCGGGTTCGGGCTCAGGAACGACCACGGGCAGATCCGGGACCGCCTCGGGGTGAAGGCAAACGCGGTCCTCGACCTGGACCATGTTTTTCGCAAGCGCGGCTACCCCCGCGAGATCGGCGTGCGCGCCGCCATGGGGGCGGTCCTAAAGAAGGGATTCCCAAAATCAAAATCCATCACGACCAGCAACTGGGCGGCCGCCGAGCTCACCCCAAAGCAGCTCAGCTACGCCGCCAACGATGCCTTCGCCGCACTCAAGATCCACGAGGCGCTCGACATCCATCCGTCGGAGAAGCCGGCCCACAAAAAGCGCTGAGCCAATCTCTCCCGGGTGTCATCCGCCGAACACGCGGCTCCCGTTAAAACGTATGGATGAACAGGCCTGAGCGAAGCTTCGGTTCGAACCAGGTGCTTTTCGGCGGCATGATTTGCCCGGCATCGGCGATGTCCATGAGCTGGTCGCAGGTGACCGGGAACATAGAAAACGCGACCGCCGCCTTTCCGCTCAGAACCCGGTCTTCGAGCTCCTGCGTACCCCGGATTCCGCCCACAAAATCAATGCGCTTGCTCGTCCGGGGATCATCGATCCCCAGCACCGGGGCGAGCAGGCGGTCCTGGAGGACGCTCACATCCAGGCGCGAAGCCGGATCGGCATCGGCGTCGGGCTTCCAGGAGAGCCTGAGCCACCGTCCGCCGAAGAACATGCTGACCTGGCCGACCGCAGCAGGTGCGGCCGGGGCCGGGTCGGAAACCTCAAAAACCTCGCGGACCTTGCTGAGAAAATCCTCCGGCGAGTGGCCGTTGAGGTCGCTGACCACCCGGTTATACGGGAGGATCTGGAGCTGGTCGGCCGGGAAGAGAACGCAGAGGAACCAGTTGTAATCCTCCTCGCCGGTGTGGTTCGGGTTCGCAGCCCGCCGCTCGCGCCCGACCCGCGCCGCGCTCGCGCTCCGGTGGTGG
>JBGTAT010000288.1:0-4267 GCA_041749755.1 Terrimicrobiaceae bacterium | reverse complement strand
CTGCGGGTTCCGGCTCGGCGGAACGTTCGATGGAGCCCGTGGACTCGGCGGCTTCAACAGAACCGGCCGGCCCGGCCGACTGGACGAAGGCAAGCTGGAGGTCGGCCAGGACGCGGGCGAGGATGTCCGCCTCTTCGGTGGTCAGGTTGCCCCGGGTTTTTTCGTGGATCATCTCGAGCTGGTCGATGAACATGCGGGCGATCTCGAGGTTGACCTCGGGTTTTCCGGTCTGCGGGTTCGGGATGCGGCCGAGAAACATGGCGGCCTGCTGGGCCTGCATCATGACAAACTCGATGAATCGCTGGGTCATTTCCCCCAGGGCGGTGGTGCGTTGGACTTCGGGCATAGGTAGCTTAGGGTTGTTTGTCGGGCGGGAGGACGGTGACCTCGACGCTCGCGGGTTGCTGAAAATACTTTGACGCGACCCGGCGGGTGTCGTCGAGAGAGATCTTTTCAATGACCTCCTTGCGTCGGGTGTAGGCATCAAACCCCTCGCCCATCAGCTCATCGACCGCGGTGGTGGCCGCAAGGGCCGCGTTGCTCTGGTTCCGGATCGCCTCGCCACCGAGGAGTTTCTTTTTGGCGCGCGAGAGCTCCTCCTCGGTGAGTCCGTCTTTGGCGAGGCCCGCAATCTCATCGCGGAGCTCGACGGTCACCGGATCGACCTTCTTCGGATCGGTCCCGAGGTAAAACAGGAACGCCCCCGGGGCCAGGCCGTAAAACTGAGCCGCCCCCACAAAATATGCGAGGCCCATCTTCTCGCGGATCCGGTTGAAAAACCGGGAGCCGAGGTCGTTGGACGCCTCCGCGATCAGCTCCATGGCCGGGCGGTCCGGATTGTCGACGGCCATCCCTTGAAACCCGACCATCACGATCGCCTGCTGCTTGTCGAGCCGTGCGGTGGACGGCGGGACCGAGGCGACCGGGGTCACGGCAGGAGGCACGCCAAACGCCAACTGGCCGGCGGGCATCGCCGCAAAAAGCTTTTCGACCAGCTTGCGGACGTCGTCCGCCTTGACCGCTCCGAAGACGCTGATGACACCATTTTTGGACGTGACGAATTCCTTGTGGAACGTGCGGAGCTGGGCGGGGGTGATCGCCGCCACCGAGTCGGAAAATCCGGTGTTGCGGAGCGCGTACGGATGGCTGCCAAAAAGCCGTTCCCGGACGAGGTTGCGGGCGACGGCGGTCGGCTGCTCGTCCTCCGCCTTGATCCCGGCGAGCTGGCTCTGTTTTTCGAGCTCGACCTCGCGGTCGGGGAAGGTCGGGTTCAGAAGCACATCGGCCAGCAGGTCGAGGCCGAGAGAGAGGTCCGGCTGCATGACGTCGACCGAAATGCTGAAGCTGTTGTTCCCGCTATCGGACGAGATCCCACCGCCGACGTTTTCGATCTGCGAGGCGATCTGCTCGGCCGAGCGGGTCTTGGTCCCCTTCGGGATCATCCGCGCGCAGAGCTTGGTGATCCCGTTTGTCTCGCGGGTCTCTGCCAAAAGGCCCCCGCGAAAGACCGCGTTGATAGAGATCAGCGGGAGGCGCGGGTCCTCGCGGACGAGCAGCCGCAGACCGTTGGGGAGCGTAAACTTCTGCACGTCTCCAGCGCGGGACTCGGGGGCGGCCTGGGATTCCTTGGCCAGGCTGCCGGGCGGGTTCAGCGAGGTCACGCTGAGGCGGTCGAGCGAGAGGTGCTCGCGGGCGACCCGCTTCACATCATCCGCCGTCACGTTCCCGATCGCCTCGAGATAATGTTTGCTGAAGTCCAGGTTCCGCGTGAGCAGCCAGTTTGATCCGAGGTCCGACGCCACCCCGCGCGCGGTCGTCAGCGCATTCAGCTGGCTCGAAAGGATCGACTTCCTGGCGCGCTCGAGCTCCTGCTCGGAGACCCCGTTTTTTTTCACCCCGTCCAGGAGCGCGATCGAATCGGCCTCGACCGCCGCGCGGTTCGCCGGATCGGTCACCGCCTGGATCACGAAGATCCCCTCGTTTTGCATCGCGAGCATGCCGGAGTTGATCGAGTGGGCGAGCTGCTTGCGCTCGCGGATCTCCCGGTTCAGGATCGAGCTGCGGCCGGAGCCGAGGATCTCGCCGAGGATCTCCAAGGCCGGCGTGTCGGGATTCGTTACGCCCGGGATCCTCCAGCTCAGCGAAAGCCGGGTGAGCTCGGTGGGAAATTCTTCGTGCTGCTCGCGCCGGCCGAGCTGGCCGGGTTCCTGGGCGACAAAAACCGGATCGAGCGCCCGGCGGGGCTGCTTGTCGAACAGCTTCGCCAGCTCGTCCCGAAGCTTCTGCGCGTCGACGTCCCCGGTCACCACAAACGTCAGGTTGTTCGGGACGTACCGGCTCTTGTAATACCGGAGCACGTCCTCACGGCTCAGCTTGTTGTAGACGTCGAGGTACCCGATGATCGGATGCCGCAGCGGGCTCTCGGCAAAAACCGTGTTGAGCATCAGCTGCGAGCTCTGGCGTCCTGGATCGTCAAACCCCATCGCAAATTCCCGCCGGATCACCTCCTGCTCCTTCGCGTATTCGGCCTCCGGGAGGGTGGCGTTCATCATCGCATCGGCCAGGATTTCCACCGCCTTCGAAGCCCCCTCGGCGGGAACGTCGATCCAGTAAACCGTGCGGTCGAACGACGTGTAGGCGTTGATGTATCCGCCAAGGTTCTGGACCTCGCTCGCGATCGCGCCGGGCGGACGCGTCTCGGTCCCCTTGAACAGCATGTGCTCGAGGATGTGCGAGAGCCCGGCCCCCATCCAATCCCCCTCATGGATGCTCCCCGTCCCGCACCAGGCTTGGACGCTCGCGACCGGCGCGCTGCGGTCCTCCTGCACGATCAGGGAGAGCCCGTTTTCAAACTGAAAAACCTGGGCGGTGGAATCCGGCAGCGCGGGGGCTTTGGCGGAGAGCGTGCTCAGGGACGTGACGGCAAGGGCGAGGGACATCAATTTCATTCTTCACCTCGGACGGTATCCGGGGCCGGTTCGTTCAAAGGATTTTGTGCGGACCGGAACGGCAGCACAAAAGCGCTCTGGAAATCAAACCCGCCGGAGAAGCTCTCCGGAGTATCCTCTTCGGTCTTTCCAAAAACTCCGGCCGTAACCAGATTAAAAACCATCTGCCCGACGTCGTCGCACGACTTGACCCCCCAGTACTCGAGAACCGTCATCGCCATCGGGCCGAACTCGCTCAGGGCATACAGGCGGAACCCCTCGAGAAGCTCGGGCGCCGCCACGTGGCCGCCGACTTCCTTCTTTGCTTTTTTCCGCCGCTTGATCGTCGCCTCGAGCGAGTCGCGGAGGAACATGTATGCCTCGGGGTGGTAGCGGCGGTCTTCTCTCGATACGGCCTCGACAGCCTCTTGAAATGGGGTGGTCTGCATGAATTTTTCTCAGGGCGACTGGATGGGAACAGGTGCCACAACGGCACTGTCCCGCCATTGCTTGACCCCGAAGCCCAGCAAAAAAACAAAGACAAAACCGATGACGACCGCCTGCTCGTTCCGCGTCAGCCCGAACATGCGGAAGACCATAGCGGGATTCGTCGCCCGCGCAAGCGGAGGGTTCGGGAAAAGCGCGCAGAAGACTAAGGCGAGATGCCTCAGCGACTTTGCAGACCGCGCCATTTCATCGCGGACTGCAAGTTCGGCTGGATCTAGGCCTTGGCAGGGAGGGTGGCCAGGTGATCCTCAAAAACCCGGACCGCTTCCGTGCGAGGGAGCTTCTGCCCTGCGTCCTCCATCTCGAGGCGCTCGGAGCGGCCCTCCAGATCGATGCGAACCTTTCCCTGCATGAGGAGGGGGATCACAAACCCGTAGATGTCGTCGTGCGCATAGCCGGCTTTTAGGAGCTCGCGAAGCTTCTCCGCCAGGGTGACGGTCGTCTCATCACCAGCATGCTCGCTCCCGGCAGCGGTTTTGCGCTGGCGGAGCCGGATGGTGTCGGATGTGACCGGGGGATTCATCACCATGCGCTTAAGCTGGCGCATTCCCGGACATTCTGCAATGCGGAATCTCGATTCAGAACCGGACCCGGGGGTAGGTTTTCAGATAATCGGCAATTTCTGCAACGAAGGGGGCTCCAAATTCGACGAGTTTTTTTTCTCCGATCCCGCTGATCGACCGGAGGGCATCGGCGGACTCCGGGTAGTCGCGGGCCATTTGGCGGAGGGTGGTATCGCCGAAGATGACGTACGCCGGGACGCCGCGCTCGTCGGCAATCTTTTTGCGGAGCTTGCGCAGGCGGTCGAAAAGCGTCTCGTCGCAGGTGATCTC
>JBGTAT010000287.1:0-5261 GCA_041749755.1 Terrimicrobiaceae bacterium | reverse complement strand
GCGAGGGCGCGCACCGCGCCGTTCAGCGGCGGCTGCGGCGTGTTTCAGGCGGGAGATGCCGCTTGAAATCCATTGCGCCGTGCAAAACCCGCACGACTTGAAGGCTGGATTTGAGCATTCGAAAGAGAATCACATGTTTTCCTTCCGCCGCAATCTGGCAGCCGGGAAAAAGATCCTGGCGGAACCGGAATGTTGAGGGATCCGAGAGGATGTTATCGAATTTGTTCCAGATTTGATCCAGATACTGCTGTTCTTGGTCTGGCCCCCACCGCTCCAGAGTGTAGGCGCGGATCGAACGGAGGTCGTCCAACGCCGCAAGGGTGAGCTCGATTTTCACGGGTCCTTGCGCACCGCGGCCAAAAATTCTTTTTTCGAGTTTACGCATACGACCTCGCCCGCTTCGATCTGAGCGAACCCGATGGCCGCCTCCCGCTGGAGCCATTGGTTTTCATTCTCGCGCCGGAGAGATTCGCGCAGCGCCTCGCGGACGATTTCGCTGGCGTTGTTGTAGAGCCCGGATGCGACCTTCGCCTTGACGGCGCTTTCCAGTTCGGGAGTGAGCGAGATATTCATGGAGTCACCATGCAAAGATTGTCAAAGATTGTCAAATCTCCGAGTCACAGAAATCCAGGTTCGGCCTCGCTGAAACCCTCACGAATCCAGTTTGTTCGACTTCGGAACCGGCAATGTGATAAATGCCACTTGGTTTATATGAGCTCTGAATTTTCCAAGATGGGCCTGGATGCCAGCACGCGCCACGTCTTCCTCTGCGTGGGGCCGGACTGCTGTTCTCCGGCCGCCGGCCTGGAGACGTGGGAGGTCCTCAAGGATCGCGTGAAGGCTCTCGGCATCCCCGCGATGCGCACGAAGGCGGCCTGCCTGAGGATTTGTTCCGGCGGGCCCTGGATGGTGGTCTATCCGGAGGGAAGCTGGTACGGGGCGGTCACGCCGCAGCGCTGTGAACGGATCGTGCAGGAGCACCTGCTCAACAATGCTCCCGTTGAAGAATGGATCGTAAAAAAGCACCCGCTCGCGGGCGGGTGATTCGTTTTTGGAGGGAGGCTGCCCTTTATGTGTTCGGATGGGGGAATATCGTTGATTATTCGCCGGCGAGCGGGTATGCGGGAGCAGGAAATTTTTCATGTCCACCTCTGCGGTTCGCCACCATTCCCACCCCCTGCGCTCGCTCGTTGCGGTTTCCGCGATGGGAGGGATCTTTTTTCTTGGCCACCTTTCGTTAGCCCAGCAGGCGGCTCCCCGCGCCCCGAAGAAGCAGAAGCCCGCCGGCGAGCTCATCAAAAAGCAGGACCCTCCGAAGGTGATCCCGAGGGTGCTCGAGCAGGCGACGCCGGAAAACATCAGCGTCTATATCTCGCTCTCCAAGCAGCGGGCGTACCTGCGGGTCGGCGAGGAGATCGGCATCGACACCCCGGTCTCGACGGGAAAGCGCGCCGGCATGACGCCGAAGGGAAGCTTCTTTGTCGTGCAGAAGGATGCCGACCACCGGTCGAGCCTCTACGGAGATTTTGTGAATAAGAGCGGCCAGGTCGTGCGCGCGGGGGTCAGCACGAAGATCGACTCCGCGCCGAGCGGCACAACCTACCGCGGTGCCCCGATGCGGTGGTTCATGCGGTTCGGGGAAAACCTCAAGACCCACCGGGCGGAGGGCATGCATACCGGCCACCTGCCCGGCTACCCGGCCTCTCACGGCTGCGTGCGGCTGCCGGACGAGATTGCGCGGATGATTTACGAGAAGGTGATTGTCGGCACGCCGGTGACGATCGGGGATTGATGATTGCGCGAGCGGCAGCCCTCCTCTGCCTGGCATTGCTGGCCGCCTGCGATGCGGGCGCGCGCCGGGCCGACCTTGTTTTTATCAACGGTGCGGAGCCAGAGACCCTCGATCCCGCGATCATCACCGGGCAGCCAGAGGGTCGCATCGTCAACGCCCTATTTGAGGGACTCTGCGCGTATGATGCCGACGGACGCGCAATCCCGGGAGTCGCGGCGGCCTGGGAGATTTCGCCCGATGCGCGGACGTATACGTTCCGCCTCCGCCCGGAGGCCAGGTGGAGCGATGGGAAGCCGGTCACCTCGAAGGATTTTCTGAACTCCTGGAAGCGGACGCTCACCCCGGCGACCGGCGCGCAGTACAACTACCAGCTCTTCCCGATCAAGAATGCCCAGGCGTTTGCCGAGGGTCGCGTGGCGGACTTTTCGGATGTCGGGGTCTCAGCGCCCGACGATCAGACTCTCGTCGTTGAGTTGGAGAACCCGACCCCTTACTTCCTCGAGCTCTGCGCATTCCCAACCCTGCACCCGGTCCGCACCGACCTCATCGAACGCGTCGGCGACGACTGGGTGAAGCCGGAACACATCATCAGCAACGGCGCATTTGCCCTCCGGGCGTGGAGGATCAACGACCGGATCGAGCTTAAAAAAAATCCTTACTACTGGAACCGGGATGCCGTCGCGCTCGATTCGGTAGATGTCCTGCCGATCGCGGACGCGAACGTCGCCTTCAACTTCTTCGCCAGCGGGCTGGCCGACCTGGTCATGGACAAAGGCCTCGCGCCGCCCGCGCTGCTGGACGAGCTGAAGAAGCAGCCGTGGTTCCAAGCGGCCCCGTTTCTGGGCATCTACTTTTTGCGCTACAACTGCGAGCGGGGGCCGTTTACGGACGAGCGCGTGCGGCGCGCGTTTTCGCTCGCCATCGACAAGCAGCGGATCGTCGAAAAGATCACGCGGGCCGGCGAGCTTCCGGCGGCGGGGTTCGTGCCGCCGGGGATCCCGGGATACTCCGGGACCGACGGGATTGGATTCGATCCGGCCGCCGCGAAGCAGCTCCTTGCGGAGGCTGGGTTCCCGGGCGGCGCGGGGTTTCCTCTCGTGAACTACCTGTACAGCAAAAGCGAGCTCAACGAGGCGATCGCCGTCGAGCTCCAAAGCATGTGGCGGGAATCGCTCGGGGTGAACGTGAACCTCGTCCGCCAGGAGTGGAAGGTTTACCTCAACTCGCTGTCGCTGCTCGACTACGACATCGCGCGGTCCAGCTGGGTCGGCGACTACCCGGATCCCAACACGTTCCTCGACATGTTTCTGACCGGTGGCGGAAACAACCGGACCGGGTGGAGCAGCCCCGAGTACGACCGCCTCATCGCGGCGGCCGCCAGCGAGCTCGACCCGCCGCGGCGCTTCGACCTCCTCCGCCAGGCCGAGGACCTGCTTGTCAAAACGGCCGTGCCGATCGCTCCGATCTACTACTATGTCGGCATCCAGCTCTACGATCCGGCCAAATGGGAAGGGATCCGGGCGAACGTGCTCGACGAGCACCCGCTCCGCGCGATCCGGAAGAAATAATCTACTCCTCCTCGCGCTGCCTCCGGGTGATCCAGAGCGCGGCCACAAAAATGATGAGCAGGAGCGTGCCCAGGGCGGCCCCGAACGGCTGGTTCCTGCCCGAGGTAAACTGCTTGAAAATGACCTCGCCGATCGTCGGGTTGGCGCCCCCGCCCATCAGGGTCGTGATGGCAAACATGCAGATCGACGGGATGAAGACGAGCAGCGCCCCGGCCGTGATGCCCGGGCTCGTCAGCGGCAGGATCACCTGCGCAAACGCGCGCGTCGGACCAGCCCCGAGGTCGTACGCCGCCTCGATCATAGCGCCATCAAGCTTCTCGACGCTCGTGTAGATCGGCAGGATCATGAACGGCAGAAAATTGTAAACCAGGCCGAGCACGATGGCGAACGGCGTGTAGAGAAGGGCCAGCGGCTCCGAGATCAGGCCCGTGGAGAGCAGGACGGTGTTCACAAGCCCCTGCTGGCTGAGGATCGTGATCCACGCGTAGGTGCGGATCAGGAAGCTGGTCCAAAACGGGACCATCACCAGCATGAGGAGGATCCCCCGCCAGCGCTCGGGCGCACGCCCGATGAAGTATGCGGCCGGATACCCGACGACCATGCAGATGATGGTCGTGAGCAGGGCGTACCCGATCGAAACCAGGAGGACCTTGAGCCAGATCCAGTCAAACGCGCGCAGGTAGTTTTCCCACGTGAAGCTGTAAACGACCCGTCCCAGGCCATCCCGCTCGGCGAAGCTCACCACAACGAGCATCACCGTCGGAACGATGATGAAAAGCACCAGCCAAACCAGCAGCGGCAGCAGCACCAGCCAGGCCACCAGGCCTGGCTTGCGGCGGAACGTCTTGGCGTCCGCCACCGGTGCTGCTGCGATGCCAGCCATCGCTGCGCTACTGGACCTTCAGCGAGGTGACGATCTCGTCGATCTTTGACGCCTGCTGGCCGATGTCCTCAAAGATCTGCATCTTGGTGAGTTCCTCGGCTGTCGGGAAGCTGGCCGCATTGTTGCGCTGCTCCGGAGTGAGGAGCTCGCGGGCCGCGAGGTTCGGGTTCAGATACGGGAACGCGTCGGAGATTTCCTTGCTGATGTCCGGGCGCAGGATGAAGTTCATGAACGCCTCTGCGTTGGCAACGTTTTTCGAGGTTTTGGGAATGGCCAGGCTGTCGATGAAGAGGTGCGTGCCTTCCGACGGGATCACCCACTTGAACTTCTTGTCCTCGTTCAGCAGGATCGCGCCCTCGCCGCCCCACACCACGCCAATCGCGACATCGCCATTGAGAAGCGCAGTTTTCGGGCTGTCCGAATCATAAACCTTCACGAGCGGGAGCCACTTAGCCAGGAGGGGCTTCACCTTATCCAAGTTCGCATCGGTCACGTCGTTGATCGGGGTCCCTTGGGCAAAAAACCCCCAGGTCACGATCTCGCGCGCGTCGTCGAGCACGACGATGTTCTGCTTGTTTTTCTCCGTGAAGACGTCTGCAAATCCGCGGATCTCGTCAGGGACCTTCTCCGTGTTCACCACGATCCCGACCGTCCCGGCCATGAACGGCACGCTGAACTTGTTGCCCGGATCAAAGCTCATGTTCAGAAATTTCGGGTCGATATTTTTGAGGTTCGGCACCTTCGCCTGGTCGATCGGGTGGAGGAGGCCGTCCTTCGCCAGGGCGCCGACGACATACTCGCTCGGCTGGATGATGTCGTACGTCCCGCCTCCGGCGAGAAGCTTGGCCAGCATCTCCTCGTTCGAGGCATAGTTTTCGACCGAAACCTTGATCCCGGTCTCTTTGCTGAACGCGTCGATGACCGACTGGGGAATGTATTCCGACCAGCAGAAGACGCTGAGCTCCTTGCTGGCGGGGGCGGCCTCGGCCGGTGGTGCCGCGGCCTCGGCCTTGGCGGG
>JBGTAT010000286.1:0-3093 GCA_041749755.1 Terrimicrobiaceae bacterium | reverse complement strand
GGGGCATCGGAACTGCCGATCAGCTGGACGCTGAACCAGAAATCGGTGAACGAGTACCTCGCTTCGACCATTCGGATGGCTCCTGAGGCGATTCCTTCTTACGGCCTGGGGGCGGAGTTTCAGCGGGCCTTTGTCATCCTTGTTCCCGGCCGGGTGAACCTGGGGATCGAGCAGAAGTTTCTCACGTGCAGCGTCTATTTCCTGCTGGAATTTGAGCCGCAGAAATCCGCCGCCGGTCTGGACGCCAGGGTGACCGGGGGTGCGCTGGGAAGGCTTCCGATTCCAGCGGCTCTGCTCCCTGCGTTCCGTCGGCTATTTGAGCCCACGCTCTCCGCGCTCTCGCCGCCGCTGGACGCCATTCGCCGCGCGGACGCCGTCACCATCCAGTCGGGAGACATCAAACTGCAATGGGCCGGCACAGCCTCCTCCCCGCCCTAGCCGCCAGCCTCCTGCTGACCGCTGCGCTGGGAGGCGCGGCAACGAAGGAGTCGCCGCTCGCCGGGAGGACGACAACCACGTCCGGGCAGTTTGTCATCTACGCGAAGGATTCCTCTCGCCGCTCGATGCTTGCGCAGCGGGCGGAGGCTGCCCGCACCATCTGGAATACAAATCTCGGGGCCGATGGAAACTGGAGCCATCCGATCATCATCCAGGACCTGATCGGCACCGCCAAGCCGCGCGGAAACCCAAACGCGCTGACCTCGATTTTTGAGGGGGACGGCGGGGCGCTCAAAATCCAGACAAGCATCTACGATCCCGCGATCCTGCACGGGCAGCTGCTCGAGCGGGAGATCTTTCGGGCGCTCGGCCTGGAGTGGATCTACCGGACCGCCCCGCTAAAGGCGGGGAAATCTTTCCGGTCCCCTCCGGTCTGGCTTTTGGAGGGCCTCACCGAGGAGGAGAGGATGCGCGAGAGCGGGACGCCGGGCGGGGTTTATGCCACCCTGCTGCGCAGCGAGCAACCCCCGAAGCTGGATGATTTTCTCCGGGCGAAACCGGAGCTGATGGAGGCAACTTCCTTGACGCTCTACAGGACGCAGTCTCTCGCGCTGCTCCGGACGCTGCGGGGACTGCCGGAGGGCGGAAAGGGGCTGGGCACGTTCCTCTCGTCACTCGCCGGGGAGGACAGCGATCTCAAGGCCCTTCTCTCCGCATTTCCCTCTCTTCAAAACGATCCCGCACGGCTGGGCAAGCTTTGGACACTGGCGATTGCAAGGGATTCCGCCTCCCGCGCGATGGAGCCTCTGACCGTGAGCGAAACCGGCCGCTCGCTCAACAAGCTGCTGGACCTTTCTGCGCCGAACGACCCTAAAAAGCCTGAGCTCGGGAAGGCCGCCGGGCCGGCCGCTCTCCCGCTGATCGCCCGCAGTGAGGGCGGCGCCTACCTGATGCGTCAGAAATCGGCCGAACTGTATGCGCTCGAGTTCCGCTCCCATCCGCTGATCAAGCCGGTCATCGAGGAGTACCGGAAAATTACCGCCGACCTCGCAAAAAAACCCCGGCGCAACGTGGAAAAAGATATCGCCGAAAATCAAAAGATTTTTGACCTCCTCATGCAGCGGACCGGCCAGGTCGAGGACTACATGAACTGGTTCGAGGCCACCCAGCTCGACTCGCTCAGCGAAGATTTTTTCCCCGCGATCAGCCCGGTGGTTGACGAGAAGCGGACCGACCCGATCAGCCGTCATCTCGATGCGGTCGAGACCCGCGGGTGGTGAGCGGATCAGGCAGGAATGCCGCCAGCTTAAGCCCCAAAGGGGCTTAATTCCCTAGCCCAGGGTAAGCGCCAGCGCCGCCCTGGGTCCTGGAGAACATGCGTCCCTGCCCTGTATGGGCAGCATCCCCAATGGCCCTCGGCTCCATCTGGATCAGGCGGAACGCCCGCCGGGCAGTCCGAGAACCTCGCCGAGCCGCTCAAGCGGGAGGCCGATGACATTGGTCACCGACCCCTCGATCCTGGCGATGATCCGGCCGCCGTCATCCTGGGCGGCGTAGCTGCCTGCCTTGTCGAAAGGATGAATTTCCGCAAGATAAGCCCGGATCCCGTCCTCGCCAAGCGGGTGGAAGGTGACGAATGAGGAGACGGCAAAGCTGGTCTCCGGCTGGTGCCGACGGCAGAGGGCGACGCCGGTCACGACCTCGTGCGTGCGGCCGGAGAGCTCGGTGAGCATGCGGAACGCGTCGTCCGGGCTGGCGGGCTTTCCAAAAAACCTTCCCTCCAAAGAGACGACGGTATCGGCCGCGACAACAGTCTCGCCCGGAAACTTTGCGGCGACCGGGCGGGCTTTGCGCCAGGCATTTTCGAGGGCAAGGGCGCTTGGAGAAAAGGAATGGTCTTCGATCTCCTCGGCCCCCGAAACCTCGCAAGTGACGTTGTAGCCGGCCCCCTCAAGCAGCCACTTGCGGCGGGGCGAGGCGGACGCAAGGACGATTCTCAAGCGGGATCAGAATGCGGTATCGCCGCCGGCGAGGCCGGGGTCGTGGCGGATGCTTTCGAGGCGCTTACGCATCGACCGGCGCGAGCCCGGGCGGTGGCTGATATTTGAGGCAACGCCCCAGATGAACGGCACGAGGGTCGCGACGCCTGCGCTGATCAGGCCGATTGCGATCCCGCGGCGCGCATGGTGCCCGATTTTATCGGCGACGAGAAGTCCGACCCCAAGCCCGATGGCCACCTGCGAAAAGGCGGCGACTCCCGAGACGGGAAGGTTTTCCCCAAACTTGTCCAATGACAGCTGTGACATGGCTATTGATCGTAGGCGGCAGGTGTGAGATTTTCAACCGCAAATGAACCGGGCACTAGGAATTGATCTGGGCGATGCGCGCGTGGGGGTTGCGGTCACCGACGACATCGGGATGCTGGCCCACCCGCTCGAGACGATCCAGGTGAAGTCCGGGAACGTTGCACAGCGGGTCGCCGCGCTGGCAAAAGACCGGCAGGCCGCGACGGTCGTCGTCGGAATGCCCAGGAATATGGATGGCACGTATGGGCCGGCGGCGGAGAAGGCGCGCGAGTTCATCGAGGCCCTGAAGCTCGCATGCCCGTGCCGGGTCGTCCCTTGGGATGAGCGGCTCTCCACGGTCGCCGCGCAG
>JBGTAT010000285.1:0-11395 GCA_041749755.1 Terrimicrobiaceae bacterium | reverse complement strand
AAATCTGCCGCCCGGCAGGCGACGGTCGCAAGCAGCCCGGCGATTAGCACTCGAAAAACCATCCCGCAACCAACGATTCTTTTCCCATGTTCGCAAGGCGCATTTTTCCGATTTCCTTACTTGTCGTCCTCCTGGCGGTTGGCGGGCTGGCGTGGTGGGCGGCGGAATGGATGGCCCTCCGCCCGCTCGCGCCATCCGGCGGGCTCTACATCCCCGGCCGCATCGAGGTCCCCGGACCGCATTTTTTGCAGTTCGACGCGAGGTGGGCTGGTGAGAAGCTCGGGCCGACCGAGGACTCGATGGGGTCGGTCGGGTGCGCGGTCACCTCGGCTGCGATGGTCCTCGCGGGTTACGGGGCGGAGACCGACCCCGGCCGGCTGAATGCCTACCTGACATCGACCCCGGGCGGCTACACCCCGCAGGGATGGCTCTACTGGGAAAAGGCGGCCGAGATCGCGCCCGGGCTCACGCCGGACCTGCTTCCGCACTACGAAGACCGTCCGTCGTATTTTCTGATCGACTCGAACCTTCTCCGCGGCAACCCGGTGATCATCCGGCTTCGCTACGCCTCCGGGATCACGCATTTTATGGTCGTCTGCGGGAAGGAGGGGTTCGACTACCTGGTCCGCGACCCCGGGCTTGGCGGCCAGCGCGGGGTCTATCCGCTCCGCGACTTCGGGGGTCCCATCGAGGCGCTCCGGTTTTATCGCAAACCCGTCCGCAGCCCTGTTTCTGGAGGCGAGCGAGTTCTTGGCAATCCGGCTCCGACGGGTTAGGACATTTCCTGTGCAGTATCTCGATGAGACGCCTGTTGCGGTGATCGGCGGCGGCCCTTGCGGCCTGCTCACCGCGCTCCTCCTCGCCCGCTCCGGCGTCCCGTGCCACATCTTTGAAAAGCACGACGGGATATCGACCCACCCGAAGGCGATGGGGATCTCTCGGCGGACGGCAGAAATTTTCCGGCAGGCCGGCCTGTTGGGCGAGATGATGCGCGGCGATTTTTCCGGGTCCGGCACCGAGCTGATGATCTGGGCGAAGTCGCTCGTCGGGGAGGAACTCGGCCGGGCCCCGCTGCCTCCCGAGGACCCTTCGTTCAGCCCGTGCCGCGCGTTTCACTCTCCGCAGACGCATACCGAGCACGTACTTTTGAACGCACTCGCTGCGGAGCCGCTGGCCACGATGCATTTCGGGCAGCAGATCGTCGAGTGGCGGCAGCTCCCCCAGGGCGTCGAACTCGTGGTGCAATCCCCCCAAGGGGACTCGACCATCTGCGCCGAGTGGGTCGTGGCATCCGATGGGGCCGGCAGCCCGGTCCGGAAATCGCTCGGGATCGAGGCCGACGGCCCCGGCGATCTCGGCCACTTCCTCAACGTGTTTTTCCATGCCGACCCCGGCCCGGCGATGGCCGGACGAAAGGCGCTCCTCTACAACATCCTCCGCGAGGACCTCGTGGAATTTTTTGCCTCGGTGAACGGATGCGACCTCTGGCTGATGCACCATTTCCTGCGTCCAGGCGAGCCGACCCCGGATGAGGACGCATTGGGCGGGATGATCCGCTCCGCGTTCGGGGTCCCGGACCTGCGGCTCAAGATCCTTGGGGTTGCCCCGTGGGTGATGAGCCCGAAGGTTGCCGCACGATTCCGGCAGGGCCGGATCTTTCTGACCGGCGATGCGGCCGCCCGGCTCAGCCCGGCCGGCGGGATGGGGATGAATACCGGCCTGCAGTCGGCCCACAACCTCGCCTGGAAGATCGCGGCCGTCGTGAACGGAACCGCCAAGGAATCGCTGCTCGACACGTACGACGCCGAGCGTCGCGCGCTCTCGCTGGCGGTGATGGGCCACACCAACCAAAACTCGAGCGAGATTTTCCAGCAGGTCCAGCTCGCGCTTCAGGGGGACTGGGAGGCGCTCAAATCTTTAATCGCGCATTCGCATCGCCAGGTCGAGGACCGCGCGTTCGACACCGGGGTTTGCTACGGCAAAACCTTCCGGTTCCCGCACCTGCCGATGGGGGCCTCCGGCGGCTCCACTCTCGATCTTTTCGGCAGCGGCTTCGTGACCGTCGCCGGGCCTCAGGCGCTGCTTGGCTCGGCAGGCGTCCCGCCGGTCGCGGTCCTGGAGACATTTCCTGCGGAGATCCCCTGCGGACCGTCGGGCGCGGCCCTCGTGCGACCGGACGGATTTGTCTGCTGGCACAAGACCTCCGACGTGCGCGAGGAGGATGTCCTGGACGCCCTCGCAGCCGCCAACCGCTAAAACAAAAAAAGCGCCGCCAGCGGATGCCGGCGGCGCCTTTTGGGTTGGTTGGGATTATTTCTTCTTGGCTTCGCCCGGACGGTATTCTTCCTCGGCGAACTGGAACGCCTGGTCGAGTCCGACCATGTCTTCGCCGGGGCGGAGGGTGTCGAACGCTTCGGCTTCCTTGCGGAGGGCTTCCTCGCCGTAGTTGGCGGCCTTGATCGAGAGCCCGATCCGGCGCTCGGCCTTGTCCACCTTGATGACGCGGGCTTCGACTTCCTGCCCGACCTTGAGGACATCCTTGACCTTCTCGATCCGGTCCTCGCTGATCTGCGAGATGTGGACGAGGCCGTCGATGTCGTCCTGGAGCTGGACGAACGCGCCGAAGTTGGTGAGCTTGCTGATCGTCCCCTTGACGAGGTCGCCGATGCGGAAGCGGGTGTCGATCTCCTTCCACGGGTCGGTATCGAGCTGCTTGATTCCGAGGCTGATCCGCTGGTTGGCCTTGTCGATGTCGATGACGACGGCTTCGAGCTCGTCGCCCTTCTTGAGCATTTCGCTCGGGTGGTTGATCTTCCGGGTCCAAGAGAGGTCGGAGACGTGGATCATCCCGTCGATGCCTTCCTCGAGCTCCACAAACGCGCCGTAGGCGGTCATGTTGCGGACCTTGCCCTTCACCTGCTTGCCGATCATGTAGCGGAGCTCGATCTCATCCCATGGGTTCGGCTCGAGCTGGCGGACGCCAAGAGAGATTTTCTGCTCGTCCTTGTTGACGCCGAGGACGATCGCCTCGACTTCCTGACCCATGGTGAGGACGTCCGACGGGCGGGCGATCCGCTTGGTCCACGAGAGCTCGGAGACGTGGATGAGGCCTTCGACCCCCTCCTCGATCTGCACGAACGCGCCGTAAGGCATGAGGTTGGTGACTTTTCCGGAGACCTTCTGGCCGACCGGAAAGCGCTCCTCGATGCGGTCCCACGGGTTTGACTGCATCTGCTTCAGGCCGAGCGAGACGCGCTCCTTTTCCTTGTTGATGTCGAGGACCTGCACTTCGAGCAGCTGGCCGACCTTGAGGAGCTCGCCCGGATGGTTGAGACGCGCCCACGACATGTCGGTGACATGCAGGAGGCCGTCGATGCCGTCGAGGTCCACGAAGGCCCCGAAGTCGGTGATGTTTTTGACCGTGCCGTTGATGCGGTCGCCGATGTTCACTCCCGAGAGGAACGCCTGACGCTTCTCCGAGCGCTCCTGCTCGATGATCTCGCGGCGGCTGAGGACGACGTTCTTCCGGTCCTCGTTGATCTTGACGATCTTAAAGTCGTAGATGTTTCCGACGAACTGCTGGAGGTCCTTCGGCGGGATGATGTCGATCTGGGAGGCGGGGAGGAAGGCCTCGACACCGACGTTGACGGTGAGACCGCCTTTGACGACCGAGCGGACCTTGCCCTTGATCAGGCCGTCGCCCTTGAAGACGCCGACGATCTTTTCCCAGTTCTGGCGCTGGGCGGCCTTCTCCTTCGAGAGGACCACCATGCCCTCGTCGTTTTCGAGGCGCTCGAGGAGGACTTCGATCTCGTCGCCGATCTCGACTTCGTCCGGGTCCTCAAACTCGGATGCGGGGATCACTCCCTCGCTCTTGTATCCGATATCCACGAGAAATTCCCGGGGTCTGATCTCAAGGATGTGACCCTTGACGATGCTTCCTTCACGATAATTTTTGATCGAGCTGGCGATCAATTCTTGCAATGCTGACATAATGTTGATGGTTGGTGTTGGTTGTTCCGCCACCCCCCGATTCTAAACAAAATCGGACGGCTGCAAACCCCTCTGGCGCAGGCGGGTTTGCCAGAATAGGGCGGAAGGTCGCCAGAGCAATCTTTTTTCCGGTTATTTTCCGGCCCAGTCCGGCGGCGCGGATTCCCACGCGACCGGTTGGCCGGTGAGCGGATGCCTGAGGGAAAGCTTCCACGAGTGGAGGCAGAGCGGGGGGGCTGAGGGGGCGAGGGTCATGGTTTCTCCCAGGCTTCCGCCGGGCAGGTAGGCCGGGTCGCCGCTGACCGGGAGGCCGAGTTCCCAGAGGTGGATGCGGATCTGGTTCGTGCGGCCGGTAAGCGGGCGAGCTTCAAGGAGGGTTGTGCCGTCGGGATCGCGGCGGAGAACCCGGAAATCCGTTTGGGCATCCTGGCCATCCACTTGATCGACCTGCCGGGAGCCGAGCGCCCCCGGCGCGGTGCCGATCCGGGCGTGGCAAGAAAACGTGTCCTCCGCAGGATGGCCGAGCGCGCGGACCAGGTAGACCTTTGACACGTCGCCTGCTGCGAACTGGGGCTGGAGGAGCCTGGCAAAGTGGCGGGTCCGGGTCCAGATGACGACCCCGGAGGTATTCGCATCGAGCCGGTGGGCCGGGCGCGGACGCTGCGGGGCGAACGCTTGCGCGAGAAAATACTGGAGGGTATTTTTGTTAAACCGTCCGCCCGGGTGCATCGGGAGCGGGGCGGGCTTGTCGACCACGATCAGCGCCTCGTCCTCGTAGAGGATCTTGATCGCAGGGTTCACCGCGGGCTCGACGATCCCGGACATCCGGTACTCGTAGCGTTCCCCCGCGCGGACGGTTCGATCGGCGGCGACCGTCGTGCCATCCGGGGTCTGGAAATGCCCGGCCGCGCACACGCCTTCCCATTTTTCCGGTGCATGGTGGGGGAAGACGCCGTTGAGAAATTCCCGGAGCGTCCTTCGATCGTAGGCTGCGGGAATGAGGACCGGGCGCAGGTTGTCGTAGGGGATGCTGCCGGGCAGGGGGTCGGCGATCGCCTGGATCGCCGCCTCGTGCGCCTGGATGGACAGCCACATCTTCTCCTCCGGCGTGCGGAAGCAGTGCGGGCACGATGCGCCGGGCACATAGCGCGGGTCGTCCTGCTCGTTGGGAGTAAGCGGGGACTGGCAGGCATAACACTGCGCCGAGCCGGTTTCCTGCAGCGCCGGATCCACCCCGACCCGCTGGTCAAACACAAAGCATTCCCCGCGGTAGTGGGCGCCGCCGCATTCCTCAAAGTATTTCAGGATCCCGCCGTCCAGCTGATAGATCTGCTCAAACCCGGCGCTCTCCATGTAGGGGCCGGCTTTTTCGCAGCGGATCCCGCCGGTGCAGAACATCACGACCGGCTGGGATTTCATCTTCTCCGGGAGCCTGGCGACCGCTTCGGGAAAATCCCGGAAGTTGCCAATCCCGAGGTCGAGCGCGCCCTCGAACGTCCCGAGCTTGACCTCGTAGTCGTTCCGGGTGTCGAGCAGCGTGATCGGACGGCCCTCGTCGAGCCATTGGCGGAGGTCGGCAGCGGCCAGCTTCGGGGACGTGCGCACTGCCGGGTTGATCCCCTCGACCCCGAACGCGATGATTTCCTTTTTGATGTGGACCAGCATGCGCGTGAACGGCTGGTGCACGCTCTCGCTGTATTTTGGAGCGAGCGCCTCCAGGCCGGGGATGTTCCGGATTTTTTCGACGAGGGCGTCCACGCCCTCCCGCTGCCCGGCAACGAACAGATTGATCCCCTCGGTGCTGAGCAGGATCGTCCCCTTCAGGCCGCGCTCGCGGCAAAACCCGGCGAGCTGTCCGCGCAACGGCTTGAGGTCCTTCAGCCCGGCGAACCGGTAGCAGGAGATGTTGGTTGGCATGTGGACGCGAGAGTGCCCGGGCGGGCGCCCCCGCCGCAAGCCGGTTTTATGCGGGACGCAGGCAACGAAGACGATTTTGATTCAAACGGACCGCAGTAATGGGCACAACGGGAGCGTGCGCAGGATTCTTCCTCTCCTCATGGCCCTCGTGGCCCCCTCGGCATGGGCTGGTCTCGAATGGGAGACCACGCTTCGCGATGTGAAGGCCGCGCCAGGCGAAAAGTCGATTGCCGTGACGTTTCCGTTTCGCAATCCGGGTCCCGAGGCGATCGCGATCTCCAGCGTCCAGACCTCGTGCGGATGCACTTCCGCGAAGCCCGATATCAAAGAGGTTCCGTCCGGGGGCCAGGGGGTTGTTGAGGTCCGCTTTGATGTCGGAAACCGGACAGGCGAGCAGGTGAAGGGGATCATCGTCCGAACGTCGGACAAGGAAAAGCACAAGCTCGTCCTCCGCGTTTTTCTCCCCAATCCCTAATTGGATGTTCCGCACCGTCCCCATGCTTCGCGACGCGGCGCTCGTTGGCCTCGCGTTCCTTGCCTGCATGGGCGCTGGGATCGCCATCAATTTCCTTCAGACAGAGCCCCTGCCACTCGCATACAAACCGCGTGCCCAGCGCCTGCCGACGGATTCCCGAATCCCCACGGTCAGCCTCGCCGACATCACGTCGGACGACAGGAAAAAGGCGTCCGTCTTCATCGATGCGCGCGAGCCGGTTTTTTTTGAGGACGGCCATCTTCCGGGGGCGATCAACCTCCCGGCGTCCCGCGTGGCCGGCGGCGATTTTCGCGGCCTTCCGCCCGATCCCGCCACCCCGCTGATCGTGTACTGCTCCGGCCGCGATTGCCCGGACAGCCACCTCGTCGCCTCGGCCTTGGTGGCGAAGGGGTTTCAAAATGTCTCAGTCTTCTCGGGCGGGTGGGACGAATGGTCGGCATCCGGGAACCAACCATGATCGCCCGCCTCACGCTCGCTGCCGTCCTCCTGATAGCCGGGATTTTGAAGGTTCTGGATCCGGCGGGATTTGCCGATGGCCTGGCCAGCTTCCAACTCGTGCCGGCACCGCTGATCGTCCCCCTCGCGCTCGGCGTCCCCCTGTTTGAAATCCTCACCGGAGCGGCCCTGCTGGGCGGAAGGTTTCGATCTCCAGGAGCTCTGGCCGCCACCGGGCTGGCCGCCGCTTTCACCGTCTCCTATGCCACCGCCTGGCTCCGCGGGCTTGACGTTTCCTGCTCGTGTTTCGGAAGCATTCAATTCCTGCAAGTCACCCCCGCAGGCGGCGTCCTGCGCGCTGTCGTCCTCCTTGCCCTATCCGCCTGGGTCGCACGCGAAGAGCACCGCCGTCGCGCTTGAGGCCATGGAACTCGAAGCCGTCCACGAGCACGAGCCAGCTGGCCTCGATCGTGTTGCACGGGAGTTCGTCCAGATGCGGGAGCAGATTACTGCAAACCGGAAGATCCTGTTGAGGAGGGCGAAGATCGACCATTCGCTGGTCCAGCGCCGATTCCTGAATGGAGGCTTACAAATCCAACAGGTCTCGAATGGCTGTTTTCACCATTTCCAACTGGGCCTCGGGCAGCCTTCCGAGTCTGCGTAAAAGGGCGTTTTGATCGATGCTTGCGAATCCCTGGACATTCACGGCGGAAGGTTTTGGAAGCCAACGGGGCTTGCCGATGTCGACCTCCCCGCGCAGACCCCGTTGCTGCGACGTGAGAGGAACCACTACGACCAGCGCACGGGCATCCTGAGGTCGTGGAAAAGCCAGAACCAGAACCGGCCGCTGCTTCGCCGCCAGACCGAAATCAACCATCCAAACCTCGCCGGGATGGGCATCAATATTCACCGAATGCATCCTCCCACATTTTCCCCTGCTGGCCGGTCGTCAGCAGTCGCTCCGGAAAAGTCGTGATGGGAAATGGCATGTCGTTTCGCAGTTCGACCTGGGCCAGAAAAATATTGAAGGCATCGCCCGGCTTCATCCCAAGTCGGGAAAAAATCTTTTCGGTCCGCTTCAAGCGATCGGTGGGAACACGCGCACGGAAAAGGGTGGTTGAAGCCATGTACCAAAAATGCTCAAAAATGCTCGGCCGTCAACGCTTTTCAAGCGTTGTGGCGCTTGAGGCCGTGGAACTCGAAGCTATCCACGAGCGCGAGCCAGCTGGCCTCGATGATGTTGTCCGAGACCCCGACCGTGCCCCACGTTGAGGAGCCGCTTGTGGAGACGATGAGGACGCGGGTCTTGGCGGCCGTGCCGCGCGAGCCATCGACGATGCGGACCTTGTAGTCGGCGAGCTGCAAGTCATCGATCCAGGGGTAAAACCCCCGCAGCGCCTTACGCAGCGCGGCATCGAGGGCATTGACCGGGCCATCGCCCTCCTCGACCGTGTACTCGGCGACGCCGCCGACCTGAAGCTTCACCGTGGCCTCGCACGTCGTAAACCCGTGCAGCGCCGAACGGCGGAACGAGCAGTGGTACTCGCGCAGGTCAAAGAGCGGACGGTGGCGTCCGAGCGTGCGGCGGACGAGCAGGTCGAACGAGGCGTCGGCCGCCTCAAATTCGTACCCGGCCGCCTCGCTTTCCTTGACTTGGCGGAGGATGGCGGCGACCTCGGGGGAGCCTTTTTGAAAATCGAATCCGAGCTCGTTCGCCTTTGCCAGGATGTTGCTCTGCCCGGACATGTCGGAGACGAGGATCGTCTGGGCGTTCCCGACGAGGGTGGGATCCATGTGCTCGTACGAGCGGGCCAGCTTTTGCACGGCATGCACGTGGAGCCCGCCCTTGTGCGTGAACGCGGCGGTCCCGACGTAGGGGGCGCGGATATCCTGCGGCACGTTGGCGAGTTCGTCGACAAACCTTGAGACCTCGCGCAGGCGTGCCAGGTCGGGCACGACGCGGACGCCGAGCTTCACCTGGAGGGTCGGGATGATTGTCGTGAGGTTGCAATTTCCCACCCGCTCGCCGTACCCGTTGATCGTTCCCTGAACCTGGCTTGCACCGGCGGCCACCGCGGCGAGGGCGTTCGCAACCCCGAGGCCGGAGTCGTTGTGCGTGTGGATCCCGACCGGACAGCCGAGCGCGGCGATCACCTCGCCGGTGATCCGTCCGACCTCGTCCGGCAGCGATCCGCCGTTCGTGTCGCAGAGCACGACGAGGTCGGCCCCCGCGTCTCGGGCGGCTTGGACGGTCTTCAGCGAGTACTCCGGGTCGTCCTTGTAGCTGTCAAAAAAATGTTCGGCATCGTAAAAGACCTCGCGCCCGTGGGTTTTGAGGTGGGCGACCGTCTCGCCGATCATCGCGAGGTTTTCCTCCGGGCTCACCGAGAGGACCTCGGTGACATGGAGCAGCCAGGTTTTTCCCACGATCGTCACGACCGGGGTTTTGGCCTCGAGCAGCGTGCGGACCTGCGCGTCGTCCTGGACCGCAACCCCTCCGCGCCGGGTGCTCCCGAACGCCGCAATCTTGGCGGATTTCCACGTGCGGTTCGCGGCCTCCTCAAAAAATGCGACGTCGCGCGGGTTCGATCCCGGCCACCCGCCCTCGATGAAATCCACCCCGAAGCCGTCCAGCTTTTCTGCGACGCGAATCTTATCCAGCACCGAAAATGAGATGCCGGTCCCCTGCGTGCCGTCGCGCAGCGTGGTGTCGTAGATGGTAACGGGTTTCATGGGAAAAGATGGCCAGTGTACGGGTGATAGCTCCCTAGATCAAGCCTTCGGGCGCGAACGTGAGATTGACAGGTACCGGCAGAAGCGGTTTAGCTTTGATCCGTGAAAGTTTCCCTCTTTGTCCTCGCGGGGTCGGCCCTCATGTTTTCGTCGTGCACGACCCTGGAAAACCGCCGCGACATGTACTTCCCGCAGAAGGTCAACGGGCCGTACACGCGCATGCTGAAGGACGGGATTCCCAAGCCGCAGCCGGTCGGCGGGATCGCGCCCACCGGGATGTCGGACGGCAAGTCGGTCGTCAGATAAGACCCGTGGCGGCTCCCGGGAAACGCAAGGGCACCCTCAGCCTCTCGTCCGCTTTTAACCTTTTTGCCTACCGGGCCGTCTTCGGCCTGCTGGCGCGGATCCGCCCTCCCCGCAGCAATCCCGCCGCCCTCGGTGCCTCCAGCCGGGTTCTGGTTTTTTCGACCGCCGGGCTTGGAGATTCGCTGCTGGATTCGGCGGGGATCCGCGCGATCGCTGAAACGTTTCCCGGCATCACCATCGAGGCGGTCGTTCATCACCGCCGGCGCGATATCTCCCAGCACAACCCGTACCTCGCGAAGCTCCATTTTCTCCGGAAGGGTCCGCTCGCCTTCATCTCGCTCTGGCGGACCCTGCGCGCGCGCGGGCCGTGGGATGCCGTGCTTTTTTTAAGCTGCCACGACCCGGAGGCCCGGTGTCTCGGATACCTGCTGGCAAAGGATGCGACGGTTGGGCTCGCGTGGCGGACCCGGATGCCATGGCTCTGCGCGAATAATATTCCTGATTCGAATGGCGCTGACTTAAGTGCCTTGGGGGATGCTCCCCCTACAGGGCAGGAGCGCATGTTATCCAAGACCCAGGGCGGCGCTGGCGCTTGCTCTGGGCTAGGGGACGCAGCCCCTTCGGGGCTTGAGCCGATTGGCTCCGACACGCCGCTGCGCAAGGCGCACCTCGCGGTCCAGGCTGTGCGGGTTGCGCGCGCGGTCGGCGCATCCGACAAGCTGGTGCGCATGGTTTATTCGGTTGCGGATGCCGACCGGGCCGCGTTGGATCAAAAGCTGCGCGAGCTTCACGCTCCAAACGAGCCGGGGATTGTCTTCCAACTCGGCGGCGGCGGGGCCGGGTTCCGCGACTGGCCGGTCGAACATTTTGTCGAGCTCGCCAGGCTTTCGCATGTGGCCGGCATCGGGCCGCTGATTCTCCTCGGCGGGCCTGATCACCGGGAAAAGGCGGACCGCTTCGCGGCGCTATCCGGGGAACTTCCGGTTTTTGATGTTGTCGGTCGGCTGCCGTTTCCGCTTTCCGCCGCGCTACTCGAGCGGGCCCGATGCCTGGTCTCGACCGATACGGGCATCATGCATCTCGGGTTTGCGATCGGCACGCCGGTGGTTGCACTCCTGCATCCGACCCCCGGACCCAGCCGCGTGGGACCAACCGCCGAACTGGAAAAACACGTCGTTATCTCGCTTCCCCGGCCGGCCGGGTACCGGTCGCCCAGCGAGGTCTCGATGAGCGCGATCGCTCCGCAGCAGGTATTTGAAGGGCTGAAATCGTGCCTGGAGAGGACCGCTACATGAGCGGCAAACTCACCGTGACCCGGCCGCAAAGGATCCTGGTGATCTGCGTGCGGTACTTGGGCGACACCCTGCTTTTGCGCCCTTGCCTGCACGCCCTGCGGGTAGCCTTCCCCGGGGCGCAGGTCGATGCCGTCGTGGCGTCCGGGACCGCGTGCGCCCTCGACGACTGCCAGGACGTCTCGGAGGTGATCGAGTGGCCGAGGGGGCTCGCCGCCCAAGC
>JBGTAT010000284.1:0-1616 GCA_041749755.1 Terrimicrobiaceae bacterium | reverse complement strand
GAACGAGATCCCGAGCTGCGGGACCCACGGAATGTCGGTGAGGAACTGGACCGCGGGCGCGGCGGGCGAGTTGTCGTACGTGGCTAATGCGGCGGACGCAAACCCGAGCCCGGCCAGCGCGGACGCCAGCGCAACCCATCGGGACAGCATGGCCAGGCGCCCGGGCAGGAGGAGGATCAATCCAGCCCCGACGAATGCGGAAAGAAATGTCGCGGTAAGGATCATGGATTATTGAAGAGGGCGATGAGGACCTGGGGCACGATCCCGAGGAGGAACATCAGCGCGATCGCAGGAGCAACAGTCGCGACCTCCCGGTGCGTCAGGTCGGGAAACGAGCTCCAGCGGTCCGGCAGCGGGCCGGTGAAAACGCGCTGGATCATATTCAGAAGGAAGACGGCCGTCACAAAGAGCCCAATAGCCGCGACCGCAGCTGCCCACCAGACGAGAGAAAACGTCCCGCTGAAAATCAGGAATTCGCCGACGAACCCGTTCAACCCAGGGAGTCCGAGCGAGGAGAAGATGGCGATCCCCATCAGCCCGGCCAGCTTGGGCGCAGCCGTTCGCAGGCCGCCGAAATCGCCAAGCCCGCGCAGCCCGCCGCTCCGGCGCTCGATAAAGCCGACAAAGCAGAACAGGGCAGCTGCGGTAACGCCGTGGTTGAAAATTTGAAGAAGGACGCCATTCGTTGCCGCCGCCCGCGCGGCGGGCGACCCGAGAGGAACGGCCGCCACCGCAAAAATCCCCAGCAGGCAGTACCCGAGGTGGTTGATCGAGGAATATGCCAGGATGCGCTTGAGATCCTTCTGGGCCAATGCCGCAAACGCCGAAAAGAGGATCGTCGCCAATGCGAGCCAGAGGAGCGGGGTCGCGAGCTCCTGCATCCGCTGCGGGAACAGAGGGACGAGCAGCCGAAGGAACCCATAAACACCCATTTTAGAAAGGAGCCCGGTGAGGAGCATCGACACGGAGGACGGAGCCTCGGCGTATGCGTCGGGAAGCCACGAGTGAAACGGCACCACGGGCACCTTCACCGCGAGCCCGAGGAAGATGCAGCAAAAAACCAGGAGCCCGGCCGATGGCCATCCGAGCCGCGCGGCGAGCATCGCATCGAGCGAGTCCGCCATCCCGGCCAACCGGATCAGGTCGAACGTTCCGGTCGTGACCTGGAGGGCGAGGAAACCGACCAGCATCGCGAGCCCGCCAAGAAGAGTAAAAACAAAGAATTTCAGTGCGGCGGCGGTGGCTGCCGCTGACCCGGACGCCCGGATGAGCAGGAATGACGGGACCAGGCTGAGCTCGTAGAAGAGGAACCAATGGATAAAGTTGAGTGCGGTAAACGTCCCGATGAGCGTGGTTTCGAGCAGCAGGATCAGCGTGATCTGAAGCTTCGGAATGTCGCGCCCCGCGGCGATCAATGCGAAGGGGGTCAGGAACGTCGTCAGCACGAGAAGCATCAGGCTCAGCCCGTCGGTCCCGAGAAAATATTGCACTCCGAGCGAGGGGATCCAGTCGGCGCGCTCGATAAATTGGATGCCTCCCGAGGACCGGTCGTACGCCAGCGCCAGGCCGACGGCAAACCCGAGGGCGGCCAGCATGCACCCGAGGGCGGCTGCGCG
>JBGTAT010000283.1:0-5107 GCA_041749755.1 Terrimicrobiaceae bacterium | reverse complement strand
GCGCGCTCATCGGCGGCACCGGCGATCCAGCCGTCCTTCGCCAGCACTGCGGGTCCGCCCTCCCGACATGGAAAATCCCCCGCCGGTTTGCCTTCGTCGACCGGATTCCGGTCACGCCGCGCGGAAAAGTCAGCCGCGCGGCGATCGCCCGCGAATTTTTCGGCGCGGGGGAGTGCGGGCATGTGGATTTTTGCTATCCATGATTGGTTGCGCCTTTTTTCATCGTATTGAAGTCTCGATCAGGAGGTTTATTCCCCCAACACGGAGTCGGCCGGCGTTTCGTGCATGCGATTCCGATAGTGGGGAAAATTCCGCTTCTCTTTTGTCATTCCAAGCGTAGCCATGGCCTATGACATCATCAAAAGCCGCCAAAAAAGAAGCTCTCATCATTTTTGTAGCCACAGCGGTGATGGCTGCAAAAATTGCCTTGATGATCTTTATGCTCCACAAATGGCGCACGAAGGGCGAGCTCGATGAATAATGACCTATCCTTGCTGCGAGCCAGCGTACACGATGGCAGCGGCGACCAGGTTTTCGGGATCGGCTTGATTTTTGTGACGGGGGCCGGGGTGCTTGCCCTTGGCGTGGCCACCATGATTGTCATGTCGTTTTTTTACCGGCCATTTTTCCGCGGGGAAATCCTCACGCAACTTCAATCCCTCCCGTGTGATAAAATTGTCGCAGTCGACCCGCGTGAGGCCGGGGGCACGCCGTCGCTGTCGGCGTCATTCCACACGTAGTACCCCAAGCACGCCCCTGGTAGCTGCAGCCCACCACAAGGTCGGCCTCGGCCGCTCCGAGGCTTACCTTGGCGGAGTTGTCTTTCGGACGCGCTGAGGCGTGCGGCCCTATGGGTTTTTGCTATGTTAGCTCTTCTGGTCGAGGATTGCGGCCTTGACCTGCGCCGGGACCTCTTCGAAGTGGGATGGCTCCATCGAGTACGACGAGCGGCCTTTCGAGAGCGAGCGAATCGCGGTGGCGTATCCGAACATTTCTGCGAGCGGGACCTCGGCGTTGATCGTGGAGAGATGCCCCTTTGTCTCGATGCCGATGATCCGTGCGCGGCGGCGGTTCAAATCGCCCATGATGTCGCCCTGGAACTCGTCCGGGGTGATGTTCTCGACCTTCATGATCGGCTCGAGGAGGATCGGCTTCGCCTTTTTCATCGCATCCTTGAGCGCGAAGATCGCCGCCATCTTGAACGCCATTTCGTTCGAGTCGACGTCATGGTAGCTGCCGTCGATGATGTCGACATGGACGTCGATGACCGGGTAGCCGGCGACGACGCCGTTGAGGACGGCCTCGTTGAAGCCCTTGTTGACCGCCGGGATGAATTCCTTCGGGATCGTCCCGCCGACGACCTTGTTTTCGATCGTGATGCCCTTGCCGCGCTCGTTTGGCGTGACCTTGCAGATGACGTGCCCGTACTGGCCGCGCCCGCCTGACTGCTTGACCAGTTTGCCTTCGCCGTCCGCCGGCGCGAGGATCGTCTCCTTGTAGGCGATCTGGGGTTTGCCGGAGTTGGCCTCGACCTTAAACTCGCGGAGCATGCGGTCGCGGATGATTTCGAGGTGGAGTTCGCCCATGCCGGCGATGATCGTCTGGCCGGTATCCTCGTTGGTGAAGACGCGGAACGTCGGGTCCTCCTCGGCGAGGCGCTGGAGGGCGTTGCCCATCTTTTCCTGGTCGACCTTCGTCTTCGGCTCGACGGCCATCGAGATGACGGGGTCGGGGAACGACGGGGGCTCGAGGAGGATCGGGTGATCCTCGTCGCAGAGGGTGTCGCCGGTCGTGATATTCTTGATGCCCACGATCGCGGCGATGTCGCCCGCGTAGCAGGTGTCGATGTCCTCGCGCTTGTCGGCCTGGATCTGGATGAGGCGGCTGATGCGCTCGCGCTTGTTCGTGCGCGGGTTGTAGACGGTGTCGCCCTTCGAGAGCTTGCCCGAGTACACGCGGAAGAACACGAGCTTGCCGACGAACGGATCGCTCCAGAGCTTGAACGCGAGCGAGCAGAAGTTGCCGTTGTCGTCGGAGGGTGCCTCGATCGTCTCGGAGACGTTATCCGGATTGAGCCCCTTGGCGGGCATGATGTCGAGCGGGCCGGGGAGGTAGTCGATCACGGCGTCTACCAGGTACTGGACGCCCTTGTTTTTGAACGCGGAGCCGCCGGCGACCGGCACGAACTTGTTCGCGATCGTCTGGCGGCGGATCGCCGCCTTGAGGGCTTCCTTGGAGATCGGTTTTTCCTCGAGGTAGAGCATGCCGACCTCCTCGTCGAGGTCGCACATCTGGGCGATGAGGTCGTCGTAAGCGCCCTGCGCCTCGGCCTTCATGTCCTCCGGGATCTCGTGCACCTCGTACGTCGAGCCCATCACGTCGTTGTCGAGGTAGATGACCGCCTTCTGGTTGATGACGTCGATCTGGCCCTTGAGGTAGTCCTCGCGGCCGAGCGGAATCAAAATCGGCCAGGCGTTGGCGCCGAGCTTCGTGCGCATGCTGTCCACGGCGGCGTTAAAGTCTGCGCCGGTGCGGTCCATCTTGTTGACGAATGCAATGCGGGGCACCCCGTACTTCGTCGCCTGGCGCCAGACGGTTTCCGACTGCGGCTGCACGCCGGCCACGCCGCAGAACACGGCGATCGCGCCGTCGAGCACGCGCAGCGAGCGCTCCACCTCGGCCGTGAAGTCCACGTGGCCGGGGGTGTCGATGATGTTCACCCGCATCTTGATCCCGGCATAAGCCTTGTAGATGTCGTCCTCCGGACGCTGCATCCAGGCGCAGGTCGTGGCTGCCGAGGTGATCGTGATCCCGCGCTCGCGCTCCTGCTCCATCCAGTCGGTGACTGTCGTGCCCTCGTGCACCTCGCCGATCTTGTGGATCATTCCGGTGTAAAAAAGGATGCGCTCGGTGAGCGTCGTTTTGCCGGCATCGATGTGGGCGGCGATGCCAATGTTGCGGGTGCGCTCCAGCGGATACGCGCGGTTCGGTGAGTTCGGGTTTTCGGACATAATCGGATTGTATAGATCCCGGAATTTCCGAACGCTGCCCGGATCGGGTGACGCCGCCATCGTGGCGGCCCGGATCGGAATTCGCGGGAAGTGGGAAACTAGACGATTGCCAGCCGGACTCAATAAAAAACGGTTTCGCGGAAATTTTGCGCGCTGCCCGCGTGATCGCCACCTGCGCAGCCTACGGATCCAGATTTTTTCATGGTTGAGGTCCCTGCCGCGTGAGATACGCTCGCGGCCTTGGAAACTTCACTTGATATTGAGAGCGTGGGCTTCGGGGGGTCCGGGGTCGGCCGCCTGGCCGACGGGCGGGTTTGTTTTGTGCCGTTCACCCTCCCCGGCGAGCGCGCGGTCGTGCGGGTCGTGCGTCAAAAAAAGTCGTTTGTGGAGGCGGAGGTCGTCCGGATGTCGCAGGTTTCGGTCCATCGGGTCGTCCCCCGGTGCCCGGTATTCGGCCGGTGCGGAGGGTGCGCGTACCAGCATCTCTCGTACCCCCAGCAGCTCTCGATCAAAACCGACCAGGTGCGCGACAGCCTCCGCCGGATGGGAGGAATCCCCGAGCCTGATGTCCGCCCGATGCTGGCCTCGCCGCAGGAGTGGGGCTACCGGAACCGGCTCGCCGTCCATGTGCAGGATGGAAAAGTCGGGTTCTTTGGGAGGAAGTCGAACCGGCTCGTCCCGGCCTCCGCGTGCCCGATCGGCTCGGAGGCGGTCAACGCCAGCCTGGCCGAACTGGCGGCGAACCCGCCGCGTGACGACCGCCGGATCACCTTGCGCGAAAGCACGGAATTTCACGGGTTTTCACAGGTCAACCCCGCCGCCGCAGAGGTGCTGGCCGGGGTTGTCGAGGGGATGCTCGAGGCCGGCGGAGATCACCTCGTCGACGCGTACTGCGGGGCCGGATTTTTTTCCAAGCGCCTTGCGGGGAAATTTCGCCGGGTGACCGGCATCGAGTGGAGCCCGGGGGCCGTGCGGGCCGCGCTTGCGGGAGCTGGGCCGAATGAGGCGTACCTCGAGGGTGCGGTCGAAACCCATCTTTCCCAAGCCCTGTCAGGCTCCCCGGTAGCCGCCCTCCTTGTGGACCCGCCGGCGGAGGGCCTCTCCGCAGAGGTGATCGACTCCATCCTGGCGAACCCTCCGGCGCAGATCGTCTACGTCTCGTGCGATCCCCCGACTCTGGCCCGGGATATCAAGCGGCTCGGCGGGACGTTTTCGCTCGCGCATGTCCAGCCGGTCGATATGTTCCCCCAGACCGCCGAGATCGAGTCGGTGGCATTTCTCACACGGATATGATGCAAACCAGACGATTCGGCCGCACCGGCCTCTCCATGCCGGTCTTCACCTGCGGAGGTATGCGCTACCAGCACTCTTGGAAAGACGAGGAGGAAGCGCCCGACGACAACCAGAAAAACCTGGAGGCCACGGTCGAAAAAGCTCTGGCCTGCGGGATCAACCACATCGAGACCGCGCGCGGGTACGGCACGTCGGAGTTCCAGCTCGGAAAAATCCTTCCCAGGCTCGCCCGCGAGCAGCTGATCGTTCAGACAAAAGTTTCCCCCGAGTGCGACGGGGCAAAATTCCGGGAGACGTTCGAGCGTTCGATGTCGCTCCTGCGACTCGGCCATGTCGACCTGCTGTCGCTGCACGGGATCAACAACGCGGAGGTTCTAAAAAACGCGTTGGTTCCGGGCGGCCCGCTGGCGGTGGCGCAGGAACTTCAGCGCGACGGCCGCTGCCGGTTCATCGGGTTTTCCACCCACGGCCCCTGCGATGTGATCTGCGATGCACTCGAGACCGGGGCCTTCGACTACGTGAACCTTCACTGGTACTGGGTCAACCGGTCGAACGAGCGCGCGCTCGAGGCCGCCCGGCGCCAGGATGCCGGGGTGTTTATCATCAGCACGAATGACAAGGGCGGAAAACTTTACGAGCCGTCGGACAAGCTGCGCCGCCTCTGCGCCCCGCTGAGCCCGATGGCATTTAACAACCTGTTCTGCCTCCGCCGGGATGACATCCACACGCTCTCGGTCGGTGCCGCCCGCCCGTCGGATTTTGACGAGCACGTAGCCTCGCTCGAGCTCCTGCCGCGCGCCGGG
>JBGTAT010000282.1:0-4092 GCA_041749755.1 Terrimicrobiaceae bacterium | reverse complement strand
GTGTTGAGTTTTTGTTTGGCGACAAAATTATAACCACTCGATTTCGGGCATGGCAGCGTTTTTCGCTGTTCATGCCCGGACTTTTTTACCCCCTGTCCCTTTGCCTGTCTTCGTTTCCCCCTACCGGACAGGCCCTATTTTGATCATCCTGTGGGTTCGTCAAGGAACTGATAACTGTTACGAACTTTTTTCTGATCGTACTTTTGCCCGAATTGAGATCGTAGGGGTTCTGAAAAAGTGGCCGAGTTGGCATCGTCATTTCTTGCTGAATAGCCGCGCTCTGGGGGGGTATGCATCTTGGCGCATCGTGGCTTCCCCAAACCAGTTTTTCCAGCAGGATCGGCTGATGCGTGGTTGCTTCGGAAATTGTTGGCCCTTTTCGTCCTTGGTGGCGCTTGCTATTCTGCTTCCGTCGGCAAGTTGCCTTTTTGCTTCAGGAGATTTTGACCGTCCCAACACCTATTTTGGCAATGCCGACTGGGATGGAGGATTGGACGTACGGGGAAAAAGGACAAGACGATGGCCGATGGCACGCTCTTCCGGTGGAGGAAAGAAGGCGGGGCGGCCTGCACTGGCGTGCATGCGGAGCTGATATAGGCCCGGCCGGGCCGTAATGACATTAGCCGGTGGCGCAAGCCACCGGAAATTATAGAATGTGATTTGCCCCGGCAGGGGCATGGGATTCCGGTGGCAGGGGATGCCTCGCCGAGGCGTCCGTTGCTTTCTGAAGTCGGCGGGTTCGGCGAACCGCGCCCTACCTGGCCGTCCGTTCCCCGCGGGCGAGCCAGACGCCGAGGAGGGCGATGTCGGCTGGGGTCACCCCGCTGATCCGGGCGGCCTGGCCGAGGGTTTCCGGGCGGATTTTTGAGAGCTTCTGGGCAGCTTCCGAGCGCAGGCCATTGATCTGCTCGTAGGCGACCCAAGCCGGGATGGCCTTAGATTCCTGGCGTTCGGATCGCGCGATCTGCTCCTCCTGGCGGCGGAGGTAGCCTTCGTATTTGAGGTCGGTTTCGACCTGGTCCCAGACGTCCGCCGGGTAGGCGTCGCGGGTGTCGGCAGGCAGAGCCGGCCACGAATTTTCGGCCCGCTTCAGCCAGCGCTCGAGCGGGAGCGCGTCGACTTTTATTTCACGAAGGCGCGCACGCAGTCCGGCGACCTGGGCCGATTTTATTTCGAACCTGGCCTGCCGTTCTCCGGTGACGAGGCCGGCTGCGATCGCCTTGGCGGTGAGGCGGAGGTCGGCGTTGTCCTGGCGGAGAAGGAGCCGGTATTCCGCGCGGCTGGTGAACATCCGGTACGGTTCCGGGGTGCCCCGGGTCACGAGATCATCGAGGAGAACACCGATGTACGCCTCGTGCCGGGCGAGGGTGAACGCCGGGCGTCCGAGCGATCGGAGCGCCGCGTTGGCCCCGGCGATCAACCCCTGCGCGGCGGCCTCTTCGTAGCCGGATGTCCCGTTGATCTGGCCTGCAAAATAGAGGCCTGCGACCCGCTTGGTCTCCAGCGTGGTGTGCAGCTGGGTCGGCGGGCAGTAGTCGTACTCGACCGCGTAGCCGGGGCGAAGGATCTCGGCGTTTTCGAGGCCGGCAATGCTACGGATAAACTGGTACTGGACGTCGAACGGAAGGCTGGTCGAAATCCCGTTCACGTAGATCTCTCCGGTATGCCGTCCCTCGGGTTCGAGGAAGAGCTGGTGCTGGGGCTTCTCAGAAAACTTGACGACCTTGTCCTCGATGCTCGGGCAGTACCTTGGGCCGACCCCTTCGATCACGCCGGCATAGAGCGGGGATTTATCTAGGTTCGCGCGGATGATCTCGTGCGTCCGCTCGTTCGTGTACGTGATGTGGCAGGGGATCTGGCGGGCATGGAAAGTGCCGTCCCGCCATTCGTTGAGCGTGAAGATGTCATCCTCCCCGCGGCGGAGGGTATCCGCCAAGTAGCTGAAAACCGGCGGAGGCGTGTCGCCCGGCTGGGGCTCGCATTGCGTGAAGTCGATGCTCCGGGCGAGGAGCCTGCAGGGGGTCCCGGTCTTGAAGCGTCCGACCTCGAACCCGAGGTCCCGCAGGCAGTCGCTCAGCGTCGACACCGTATCACCGAGGCGCCCGCCCGCCTGGTTTCGCAGTCCGACGTGCAGGAGCCCGCGCATAAACGTGCCGGTCGTCACCACGACGGCCTTCGAGCGGAACGTGAGCCCGAGGTTGGTTTCGATCCCGGTCACGGCATCGCCCTTCACGACAAGCCTCGTGACGTTTCCCTGCTTCAGGTCGAGGTGCGGCTCATTCTCCAGGATCGCCTTCATCCGGAACTGGTACGCCTTTTTGTCGCACTGCGTGCGGGGGGCGCGCACGCTCGGGCCCTTGGTGGCATTGAGCATCCGAAACTGGATGCCCGTGGCGTCTGCGTTCAGGCCCATCGCCCCGCCGAGGGCGTCAATCTCGCGCACCATGTGACCCTTCGCCAGCCCGCCGATGGCCGGGTTGCACGACATCTGGCCGACCGTATCGGCATTCTGGGTCAGGAGGAGCGTCTCGCAGCCCAGCCGCGCCGAAGCAAGCGCCGCCTCGATCCCCGCATGTCCGGCCCCGATGACGATGACGTCATAGGGTTTCGGATATTCGAAGTCGCTCAAAATCCTACTCGGTGGGGATCCCGTGCTCGGTCAGCTTTTTCATGAGCTCCGAAGTCTGGAGCTTGTTGCTGTTTTGGAGGACGACGTCGCCGGCCACAAAGTTGTCGAACGTCCCGCGGATCCCGACATTTTCTCCCTCGACGATAAATGCGCGCTCGTTCGTGAGTTCGCCCTGCCAGTTCCGGTGGAAGACGTCCGCCTTCGTCTGGTTTGAGGCGACGCTCACGTTGTTGGTCGGGACATCATCGGCTCCGAAGACGGCCTTCACGTCCGGGGTCGTCTGATTCGGGAGCTGCATGAAGACCGTGAGCGGATCGCCATCGGCGTCCTGCGACTGGGTGACCTGGCCGACGCGTCCGTAGACGAGGATTCGCATGCCATTGTACTTCTGGAGTGCAGCGTCGGGAGCAGAGGAAAAATCCGTGACAATCTGCTGGAGCGTCACAAATCCATCCGGCGGCAGGGGGGGGAGCTGACCGGACGACGCGGTCTGTGCGGTGAGGGGAGCGACAGCCAAGGCGGTGAGGGCGAGGGAGATCAGGATGGATTTCATGGCGAGCGGAGCATGCCGGAATTCCAAGGATTGCACAAATCGAAAAATTTCGGAATGGTGGCCGGCATGCAACGCGTCGGGTTTGGGGTTTGTGTGGCGCTGGTTTTTTCCAGCATGGTTGGGACCGGCGTCTTCACGAGCCTGGGGTTTCAGGTCGAGTCTTTGCCCTCGCGATTCGTGATTCTTCTCGTCTGGGGCCTGGGCGGCGCGGTCGCGCTCTGCGGGGCGCTCTGCTATGCCGAGTTGGCGGCGGCCCTGCCCCGAAGTGGTGGCGAGTACCATTTCCTGACCCGCATCTTTCATCCGGCGCTCGGGATGATGGCTGGAATGATCTCCGTCTTCGTAGGGTTCGCAGCCCCCCTCGCTCTCGGGGCCATGGCGTTCGGGAGCTATTTTTCCAAGGCGTTCCCCGGCTTTCCGCACGGCTTGGCTCCGGCGCTCGTCGTGGTATCCCTGGCCGTCGCGCACGGGGTCGCCATCAGCCTCAGCGGGCGCTTCCAGATCTGTGCGACCGCGCTTAAAGCCACGCTGATCGTCGCGTTTCTTGCCGTCGGCATGAGCCGGCTGCCGGGTGTGGATTTTTCTCCGGCCGCTGGCGATGGAGCGCTGATCGCGAGTCCTTCATTTGCCGTGGCGCTGATGTTTGTGATGTATTCCTACTCCGGCTGGAACTCGGCGGTATACATTGCCGGAGAGGTGCGGGACCCCTCGCGCACGATCCCCGCCGCTCTGGTTGCGGCAACGCTCCTCGTGACCGTCCTCTACGTCGGCCTCAACGCGGTTTTTCTCGCCTGCGCCCCGATGGCCGAGCTGGCTGGCAAAATCGAGGTCGGGGAGGTTGCCGCGACATACCTTCTGGGAACCGGGGGCGGACGCGTGATGTCCGGGCTCATTGCGGTCGGCCTCATCG
>JBGTAT010000281.1:0-6498 GCA_041749755.1 Terrimicrobiaceae bacterium | reverse complement strand
GCGTCGCGGGCGGCGATCGTCGAGTTCAGGTGGAACGCGAGCGAGTCGTGCGACCAGTCCTGGACCGCGATGTAGGTCAGCTGGGCGCCGGCCTCGAGGTGCAGGTCGTTGACCCCGCACGCGAACGCGCGGTGCCCGTCGATGCTCTGGAACCGATCCACAACCGTGACCCGGCTGTTCTCGCCGCAGACGATGAGCGTGTGGGGAAAGACGGATGAGCATTTTCCCTCAACCCAGTGGAAGATCTCTATCGGGAGCGCGACCTCGGTGTTGGCCGGGACGTAGAGGAACGCCCCGGTCGCGACCCTCGCCCGGTGGAGCGCCGCGTACTTGTGCGAGCCCAGCTCGACCGGCTGCGCCATAAAATACTTTTTGAAGAGGTCCTCATGGTCGCGGGCGGCTACATCGAGCGTCGTGAGAACGACTCCGGCCGGCAGCGCATGCCGCTCGTCGTGGAGAAGCGCGTTGTTGCCAAAGACCATTTTTGCTGCGGTGCGGGCGAGCCCCTGCGAGGCAAGGATGATCCGGCCCTCGTTCGTGACGGGGGGGGCGGGCTGGAATTCCGACAGGTCAAGCGCGGCGATGCTGGCAAACCGCCAGGCCTCATCCTTCCGGGTCGGGACCGGCGTGCACTCAAATTCCTGCAGGGCGGCCGCCTGGTCAAACCACTGCGGCCAGGCCGGCGCCTCGATGTCATTTTCCATAATTGATGTACTCATTGTCGCAAGATTCCCGGTCACCCGACCGAGCCTTCCATTTCGAGTTCGATCAGGCGCTTGAGCTCGACCGAGTATTCCATCGGAAACTGCTGGACGAGGTCGTTGACAAACCCGTTGACCGCGAGGCTCATCGCGGCGGCCTCGCTGATCCCCCGCTGCTGCATGTAGAAAATCTGCTCGGCGTTGATCTTGCTCACCGAGGCCTCGTGCTGGCACGCGTTTTCTTTTCCATGCACCGTGATGGCCGGGTAGGTATCGGTGCGGCTCTCGGTGTTGATGAGGAGCGCGTCACACTCGGTGTTATTTTTGCAGCCCTTCAGGTGGCGCCCGATCTGGACGAGCCCGCGGTATGTTGAGCGGCCCTTCCCTAAGCTGATGCTTTTCGAGACGATGTTGCTCGTGGTGTCGTCGGCGGCATGAACCATCTTCGCGCCGGTATCCTGGTGCTGGCCGTCGCCGGCGAGCGCGATCGAGATCACCTCGCCGCGGGCCTTGCGACCCTTCATGATGACCCCCGGGTATTTCATCGTAAGCCGGGAGCCGATGTTGCAGTCGATCCACTTGATCTCCGCCTCCTCGTGGGCGAGCCCGCGCTTCGTCACGAGGTTGAAGACGTTCGAAGACCAGTTCTGGACCGTGATATACTGGATCTTTGCGCCCTTCAGCGCGACGAGTTCGACGACCGCGCTGTGCAGCGTGGCGGTCTCGAACTTCGGGGCTGTGCAGCCCTCCATGTACATGACCTCGCTGCCCTCGTCGGCGATGATCAGCGTGCGCTCGAACTGGCCGAAGTTTTCCGCGTTGATCCGGAAGTACGCCTGGAGCGGGTGCTTCACCTTGACGCCGGGCGGGATGTAGATGAACGAGCCGCCGGAAAACACCGCGCTGTTGAGCGCGCTGAACTTGTTGTCGCTGGTCGGGATCACCTTCCCGAACCACTTCCGGAAAATCTCCGGGTGCTTCTGGAGCCCCTCGGTGGAGCCGACAAAGATCACACCCTGGTCGCCGATGGCGGCCTTGATGTTTGAGTACGCGGCCTCGCTGTCGAACTGCGCCTCGACGCCGGCGAGGAACTTCCTCTCTTGCTCGGGGATCCCGAGCCGCTCGAACGTCCGCTTCACGTCCGCGGGCACGTCGTCCCACGAGCGCTTCGGGGTCGTGCCTTGGGATAGGTAGTAGCGGATGTTTTCGAAGACGATGTTGTCGAGGTCGTGGCTCGCCCAGTTGGTCGGCATCGGCATCGACTCGAATTTGCGGAGCGCATCCTTGCGGAACTGGCGGATCCAGTCCGGGTCCTTTTTCACATCCGAGATGTAGTCGATCGTGCGCTCGGTGAGCCCGAGGCCGGCGTCGAACTCGTAGTCGACGTCGTAGCGGAAGTCGCCGACCGATCGGTCGATATTCAGGTCGGGTTTTAGTTCGGTTTCCATGGTTTTGGTCAGGCGGTTGCGAGCAGTTCCTTCTCGACCCAGTCGTAGCCTTCGGCTTCGAGCTTCAGCGCGAGGCCCTTGTCCCCGCTGGTCACGATCCGGCCGTCCACCATCACGTGGACGACATCCGGCACGATGTAGTTCAGGAGCCGCTGGTAGTGGGTGATGACGAGGAACCCTCGGTCGGGCGAGCGCAGCGCGTTCACCCCGTCGGACACGATCTTGAGCGCGTCGATGTCGAGCCCGCTGTCGGTCTCGTCGAGGACCGCGTATGTTGGCTCGAGCATCGCCATCTGGAGGATCTCGCAGCGCTTCTTTTCGCCGCCGGAGAACCCCTCGTTCACCGCGCGCGACGTGAAGTTGCGGGCGATCTGGAGCGAGTCCATCTTCGCGTAAAGCTCCTCGTAATACTCGACGGCGTCGAGCTCCTCACCCTCGGCCAGCCGCGCCTGGCGGGCGGCTCTGATGAAGTTCGCGATCGTGACGCCCGGGATCTCCATCGGATATTGGAACGCCACAAAGAGCCCGGCGCGGGAGCGCTGGTCGGGCTCCTCCATCTCGAAGAGCGGACGGCCATCGAGCGTCACCGAGCCGCCGGTCACCTCGTAGTCCGGGTGCCCGGCCATCACTTTCGCCAACGTGCTCTTGCCCGAGCCGTTTTTGCCCATGATCGCGTGGACTTCGCCCTTCGGAATCTCGAGGTTGAGGCCGCGGAGGATCTCGCGATCCCCGATGTTTGCATGCAGGTTTTCGATTTTCAGTGACATGATAATTTTTAAGTGTTGCAACTCGGGCAGAGGCCGCGAAGCGTGATTTCCCCGTGGGTGACAATAAATTCCGGCGGCAGCGTCCAGGGTTTTTGTGAGCGCCCGGACTTGGTCAGCGGGACGTCGGTCACCCCGGAGCAGCGCTCGCAGATAAAGTGGCCGTGCTCGTCGAGGTTCGGGCAATAACGGGTCGCCTCGCGATCCACGTTCACCTGCTTCGCCAGCCCGCAGTCCACCAGCGTCTCCAGGCAGTTGTAAACAGTAGCCAGCGAGATCGCCGGCATCCGCTTCTTCGCCCGGATAAAGACCTCGGTCGCCGTCGGATGGTCGCGCTCGGCGAGCAGCACGTCATACACCTCGCGGCGCTGCGGGGTCAGCCGATGCCCGCTGTGGCTGATCGTCTCCTCGTATCCCTGCGGTGTGGAAGCTGGCTTCGACATGGTGACCGAAACGTAAGGCGGGAGAATCATTGATCAAGAACTATTCTAAATAAAAATATGAACGCCTGCCGAATTCGCTTTCCCGGCCGTGGGTTCCCGAAGATCTTTGACCGATGCGCCCAGGCCTTGTTTTGCTGTTTTTCCTAGGAATTTTTTCCTCCCGGCTGCCCGGGCTCTCGGTTGTTGCCTATAATGTGGAGAACCTTTTCGATGCCGACGGGGTTTCGGTTTACGAAGACTACGGTCCCTCGCGGTACACGCCCGGGCACCTGCTGACGAAGGTCCAGAATATCGCGAAGGTGCTCGCGCAGGTCGATGCGGGCCGCGGGCCGGACATCGCCGTGCTGAGCGAGATCGAGATCGACCAGTCTCCCGGCAGGGGAGATCCGCAGGCCTGGCGCGCGGCCTTTGGTCGGAGGACGCTCAACGAGGCCCTCTCCAAGGAGCCGCTGGATCCCGTGCTGGCCGACCTGCCCGCCGAAGCATGGCTGCTCAAGGCCCTCGAAGAGGCCGGGCTGAACGGATACCAGGTCGTGTCTGGGCACGAGAAGCCGAGCAAGCATGAGGATGGCAATCCCCGGGCAATCCGCAATGTCGTCCTCTCCCGCCTGCCCGTCACCGCGGTCCGGAGCCATCCGATCCGGAACGCACGCGATATCCTGGAGGTCGTGGTCGATGCCGGAGGGCATCCGCTCACGATTTTTGCCAACCACTGGAAATCCGGCGCCAGCGACCCGGCGACCGAGGAGATTCGAAAGGAAAATGCCCGGACCCTCCGCGCCCGGCTCGACAAGATTTTTCAGAACGACCCGAATGCCGACGTGGTGATCGGGGGCGATCTCAACTCGCACTACAACCAGAGCCGCCGCTACCGCCAGATGCGGGAGACCGGGATCAACGACATCCTGGGCTCGCAGGGCAACGAGTTGGCCCTGCGGGGGAACAAGGACCTCTACAACCTCTGGTTTGAGCTCCCTTCGAACAACCGGGGCAGCGACATTTATCAGGGCGAATGGGGGACGCTCATGCATCTGATCGTCTCCCGCGGGCTCTATGATGGCCGCGGGGTTCAGTATGTGGACAATAGCTTCGTCGTGCTCAAGGTCCCCGGCCTCAATGCCGACGTCTTCGGCCGCCCGATCCGCTGGTCGCGCGGGACAACCCCAGCCGGATTTTCCGACCACTTCCCGCTCCTGGCACGTTTTCAAGTCGCCAAGGGAGATTCCCCAGGTGCCTGGATGCAGCTTAACCAGCCCAGCCGTACAGAAGCCGGTCCCGGACAGCCGGTCCCGGTTAAGACAACTCCGGTCGATCTCTTTGCAGCGGCGGTCGCTCCCGAAAAATTGCCGGCCTCCACCGACATTCGCGACGGATCCTTCAACGGCCGCGTGATGGCGGTCCGCGAGGCACCCGCGAAGATCAACGACCAAGGGCACGTGAACATCCAGCTCCTCGGTCAGGAGTACAACGTCTTCACCCATGACAAAGACCTCCGCGCCGAGATCCGCCAGCGCGTCCGCCGCGACGGCCGCATCTCGTTTTATGGCGAGCTCGGAACATTCCGCGGACGCTGGCAGTTCCTCCTCCACGGACCGGAGTGGCTCATCCCGGCGTATTGATCGGCCGGAGGAATAGGCGTCATTACACGGGACCGGCCCCTCCACCTCCTCTAAATTTGCATTCCCTCCCTGGCCAGTTTCTGCGAACAACCCCCAGCCTGCGCATTTTCCGCCTGCAAACACATTGACGGCTTGATAGACCCGAGGACCCCAAAAGTCCAACCGCGACTGTAATCATGCAGATTCGGCTCCACCCCAACCCCGTTCAATGATATCCGGAACCGAACCCATCGGCTCCCCCAGATCGCTGCGCTCCTGATACTTACAGCATTTTCTTGCATGAGCTTGAAGATTTGATAGCAATGATGTATGCCTATTTTAATACGTCAGGACGTCATATGATAATACGTTAGCCAAGAAATATCCTCGTGACCGATTGCCTTTCGTTTATCCTTACCTTGTGACAAAGATTGATCCAGCCACTGCAAAGAAGAAGCGTCGCCCCAAGCTGAAAACCATTGTGAACGCGATTCAGTTCTACGATGGAGACAAGCTCGGTTTTCCGCTGGCCGAATATCGCGGGAAGGGACATTTCCAGGGAATCAATAAAGGGGATACCGTGGACGGTGCATGCTGGCCGCTGATCAACGGCCACAAGAAATACGCCAAGATTTACAGGGTGACCTCAACCAGACATACAATTGAAGAGAAGCCAGATGGAACCATCAAGCATCTCAAGAGCGTTTTTGTCGATCCCGTCGTATGAGAGCGCAACCGAGTAAAACAAAAATAGCTAACGGGCCGGTGCAGCAAATCGCCATGCCTTCGGCACTTCTGTCATGGCTCCTGCTGATTCCGCTTCGCGGGCAGGAGCCATGCCAAAAGCAAGTGGGGATACCTGACCGGGGACGTTCGCTAAGAATATGAAGCGTGCATTCCTCTATTTGCTTATTGCCTCGATTGCATGTGCAGCAGAGCCCGACCAGAAAGAAGCGGAGAGCGTTGCCCTACGGTTTTCAGAGGCTCTTTCTCAATTCGACTCCAAAACCATGATGCAGTTGGCCCATCCCGAGATCGTGACGTTTATTCATGGCATGATGCGTCACGTCCTTGCCACTCAGAAAGATCCTGCAGAGTTTCTGAGCGCAATGCGCGTGAAAGACGCTAATGACCTCAATGCCTTGGATAGCCGTGAGGCAAATGCTCGTTTTTACGACATGCTGATGGTGAACACCACTCAGGAGTTCAAGGAGGCATCCCGCAAATCAAAGGTTTCAGTAGTTGGCTCGATTCAAGAAGGCGACATCGTGGACGTGATCACCCGAACATCGGCTTTGGTGGATGGCGCGGATTTCCAAGTGCCAAGCCTTGTCATCGTGAAGAAGGAAGGCAACTCCTGGCTTGTGTTGACCACTACACAGTTTGAAACCCTGAAAGCCAATGCCCGCGCAAAGGGTATGATTAAAAAATAAAAGCGAACAGACCGATGCACCTAACTACCATGCCTTCGGCCCTTTTGTCACAGATCCTGCGGACGCAGGATCTGCGCCAAAAGCAAGTGGTAGCAGGTGATCGGGGACGTT
>JBGTAT010000280.1:0-18358 GCA_041749755.1 Terrimicrobiaceae bacterium | reverse complement strand
CAAAAACCGTGAAATCACATGCAAGTCGTTGAAAAACGAAGGTTCTGAAAAAATCGCGGGCGAATCCTGCCTATATGTTGTGGTGTTTTGGAGGGTGCTTTGATGGGCTTCCCTCAAACGCGCTCTTTCCGGACAGGCCCTTCCTATTGCACAGCGCCGAAAAGAGTTTTTAAGCATTAACTCTATGAAAACACGTTTCGCTTTGCTTGGCATCGCCCTTCTGGCGATGGCTTACTCCGCGTTTGGTGGCGTTTATACTATCACCATGCCCGGCGGAAATATCCCGGATAACCACAACCCGGAGGGCTCGGTTTTAACAGTCAACTTCAATGTCACCGGTGTTGTCGGGAATATTTCTAAGGTGACACTGGCGCTCAATAATTTCGCAGGAGACTATATGTACCATTGTCGCGTTAACCTGGCGACCTCTGGCGGCCCGGCAATTAGATTATTTGATGGCGTTGGCCCCTCTCTGCCAAATGGAACTTTCATTTTTGACCAATCGGCCTCCACGGCCTTTTCCAACGCAGCCTCCCCCTCCGGCGGAATCTATAAGCCGCAAGCCGACAGCCTTTCAGTTTTTAATGGACGAACGCAATCCCAAGCTAACGTCACCTGGAGCGTGACTGCCTTGGCATGGAATGGAGACATATTAAATCATTTCGATTCCGCCACCTTAGAGATCACCACTGCAGTCCCGGAACCCTCCCACACTGCGATCATTGGCGTGATCGGTATGATGGGATTCTTTTCGCTGCGCCATCTCCGGGGCAGGAAAAACTCAGCGGCGATTTAGGGGGGGAAACCTTAAATGGGAACGGCTCTCAAATGCGCTAAGCTAAGCCCCACAGGGGTTGCATCCTTTAGCCCAGGTCAAGCACCAGCGCCGTCCTGGGTCTTGGAAAAAATTGCGTGCCTGCCCTGTAAGGGCAGAATCCCGAAAAATCCTTAACTGAGCGACAATAGGATCCGATCTCAATTACGCTAAGGGTGGCATCGCTTGGCTGCGGGCCTATTAAAATATAAATGAGCAAGAAACAATCGAGAGTCCGGGTGTCTCCGGATCGGAAGACGATCTCCGAGTATGCGATCCTTCAGCTTCCCTCCCTGCTGGAGACCGGCCACCTAAAACCCGGCGACGAATGTTATGATGCGGATACCGATTCCTGGGTCCCGCTGGGGGAATACGTCAAGAACATCGCCGGGTTTTCGAAATCAGCCCGGAGTTCTGGCCGCTCCCCGGCTGCCTTGGAGGAGCAGAAATCCGCTCCTGCTGGGCATGGGTCTGCGCAGATTTTCCTCTGGCTGCTGGTGATCCTAGCCTGCGCCGTGGCGGGGGGAGCGGGTTTTTTTGCCTGGACGCAGCGCGAGGAAATGGACTCCCTGCGCAGCAGGCTCGCCGCCTCGGAGGAGGCAAAGGCCGGCTTCAAAAAGCAATGCGATGAGGCCCTTCTCATGGGGCCGGGTGTCGTGCCGAACGACCGGGTTCGCGGCCGGGGCATCCTTCGCGATGCCACTGGAGCGCGATCGCCCCTCCCCGGGATCAGTGTCCGTCTCTTTAGCCGGACGGCCATTCAAGCCCACCTGGAGGCCCGCCATCTGGCGCTGACCCCGGAAACCGGAACCGACCCGTCCCAGCTCGCCGTTCACTACATGGAGGACCTCCCCCAGCCAATCGAAACCACGACGACCGACGCCGACGGACGCTTCGAGATCAAAGTTCCCGAGCCTGGCGACTACGTCGTGCAGACAAGCCTCAAGTCGCTCGGGACGGGAGAGATGCGGCTGTGGTTTGTGAGCTTCGATTCGCGCGACCAGCTGAACACGCCGGTGGATATCAACGACTCGAACGCAGCCCGTCAGTTTATCCCGCTCCTGATGCTTGTCGACGGGCGGTAGCCCGGTCCTGCCAGGAAACCTGAAAAAGGGGTCAAGAAAGAAAAAGAGGCCTGAATGGCGCTGGAACGGGTGCCAGCGCCATACAGGCCTTTTTCTCTTTTCTCGACGCAACTTGAACCCGATGTGATCAACTGCTTCAAAGCTCTTTCAGGTGACACCAGGATTCCATACCGGAATCTCATCAATATGTATTTGCTCGACTGCGCCAAGGAACAGCGTCGACTTTCATTGACTTGGAAGAAAACAAATAGCTAATTGTAAAGGGACTGGCCGGAGGGCTCGCGCCTCATCTCCGCTAAATCCTTTACCCTTTGGATAGCATACCCCGCCTCCGCAATGAGTGATATTCCAGAAGCTGATTGGAAGCACATACGTGCCCTCCAACCGTTATTGATTAATCGGTTGTGCGCACGCATCAATGCCAGAGTGGGTCGTATTATCAACGACCCGGCGCTGACCCATCACGAGCGCTTTCTCACGATGTTCACCGCTATACGAGAGGAGAATCAGAAAGTAGCATGGGCATTCGATGACTGGCGCAGGTCGACCATCCGAATGCGGATCATCGAGATACACCGCCAAGGTCTTTTCGAGCCAGGAGAGATTGCCGGGCTGTCGGATGCGATGAGGCAGCGCTTACTCGATGCATAGGCATTTCCAAACGGCAAGCGAGGCGGTGCTTCCCCTGCTTTACAGCGGCTTGTGGCGAGTAGGACGGGTCGCGGCCACCCCAGACAATTTGTTTCCCCGGGTGATGCCGAACGCCTGCCGGGCGGGGTCCGGAGCGGAATCGATCCTCCGAAGGATTTCCAAGCGGTTTTCGGGCGGTCAAAGGGCTCAACCAGGCTGGCTGAAGGGATTCAGCACGCGGCTGCCGAGGCCGACGAAGTCGGCCTCGTTGCGGGTCACCAGGGTTAGATCGTGCTCGATGGCTGTGGCTGCGAGCAGTGAATCCACGACGGGAAGCGGACGGAGTCCCTGCATGCGGCCCCATCGGTCGGAGATTTCAGGAGTGACCGACAGCAGTTTGCCTGCAAATTGGGTCTTCAAACGGCGCAGCCAAAGTTCCAAACGATGAGCCTGAGAAGGGTCGCGGGGCCGCAGGCGTTCAATGCCTTTGCGAACTTCACCTAGAGTAATGACGCTCAGGAACATCCCCTCCTCGGGTTCTGCTTCGAACCACGCCAGAAGCCCGGCATCCGCACGTTCTTCCCTGCGCAATTCGCTCACGATGTTGGTATCAAGGAGGCACCCGGACATCACATCAATCCTCAAAAATATTTTGCTCTGTCGCCCGGCCACCGAACGATCCGTCTCGTTCAAAAATCACGTCGTCCCTCAGATCCGGCATGCTAACGAGGAATTCTTTAAACGACATCGGTTTTTCCCCTCTGGCACCGAGTGCCTGGCGCAGGATTCTGCGGTGCTCCTCTTCCATGGAGACCCCATGCTCGCCGGCGCGCTTCTTTAAACGCCGGACAACTGTTTCTTCCAGATTTCTGACGATGAGTTGTGGCATGGGTAGACAATATGCTATCAATGATAGCTCGTCAAGGGATCGAGAGAGCCCTCATTTGGCAACGCCGGTTGCTGATTGGCCAGCCTACGCGGAGGTTTAGGACACCGGCTTTTTGGCGAGCAGGGCGAGGCGCGGCCACCACCACACGATTTTATTTTTTTCCCGGGTGAGACCGAATGCCTGTCGAGCGGGTTCCGGGGCGGAATCGATCCGCCGAAGGATCTCCAGGCGGTTTTCGGGCGGCGTCGCGGCGGTTTCGAAATACCATTCGAGATCGGGTTGCTTGAACGGCACGGTCGCGCATTTTAGGATTTCGAGTCCGGCGGCGTGAACGAGTGCGGACCAGGACTCCGGCGAGCGAAAGCGGCCGTGGCTTGGATCGCGCAGCTTTTCAATCCCGTGGATCCACTCCTCGGCCACCGGTTGACCGTCCGGCACGCTGCCATCGATGAGCAGGAAGTGCCCGCCCGGAGCGAGGACCCGGGCCGCCTCGTTCACAAAGGCGACCTGATCAGAAAAGTGATGGGCGGCGACCCGACAGGACACGATCTGAAAGCTAGCGTTCGGGTACGGGAGCGACTCGGCCGAATGTTCGGTGGTCGTCAGATGGACGCCGTCCTCCGAAGCCAGTTCCGCTGCGCGCTCGAGCATGGAAGGCGAGAGGTCCGAGGCCGTCATGTCCCATCCGCGGCTCGCAAGAAAAACTGCGGTATGGCCGCCGCCGGTTGCGACATCCAAGCCGCGCGAGCCCGGGGATGCCAGGACCCCCACAAGCGCCGCCTCGAGATCCGAGGTATCGGCGAGGATATGGGACCTCCCGTAGTTCCGGCTCTGGCGCTCAAATTGTTCCCGCGAGGCAGACTGGCGTTCGTCAAGTGGCATACTCCCGAAGTAAGCCTTCCTGCTGGCCGGGGCAAGCCGGAGTTCTGCCCGGCAGGCGCTCCGCTTGCATCTGCCCGCGCGTTGCCTCAAGTCAAAATGACACCGGGGCATCAAAAAAGCAGGGCAAGCGAATTTCAGATTATCTGTGCGGCCGCACAAATAATCTGTGCTGTCGTGAGTTCGTATGCTGTGGCCAGGCAAGCCGGAACCGAATGGATTCTTTATCAGCGCCTGCGGATGGCCGACTTGCTGATGCGCCCGACATGGGAGCTTTGGTCATGGTGGAATGGCCCTGGTTGCGCAAGGATCGCCATTTCCTGCCCCCCAGTTCCCGGAGAGTCTATGCACTCGCCCGGCAACATTTGCGCAATGAATTCTTGCGTGCGTCCGCCCGGTGCAGGCACTCTCTCGCCCCCATGACAAGACACGACGGCCGGGGTCCCGGCGAGCTCCGCAAAATTGACATTCAGGCCGGCATTGCGCCCCACGCGCAGGGATCGGTTCTCATTTCCTTCGGCAACACCCGCGTAATCTGCGCCGCGATGATCGAGGAATCGGTGCCGCGTTGGATGAAGGAGCAGGGGGTGACCGGCGGATGGCTTACCGCCGAGTACTCGATGCTTCCGTACTCGACGCTCAGCCGCAAGCAGCGCGATTCGTCGCGCGGAAAGCCCGACGGACGGGGCACCGAGATCCAGCGCCTGGTCGGCCGCTCGCTGCGCGCGGTCGTCGACCTCGAAAAGATCGGGTCCCGGACGCTGTGGGTCGATTGTGATGTCCTGCAGGCCGACGGGGGAACCCGGACCGCGGCGATCACCGGCGCTTCGGTTGCGATCGAGCTTGCCTGCCGGTCGCTGGTGCAATCCGGAAAGCTGGCGGCCGTGCCGGTGAAAAACCGCGTCGCTGCCGTGAGCGTCGGCATCGTCAACGGCCAGCCGGTCGTGGACCTCGACTACATCGAGGACAAGGACGCGGAGGTCGACATGAACGTCGTCATGACCGGGAGCGGGGATTTTGTGGAGGTCCAGGGCTCCGGCGAGGAGACCGTTTTCAGCCAGGCCCAGCTCGACGACATGCTCGGGGCCGCAAAAACCGGGATTGCTAACCTGATCGAGATTCAGAATGCTGCCCTTTCATCCCTATGAAAAAAGCCCTCATCACCGGTATCACAGGCCAAGACGGATCGTACCTCGCCGACTTCCTTCTTGCCAAAGATTACGAAGTGCACGGGATCATCCGTCGCGCGAGCACGTTTAATACGAGCCGGATCGATCACCTCTACCAAGACCCGCACGTGAACGGCGTGCGGCTCTTCCTCCACTACGGCGACCTTGCGGATTCGGTCAACCTGGTCAAGCTGATCTATGAGCTCAAGCCAGACGAAATTTTCCATCTGGGCGCGCAGAGCCACGTGCGGGTGAGCTTCGACATCCCGGAGTACACGGCCGACGTGACCGGGGTCGGGACGATCCGCATCCTGGAAGCGATGCGCGAGGCCGGCGTCAAATCCCGGTTTTACCAGGCTTCGAGCAGCGAGATGTTTGGGAAGGTCCAGGATGTTCCGCAGACCGAGACGACCCCTTTTTGGCCGCGCAGCCCATACGGCGTTGCCAAGGTTTTTGCCTACTGGGCGACTGTGAACTACCGCGAGAGCTACGGGATGCACGCGACAAACGGAATTCTCTTCAACCACGAGAGCCCGCGCCGGGGCGAGACGTTCGTCACGCGCAAGATCACCCGCGCCGCCGCCGCGATCAAGATGGGTCGCCAGAAGGAGCTCTACCTCGGCAACCTCGATGCCAAGCGCGACTGGGGCTACGCTCCCGAGTATGTCGAGGGTATGTGGATGATGGTCCAGCAGGATACGTCCGACGACTACGTCTTGGCCACCAACGAGACGCATACGGTTCAGGAATTTGTCGAGGAGGCGTTCGGTCACCTCGACCTTGACTGGAAGGAATTCGTCAAACATGACGCCCGCTACGAGCGTCCGGCCGAGGTCGACCTGCTTGTCGGCGACCCGTCAAAGGCGAAGCGCCAGATCGGCTGGGAGCCGAAGACGAAGTTCAAGGACCTCGTCCGGATCATGGTCGACGCCGACCTCGCCGAGCTGCAGAAAAAGTAGCCCTTACTCGCGCATCTCCGAAAGTTGCACGTCAGTCAGGCGGGGGGCTTCCGGGTTCGGAGTTCCGCCTTCAGGCGGCTGGCGTGTGAGGCGGCAGCTCAGAAAGCACCGCCTAAAGGCGGAACTCCAAACAAGATTCCTCAAGGCACCCATTTTTGCAACTTTCGGAGATGCGCCACCTTCCGCTCAGCGCGAGATCTCTGCCGGACGGCGGAGCCAGTCGCGGATGCCAACCGGGGACGGCTGGCATCCGGCGGCGGCGATCTCGGCGAGGACGCGCTCGCGGGTCATGATGTGGCGGTCCTTTTTATAGATCAGGTAGTCATCCCGCATGCCGGGCGGGGTGAGGTTGATCGTCGCGAGGTTGGCTCCGGCGCGGAGGGCGCCTGCGTATCCACCCACTCCGGCAATCCCCATGGCGCTCACTGCAGGAATGATCCACTTCGGGTGGCGGAGCCGGAGGCTGGCGACCGCGTTGAGCACGCGCTCCAGCGACTCCGGCGGTTGCCCGGCAAACGGGGTTTCCTCGCCGGGAATAAACGGGCTCACGCTACATCCGGCCAAGGGGAGCGAATCTAGGAGGGCAATTGTCCGATCCGCGATCTCCGGCGTCTGGCCGGGAAGCCCGAGCACAAACCCTGAAGAGACCCGCCAGCCCGAACCCGCCAGCATCCGGATCGTCTCCACCCGTTCTTCCAGCGAGCCGGGGGCTTGGACGAAGCGGTAGTGGTCCGGGTCGCCGGTCTCGACTTTGATCACGTAGTAATCGCCTCCCGCCTCGCGGAGCTCGTCGGACTCCCGCCCGCTCAGGGTTCCCAAGCAGACGCTCAGGCCGAGCGAGGTCTGGTCGCGCAGTTTTCTGAGCAGGGGGATGGCGACCTCGCGCACGGCACGCGGGTCCTCGCCGGCCTGGATATTCAGGTCGGTCACGCAGCCGGGCAGATCGGACATCACCTGCTCAAAGAGCGCGTCCGGATCCAGGCGAAAGCGTCCGAGCGAGCGGTTGTCCCGCCGCATCCCGCAATACCCGCAGTTTTCCCGGCAGAAGTTTGAGATCTCGACGACCGCACGCACGAAGACGGTGCGCCCAAAAATGCGGTCCCGCTCGCGGGCCGCCTCGGCGCGCAGGGCAAGGCCCTCCTCCTGCGCGAGGTCCAGGCTGCCGGAAAAAGAGTTTTGAAAAACCACCTGCCGATTATCGGCGAGGTCGGGGAGGATATTCAATACGCGAGTGGGGTCGGAAAATAAAAGGGCTTCCCCCCGCGCGCCCGCTCGGCGAAGCTCCGGACCTTCATGAGCGAAAAACCCAAGAATGCCGTCTCCCCGCGCCGCGAGGAGGATTTTCCCGAGTGGTACCAGCAGGTGATCCGGGCCGCCGATCTGGCGGAGAACTCGGAGGTCCGCGGATGCATGGTCATCAAGCCGTGGGGCTATGCGCTGTGGGAGCGGATGCAGGCGGTCCTGGACAGGATGTTTAAGGACACCGGCCACCGGAACGCATACTTCCCGCTGTTCATCCCGCTGAGCTACCTCGAAAAAGAGGCGGCCCATGTCGAGGGTTTTGCCAAGGAATGCGCGGTTGTCACGCACCACCGGCTGGAGGCGCGCGATGGCAAGCTTGTTCCGGCGGGCGAGCTCGCCGAGCCGCTCGTCGTGCGCCCGACGTCGGAGACCATCATCGGGGCAGCCTACGCTCGCTGGGTGAAATCCTGGCGCGATCTGCCGGTCCTCCTGAACCAGTGGGCGAACGTCGTCCGCTGGGAGATGCGCCCGAGGCTTTTCTTGCGGACCGCCGAGTTCCTCTGGCAGGAGGGGCACACGGCGCACGAAACCCAGGCGGAGGCGGAGGTCGAAACGATGAAGATGCTCCGGGTTTACGAAAAATTTGCCCGCGAATTTTTGGCGCTGCCGGTGCTCTGCGGCGAGAAGAGTGAGAGCGAGCGGTTCCCCGGGGCGCTGCGCACGTACTGCATCGAGGCGATGGTCCAGGACCGGAAAGCGATCCAGGCCGGCACGTCCCACTTCCTCGGACAAAATTTTGCGAAGGCATCGGGGATCCAGTTTCAGGGTCGGGACGGATCGGTTGAGCACGCCTGGACGACGAGCTGGGGGGTGAGCACCAGGCTGATCGGCACGCTGATCATGGCGCACAGCGATGACGACGGGATGGTCCTGCCTCCCCGCATCGCCCCTGCGCACGTCGTCATTATTCCGATCACGCCGAAGGAGGAGTCCCGCGCGGCCGTGCTGGAGGCGGCGGAGGCGCTGGCAGCCTCGCTGCGGGAGGTCTCGTTCCATGGGTCACCGATCGAGGTTGAACTCGATGCGCGTGACATCGGCGGCGGGGTCAAAAGTTGGGAGTGGATCAAAAAAGGAATCCCTCTCCGCATCGAGATCGGCCCGCGCGACCTCGAGCAGGGGACGGCCGCCGTCTCACGCCGGGATCGCGGGCATAAAGAAAAGGCATTTCTCCCGATGGCAGAAATTCCTGCCGGGATGCCGGCCGTGCTCGACGAGATTCAGGACGGCCTGCTCGAGCGCGCGAGTGCCTTCCGCGAAACCCACCTCAAAGAGATCGACTCGCGCGACGCGTTCTACGCGTTTTTCACGCCGGCCAACCCGTCGAAGCCGGAGATCCACGGCGGCTTTGCGCTCACTCACTGGAATGGCAGCGCCGCCGTCGAGGAGCTCATCAAAACCGACCTGAAGGTGACGATCCGCTGCATCCCGTTTGAGGATTCTCCCGAGCCCGGCATCTGCCCGTTTTCGGGCGAGCCAAGCCGGCAGAGGGTCATCTGGGCGAAGTCGTACTGAGCGCGGCCAGGAGGGAGCGCCACACAAACCAGCGGCCCACCTTGACGCGCGCCAGTTGGGGTCCGGCCTCAACGAGGTCGAGGGTTCGCTTGCCCAGTGCCAGCGGCAGCGCGGCGGCTGCCCGCAGGCGTCTCGGACGAACGGCAGCGGCATAGGCGGCACCGTCCTGGAGGTGCTCGTGCGCCAGACCGAGCGCCCGCAAAAACTCCTCATTCTTTACATACACGCGCCCGGCAGCGGCATCGGCGTGGCGGTCGCGGAGGATGTTGACCCACTGGAGCCCGCAGCCGAACGAAAACCCCAGGCGCCTCATCTCCGGGGCCGGTAGGACCGCGTAGCCCGGCACGTGTTTAAAGCAGATGTCGGTCCAGAACGTGCCGACGCAGCCCGCGACCAGGCCGGTGTAGTGGCAGGCCTCGCCAAATCCCAGCGGTGCCGGGCTCCCGGAAAACCGCTCGATGTCAAAAATCTGCCCTTCGCGGATCGTCGCCCATACCGCCTCGATCTTAGAGCGATCCAGCGAGGAGCGAAGATCCTCGAGCAGCCCGGGAAGGGAGTTCAGGAGCAGTCGGTCGGCCGCAGGCAGGCGGCCTCCGGCTTCGAGGTCCGCTGCGGCATCTGCCGGCCAATCGCCGGGAAGCCCGCGAAGCAGGCGGACACGCATCTCGCCTGCTGCTGCGGCGACGTCGGCGATAGAATCGGAGGCGCGGGCGAGAAGGTACGCCAGCGACAGGGTCGACCCGACCGATGCCGGGAGAAGCTTCAGCGAAAGGTAAAACGACCGGGAGACCGCCTTGAGAAGCAACGAAAACCTCTCGGATCGTTTGTCAGCGGGCATCAGGAGCCCGTCTCAATCCGGATCCAGCCACGAGCAGTATGTTTTCACGAGCGCGTTGGAAATCTCGGTCAGGTTCAGCTGCGTGCGATCGAGGTACTGGTGGAGCCCCTCCGCCAGGATCGTCTTGATCGGGGTGTAGTCGAGGCTCGAGCAGAGCATGCCGGAGAGGCGCTCGGCCTCGTTTGAAAAGTGCGCCCGCTCGCAGCCGGAAATGCTGTGCAGCGCCTGGTTCAGACGGTCCGCACAGAACCGGAGCGACCGCGGAAACTGGTCGTGCAAAATCAGAAATTCCGCGACCTGCCAGCTCGTGATCTGGCCATGCGAGATTTTCAAGAACGCCTCCAGCGCGCTGCACGAGCGCAGCACTGCCATCCACTGGGTGCTGTCGACCGTCCCGCCGACCCGCTCGCCCGACGGCAGCAGGATGTGGTATTTGATGTCGAGGACGCGGGACGTCGAGTCCGCGCGCTCAAGGAATTTTCCGGCCTGGAGGAAGTGCCATCCCTCGCCGTGCGTCATCGTGGCGTCGGTGATCCCTTGGAACGAGTGCAGGCTGTCAACGAGCGAGCGGTAGAAGTCGATCGGGCTTTCGATGAACGCCGCGCGGGCCGCCCCGCTGTGCATGTAGAGGTAGAGACGGTTGATCTGCTCCCACATCTCGCTTGAGATCTGCTCGCGCACCATCCGCGCATTCTCCCGCGCGTGCGACACGCACGAGAGGATCGAGTGGGAGTACTTCTTTTCGAACGTGACAAAATCCATCACTGCGTCGCCGGAGATCCCGTCATGGATCTCGTTGAAGAGCTCCTGATCTTCCAGGGTGGCCAGGATCGGCTCCCAGTGCTGCTTGGCGGTGCCGCCGTTCTGGTCCTCAAAATCGAGGATGAGCTGGATGTTGACGTCGAGCACGCGCGAGTTTGCCTCCGCGCGCTCGATGTAGCGGCTCAGCCAGAAGCAGGCGTCTGCGACGCGGCTTAACATGGCAGCCCCCCCTCATCGAGCACCCAGGTGTCTTTGCTCCCGCCACCCTGCGAGGAGTTCACCACCAGGGATCCCTTGCGCATCGCGACGCGCGTCAGGCCGCCCGGGATGATCACGGTTTTTTCTCCGGAGAGGATGTACGGTCGCAGGTCGATGTGGCGGCCCTCGATACCCCCGTCAAAGTAGCACGGAGAGCGCGACAGCGAGATGACCGGCTGCGCGACATACCCGCGCGGGTCGGCGATGATCGCGGCGCTGAACTTGGCGATCTCGTCCTTCGACGCGTGCGGCCCGATCATCATCCCGTAGCCGCCGCTCTCGTTGGCGGCCTTGACCACCAGCTCGGGAAGGTGCTCGAGCACGTATTTCCGGTCGCTGTCGACCGAGGTGAGAAACGTTTCGACGTTCGGCAGGATCGGTTCCTCGCCGAGGTAAAACTTGATCATCGCCGGGACGTAGTAGTACGTGACCTTGTCGTCTGCGACGCCGGTCCCGAGCGCATTGGCGAGGCTGACGTTGCCCGCCCGGTAGGCCTCGACGATCCCCGGCACCCCGAGCAGGGAATCTTTCCGGAAGACGGTGGGGTCGAGAAAATCGTCATCGATCCGCCGGTAGATCACATCGACCTGCTTGAGCCCCTTCGTCGTCTTCATGTACACCCGGGAATCCTCGACGACCAGGTCCGGCCCGACCACGATCTCGATCCCCATGGCCCGCGCCAGAAACGAGTGCTCGAAGTACGCCGAGTTGTAAACCCCCGGGGTCAGCACGACCACCGTCGGGTCCGGCTTCCCGTGCGGGGCCGAATGCCGCAGCGCCGCCAGGAGCTCCTGCGGATACCGGTCGACCGGCCGCACGGCGTGGCGGTTGAACAGCCTCGGGAAGACCCGCTTCATCGCCTGGCGGTTTTCCAGAAGATACGAGACGCCAGACGGGCACCGGCCGTTATCCTCCAGCACCATGTATGTGCCGTCCGCTCCGCGGATCATGTCCGACCCGCACACGTGGATGTAGATGTTGTTCGGCAGGTCGAACCCGACCAGCTCGGGACGGAAGTGTTTTGCACTCCGCACGATCTCGCCCGGGATGACCCCCTCCTTGATGATCCGCTGGTCGTGGTAGATGTCGTGGAGAAAGTGGTTCAGGGCGGTGAGCCGCTGGGTGAGCCCGCGCTCGATCAGCGCCCACTCGTCGGCCGGAATGATCCGCGGAATGAGGTCGAACGGCATAATGCGCTCGGTCCCCTCGTCGCCGCTGTAAATCGTAAACGTGATCCCTTGGTTGAGGTAGGACCGCTCGGCCAAAGCCCGCTTCCGGTCGAACTCCGAGGGGGCCATCTCGTTAAAACGCTCCAGGAGTTGCCGGTAATGCGGCCGGACTTCTCCGTCGGACGAAAACATCTCGTCAAAAAACGGCCCCACCTCGTACTTGTTAAATATTCCCTGCATCCCAGCCCTCGTAATTACAGAATCCGGCCCGCAAGAAAAGCAGAAAAGCCGGGCTTCCGATGCCTTCGATAAAAAAGGCGGACTCCGTGCGGAAATGGCGAGTCGCCAAGGTTCGTAACCGCCCTCACTGCGGATTCGGGGTCCGTGTGGAATGGCGAGAGATGTCGGCCTGGGCGATGTCCCTGCGGTTGGTGAGCTCCGAGCGCTCGTTGAAGTGGCGGAGGGCGTGCTGCCAGGCGGGGTGGAGGTCCTGGTCCGGGAGGAGCCAGATATCGCGGTGGAGCTGCTCGACGGCGTGCGGGTCCCAGAGGAGTGCGGTGAGCTCGCGCCGGCTCAGGGACTGAGGTCCATCGGAGAGAAGTCTCTGGAGCAGCGCGGCGAGGTACTCGGTCTTGTGGCGGGCGTGGACGCGGGATCTGCGGAGGAGCGAGGCGTGGAGCGCCTGGGCCTCGGGAGAGATCGCAACCTGAAAAATCCCGCGGGGAGGCAGGGTCGGATCGTTCGGCTGCGCGTCGAGGTTTTGGAGGATTTCCGGGGTTGAGGATTCTTCCGGGATGAGGAGGAGGCCCCATTTTCTGAGGGCGAGCCCGAGCGATTCCGAGCTCGTGAGCATGGCGATCGGGATCGCGAGGACGAGGCCGGCCAGCACGGGGGAGAGCCAGAGGAGGAGGTCCGGCATCCGGAAATAAACCGCTGCGGCAGCGGCCAGCCCGATGGCGGTCGGGGCGGCGTACGTCCTGAGGGCGTCGGAGAGCGGGATCCCGGCGGCATCGCGGTTCTGGGTCTTCCAGGTGACGCGCAGGCCGAGCGCGGTGAGCACGACAAATTTCGTATAAAAAAACAGAAGGATCGGGGCGATGAGGATCGAGAGCAGGGTTTCCAAAAGCGTGCTGGCCAGGACGCGGAGCACACCGCCGAATTCCCGGGCGCGAGGGGCCAGGTGGAGAAAGCCGAGCAGCTTCGGGACAAAGAGGAGGACGACGGTGATGGATAGAAGAGCCGCCGGAGCCCAGGCAATCGGCGCCGGGTCATCGATCGATCCGGAAAACACCTCAAACATCTGCCGGCGGTAGCTTTCCCACGAACTGAGGATGATGAAGGCGACGAGCATCGGGGCGGTGAGGTACGCCATGAGCCCGAAGAAGATGTGGATGCGGTTGGTGAAGCGGGTTCCGGGCGCGAAGAGGAACCAGAAGTGCTGGAGGTTTCCCTGGCACCACCTGCGGTCGCGCTTGAGGCTCTCGGTGAGGTTCGGCGGCCCCTCTTCGTACGATCCCGGCTCGAGGTAGGCGAACCAGACCTGGTAGCCCGCCTGCTGCATGAGCGAGGCCTCGACGGTGTCGTGGCTGAGGATGTGGCGGTCGGCCGGGCTTCTGCCGGGCAGTTCGGGCAGCACGCACTGCTCAATGAACGGCTTCAGGCGGAGCATCGCATTGTGCCCCCAATAATTCCCTCCGCCGAGATGCCAGAAGTTTGACCCGGCGGCGAAGAGTGGGCCGACCGAACGGGTCGCGTACTGGACGAACCGCTGCAAGACCGACGTCCCGCGAACGATTTTCGGCCCGGTCTGGACGATCCCGACCTCCGGGTTGGCATCCATCACGCGCGCCAGGCGGACGATCGTCTCCCCGCTCATCACGCTGTCGGCGTCGAGGATGAGAAGGTATTGGTAGCGCCCGCCCCAGCGGCGGCAGAAGTCGGCGATGTTTCCGCTTTTCCCGTGCAATGAGACGCGGCGCTTGCGGTAAAATATCCTGCCGAACGCCTGGCAGCGCGAGCAGAGCCGGAACCAGGCGGTCTCCTCTTCGATCCAGCGGTCCGGGTCGTTCGAGTCGCTGAGGACAAAAAAGTCGAACGCGTCGCCGGCGCCGGTTGCCTCGAGCGAGCGGAACATATTTTCGAGGCCGCGAAACGTGCGGTCCGGGTCCTCGTTGAAGATCGGGAGGGCAATCGCGGTCGAGCCGGGCACGGCACCGGGTTCGTCGGCGGGGAGGGTGCGCATGATGTCGAACCGGTCGCCGCCGATTGCCAGGATGACGAACCCCCAGAAGGCGATCGCAAAACCGAAGGCGATCTGGCCGAAGAGCGGCACAAAAAGGGTGAGCAGCGCACCTTCGAGCCACGAGATCCCGCCGCTCTGAAAAATCGAAAACATGAGAACCGTCCCCCCGGCAGTGATCCCGGCTCCGGTGGCCAGGAAAAGCGCGCGGCGGAGCGAGGCCGTGTCCGGCCGGAGGTCGGCAACTTTGGCGAAGGGCCTCATCGGAAAAACCTCACGTAGGCGGCCCACGCCGCAAAGAAGACACCCATCCAGAGCAGGAAGGTGCGCAGGACATGACCCCAGGAAAATTGGTCCCATGTCTCGCGGGCGATCCCCTCCATCGCGCCGTAGTCGACCTCCTTGCGGAGGAGGCTTTTGAACTCGAGCGTCGGTCCGGCCTCGATCGCGGCACCCCGGATCGCCGCCACGAATTCCGGGGGAGGGGAGGGGTCCAGGAACAGGTCGTTCCGGCCGCTCGAAAAGTATGCGACCTTCGCGCGGGCGATCCGCTCCGGATCTCCGGCGAGCGCCGCAAACCAGGCGTCGGAAACCTGCGCGACGTGAGCCATCGTGCACGCAATCGGCGAGACGTCAGGGGTCGTGGCGTGAAGGGATTTTGCCTCGCCGAGTAGCGTCAGGGTGAGCGCGAGGAGCCGCTCGCGCGGCTCGACGTTGTGGGCCCGCAAAAAATCTTCAAGCCGCAGGCAGGCGGCATCCCACCCGGCGCTCAATTTTTCCATGTGTACGTCCAAGTTTCTGTGAGCGGGCGCCCGTCGAGCCGGAGCGTGCAGCGGAGCTCGACCGGCTTCGTTCCGATCCCGGCCGAGCTCGCAATGAACGAGACACGCCACGAGTCGCCATACGTGTTTTTCTGGACGATGACGTCCTTGATCTCTCCTCCGGCGATCGAGGTGTCCGCGGCGACCGGTGCTTCAAATGGGAGCTTCGAGAGCTCGCTGCCGGCAAAGTCGATGACGAACATCCGGTAGTACGAGGCATCCTGGAAATCCACGCGCGTGAAGAGCGTGCGCCCGAGCGGCGGAATGTTCTGGGACTCGCCGAACCAGGTCAGCGACCACGAATATTCGTGGCGGGCGCCCTTTTTGAGCCCGCCGTCCGGCTGCCAATAGGCGACGACGTTGTCCATGAACTCGTTTTCGGTGGGAAGCTGGACGAGGTGGACGGCGCCTTTCCCCCAGGCCCCTTGGGGGCGGACCCAAACGCTTGGGCGCTGGTGGTAGCGGGCCTCCATGTCTTGGTAGTGGGTAAAGTCGCGGTCGCGCTGGAGGAGCCCGAAGCCGCGCGGGTCGGCATCCTCGAAGACCGCGACCTGGAGCTGCTTCGACCACGACAGCGGCCGCCAGAGCCACTCGCCATTGCTCCGCTCGATCTGGAGCCCATCGGAATCGTGGACCTCGGGGCGGAAGTCTCCAAACGTGTTGTTCGTGTTTTCTCCAAACCAGAACATACTGGTGAGCGGGGCGAGCCCTGGGTCGCTGATATCGCGACGCGGGAAGAGGACGGCGCGGACGTTCATCCGCGTCTCGGCCCCGGGAAAAATCTGGAACTCATACGCTCCGGCGATGCTCTTCCCCTCGAGGAGGGCGTAGATTTTCATCTCGGTTGCGCCGGGGGCGGGCTCGATGAGCCAGAACGTGGTGAAGTCCGGAAACTCCTCCTTGGCGAGCGTGCCGATCGCGAGCCCGCGCGCCGAGATCCCGTACGCCTGGTCCCGGCCGAGCGCCCGGAAATAGCTCGCTCCCAGGAAGACAAATGCCTCGTCCAAATAGTCCGCCCGGTTCAGCGGGTAGTGGACGCGAAACCCCGCATACCCGGATTTGGCCGCCTCCTCGGGAGGGATCCGGTTTTTTCCAAAATCAAAAAAGTCCGGCGAGAACCGGACCGGGCCGGCGCCGTCCCGGTTGACCTGGTAGATCGTCACCGGCTTCGAATGCAGGTGGCCGCTCAAAAAAAATTGGACCTGGAACGGAAGCCCGAGCTTACGCCAGAGGGTTTTTTCCTCGCGCCACCGGATGTCCCGGTACGCGTCGTAGTCCAGCCCGCGCAGGGTTGGCGAGCCGACCGGTTTCACCGGGACATGCGGCTGGCCTGCGAGCGCCTCGGCCTGCGCGATCACCGCATCGAACGTCAGCGTCTTTTGGCGTCCCTGCGCGATGACGAGCGCCAGCAGAACCCCCGCCATCACCGCAAATACCATGTGCGTTTTCATCCGGATTTTCCCTCGAGAATTCCCTCCCCTCCGCAGCCGCGCGACCGGCGGCTCGAGGCGGACGGGTTCAGCGGCGGATCCTCCACTTGCCGTCGCCGACGCTGAGCACCTCGATCCGCACCGGGCAGAGCCCGCTCTTATGGAAGCCGAGGTCCTTCGCGACGCCGGTCGTCACATCCAGCATGCGCTCGCCGATGAACGGCCCGCGGTCGTTCACCCGCAGGACCGCCGATCGGCCGTTCCGCAAATTCGTGACCTTGATTTTGCATGGCAGCGGGAGCGTCTTGTGCGCAGCCGAGCGTGACCACGCGTACTGCCGCTCCCCGATGGCGGTCTTTCCAGGGAAGAGGACTAGCGTGCTCTCATCGTAATGCGAGGCGACCCCCTCCTCGACATGCCCGACCGCCTCCTGGGGAGCCATCGGCGTGTAATAGACCCCGCGCACCGTGTAGGGCTTGTACTTGTACCCCGAGTAGCTGTTCCCGCAGCCGGAAAGCAGGAGGCACATGGCCAAGATCAAGAGGTGGTATCTCATGGAAGATGTGGCGAGTATCACCAGATTCGCACGCAACGGGAAACCCAAAAATTCCCGGGCCGCGCGCGAATGCCCGAAAGCTGAAAAAATGGGCGCTGCCTTGAGGGAGCTCGTTTGGAGTTGACGCGCTCGCTCCCGCTCGTCTTGCCCTGCGGGCTGCACTCCGTGCAGTCTCCCCCGAGCACTCCCAGTGCTCCGGTGGTTAGGCGGTGGTTTTTGGGCTGCCACCTCACTCGGCAGCCGCGTAAACGCGGAACTCCGAACCCGGAGACCCTCCGTTTGACAGACGTTCAACTTTCGGGCGCCGCGCGACGCTTGCAGGCCACGGAAAAAGGATTCGAAATTTTCCGCAAACCTGCGAGCGTGACCGGCATGAATTATCCAAAGTCACCGCAGGAAACCGTCCGGGGGATCGTGTACTTCGGCCGCATGGTCGAAAAGATCCGCCTGATGGACGCCGGCCAGCTCCACGCCGACCTCCACGCAAACCTGGGCAAGGGCTTCGATGAGCGCTGCGTAAATTTTCTGGGCATCTCCTACCCGGCCCTGCGCGAGCAGGTGGCTGCCGGGCTCAGCGACGAGGCACTCCTCGACTGGTGCTTTGCCCATGGCCGCCACCCTTCCGACGAGGACATCGAGATCTGGAACGATTTTATGCGCAAGCGCGGATGGAATGACGACGTCACCGAGATCCTAGTCCGACGGAAAAAAGAGAGCGGGTTCGAGGACCGTGCGGAGATCCTGACGATGTTCCAATACATCGACGCCGACGAGGGGCGGATCTAGTTTAGGCCTCAGCTTTTCGTATAGCGCACCCTCACAAGGGTGAGCCCGCCTGCGGGCGCGACGTGGTTGAGGCGCGGGCCGCCCTGTGCCAAGCGGGTCTGCAGGTCGTCGAGCGCCAGCTTTTGGCATCCGCAGCGCACGGCGGCCGCGGTGAGGATGCGCACCATTTTGTAGAGGAAGCCTGGCCCGTGGAAGGTGAGGACGATCCGGGGGCCGGCGGCCTGGATCCCGATGGCGGATACCGTGCGCACGGTGCTCTC
>JBGTAT010000279.1:0-22793 GCA_041749755.1 Terrimicrobiaceae bacterium | reverse complement strand
GAATATAGCGACCGGAATTCATCCGGAAGCCTGTCTGGAAAGGCTTCCGAATTCAAATGCGTGACATCACTTTTCATGCGCAAGCCACTCATATTATGAATCTTCCAAAACTTCATCGCTCAGTTAACCGGACACCCGTGCTGCAATATATAGTTTTCCATTCCCGCCCAGGCGCATCCAGCGCACATTTGTCGGGCTCCCCGCCATAAGGCGGAACGTGTCTCCTCCATTTTCGGAGCGGAAGACTCCCAGTCCCGCCACGGTTACATAGACATGTTTCGAGCGGCCCTCGTGGTTTTCAGTGGGGTCCACCACCACGCTCCTGCTGTAAAAGTTTACCTCGCCAGGCTGCTGGGGAAGCACCGTGACAAAATCCGGCGCACCGTCCTCGCCATTGAGCGAGCGATACAGCCCGTCAGTCTTGGTGCGGAAATACACGACGCCCGGGTTGAGGGCATCCACCGCGACGTTCGGACCAAACTGCCGTCCGGCATTTTTTGAAAACGCCGCCGCCTGCACTTCCTTGACCCGCTTCCAATGGCGACCGCCGTCGGTTGTTTTGTAGAGGTCGTCGGCCTTGGAATAATCCATCGTAAAATTCGCATACGCGACATCAGGATTGCCGGGATGCACAGCGAGACCTGCTGCTGGCGCGCTGATGAAGGGGTCGGTTTGATCGCGTTCCGCGTTGCACGAATTCCACGGTGCTCCGACGGCATCCCGGCGCCATGGCCCGGCGACGTCCGACCTCAGATAGACACGATCTTTCTGCGACGGCGCAAACTCGACGCCGGTAAAATACCCTCCGCCCCCGATCGCGACAGGCCTCCATTGGTAGGCTTCGGAGATTTGGGCGTTTGCAGCGCTCGTCGACAACCACGCAACAGCCGGGAACAGAAAGGGTTTTAAGTATCGCAAAGGGAAGGTCTTCATTCGGAGGAGGGCATGGTGTATTAAACGACGGATTTCACAATTTGCGTAGCAGAGCATTGCTTAAACTATCCAGCATCAGATGCGGGTCGTCGGACAGATTGTCAAACGCCAGCGCCTTGAGGAGTTTGCCTCCACGAAAAGAGCGGGCGTGGGCGATTGTAGGGCGTCGGAAAGTTTGTCGAAGGGGGCATTTGTTGGCTCGATGGCCGCATGATGAAATCCGCTCCACGCGCCGCGCGACAGCCATACTCCGAGAAATGGCATTTCGTATTTTGACCATCGGAATTCAACGCGGTCGCCGGTTGTGGAATTTTCAATCTGAGCGCGTCCCTCTTCGAGCGGGCCGGCAAAAACTTTGGCTGCTGCGCGGTGGCTTTCGAGACGCAAGGCGCGCAGATCGATCTGTGGGTCAGGAGACGGCCAGGGCCAGTTCGCTCCGATTTCCGTGCCGGGGAAAGAGGCGGCCTCAACACGCACGGCTTGCACACAGTCCGGAAGATGCAGTCGGTCGCCCTCGGCGACGGTCAGCAGCGGATGCAGCGCCCAGAGGAACGCCTCACACGCGGCGGAGTGGTTTAGGATTTCGTAATCCAGCACGACTGCACCGCCGTCGAGACTCACCGTGCGGGTGATCGTGAAAGGCGAGATCGGCAGGCGCAGCGACGTGCGAATGACATCCGTTGCCGTCTCGTCGAGTGTCCACGGCAGATTCCACACCTCGCCGTGACCGGGAAGGAGGCGCCCGCCAACGCAGCATTCCCGGACAGTGGGAAAACATTCGTCCGCCCCGATGAGCGTGCTTTTGGAAAAATCCTCCGACGGGCAGGAAAACAGGAGCAGTGGTCCCGGGGGACGCCACATCCATTCCCGCCCATCCGGCAAGGCCCGCAGTGAGGAAATCTTCGCGCCGAGGGCGGGGATCACCGCGACTTCAACCTGTGAATTGCCGAGGCGGGCAATGGCAAACCCCTGCTCGTCGGTCTGGTGGAGATGGGCCATTCGCCTAATCCAAAGCCGCCAGCAAGTCGCCTGCCAGCGCACGCGCGGGGTCGCGCTGGAGCACGGAGAGGAGGAGCTTCTTTGCAGCGGCCTTCCTGCCGAGCCCGATCTCCGCCTGCGCCTCGATGAGGAGTGCGGTCGTTTCCTGACGGCGCTGAAGGTTGTCAAAAAGCAGGCGCGCGGGGAGCGAGGTGGCAAAGTAATAGACCTTGGCCTCCTCCTTGAAGAGCTGCTTGGCATAGGCCCTCAGGCCTATGAAGAGCTTTTTCGCCTCAGCGCGTTTTCCCAGCTTCTGCAGCGAGAGCGCAGAAAAATATGTCATTTCCGAATACTGCCGAACGGCGCGCTCCTGAAAGTCGCCACGGAAGTTTGCGGCGTTTTTCCAAACCTCTTTTGCTTGCGCTTTTTTGCCGAGTGCCTCCAGCGCGCAGCCGAGCCAGTAGTCAATATCGCTGCGGTTGGCCAAGAGGTGCTTCGTCTCGCCAAGGTTGGGTGGTGCCAGAAGAGCAGTTTCAAAATGCGTGAGCGCGGAGCTCGCATCCCCAGCTGCCAGCGCCTTTCGCCCCAAAGCAAGGTGCGTGCGCTCGTGCTGGGTGCGGGCGAGCCCTTCGCCTCCTTCCCATGGCTGGAATCGGCGCGAGCCAAGATAGGCCAGCGCGTCTTCGTGGCGCCCCACCTGATTGAGCAGGTCGGCGAACTCCACGGAAAGATCGTCGCGCAGGCGCACTTGGGGGAGATTTTTTTCCAAGACAGCAAGCCGCTTCGACGCGGCCGTGCCGATGCGCTTCCAAAGAAGATCGCGCTCGAAGAGCAGGCGGGCGTCGGCGGGCGCCAGCTGATGCGCTTTTTCGTAGGCCCGCTTGGATTTCTCCGGCTGCTCCAGAATGTTGTAGTACGCGATGCCGAGGTTGCGCCAAACGATAGAAAAATCCGGCTCCATCTTTGAGGATGTTTCCCAGAGCGCGATGGCTTCATGGTGGCGTTTGCAGTTGTAGAATAAGTTGCCGAGGTAGTAGCGGGCGCGGGCGTCTTCCGGATTTTTTCCGATGGCCCATTCGAGGATCACGACTTCCTCGACCCGATGTGGGAAGCAGTAGTCACGTGAAGCTTGGCGGGCTGCTTTCAGCGCCGAGGCCGCAGCCTGATCTTTTCCAAGAAGCTGATGCAGCCAGGCGCGGGTGTAGTGAAGCGTAGGGCCGCTGCCTGCGGTCGGCTCGGGCCGGGCCGGTTCGAGCACCTTGAGGGCGTCGGCAAGGAATCCGGCCCGCGCAAAGTCGTGCGCAAGGTCGAGACGCGTCTGCGAATCGCAGCGGATGGTTTCGCCAGAGAGGTGCCGAGCCCACCAGTCTAGCGGATCCAGGGCAAGTGTGGTGCGGAGGACGTCGTCGGCATCGTCGCTGCGACCGATTGCGCGAAAAACAAGCACCTGCAAATCCCGGGCTTTGAGGTTGTCGGTATTGACGCGCAGCGAGCGCTCGAGGTGATCGAGAGCGGCCGTCCAGTCGTGCCGGCGGCAGTCGATCTCCGCGAGCGCATGGTAACCCGCCGACTGCCAAGCCTGATTCCAAGTGGCTTTGTAGAGCGCCGCGTAGGCGTCGGCGAGCAAGTCCTCATGCCCTTTTCCGGAGGCTTGGGCGACATCGGCGCGATAGCGCAGCGTGAGCCCGAGCAGGTAGTAGGATTCTCCGTCGTAAGGATTTGGATTGCGAAAGGTCAGACGCTCGATGGCTGTGCGGAAATGCTTCTCCGCACGGACGAAGTCGCCATGGGTGAGCCGCAGGCTGCCGAGCGCAATATTGCAACGGGAATCGGAGGGATCGCGCCGCAGCGCCTCCTCAAAGTACGGTTCAGACATGCGCGTGGGGTGCCGGTACTGCGAGAGGTGCAGCCCGTTGAGATAAAGCTCTTCCATCGTCTCGACAAGGGCCGGAAGGGGAGGCTCGGTGGCCACGGCAGGCTCGTTGAGCGTGGGTGCTTTGGGCTGATACACAAGCAGTTCGCGCCCGTCGGCGAGAAGCGTAAGACGCAGATCGGGGAAATCGGTTTTCCCGGGGAGCTTTTGAGTCGCCACGAGCGGCTGGTCGGGCGCGAGGGTGAGGCTCTTTTCAAACAGAACCTTACCATGACGCGTGAGACGCACCGTGGCCTTTTCCACGCGGGTCGTGATCGCGCCGAGCTTGGCCACGCCGTTTTTGACCGTCAGGCTCAGCGCGGCATCAACGCTCGCTTTTTGCGACGGCCCAATGCCTTGGATCGGATACCAAAACTGGCTCCACGTCTTTGTTTCGCCTGGCTGGAGGAACGAAAAGTCGGGTTGGTTGTCGGTGTAGACGCCCGCCATGAGCTCGATGTACGGCGGGTATTCGCCGCTGGGCTCAGCGTCGGTGAGGTTGCGATCCCAGGCGTAACCGAACGCGTGGTTGCCCCACGTCCACTGCTTTTTGCCGGGCGAGATATGGTGATTCGCCACATGGATGAGGCCCGCCTTTTTGAAATGATCGTAGCCGCCGAAGGAATCCTCCCGCGATCCGATGCACATGTACGAAGTCGGCACAGGGATGTTCGCATACCACGTCACATCGTTTGGCGCGTAATCCAAACTGTCGAGGCCTGCCACCGCGTTGTTCCCACAATGCGGCGGCACGTACGCCGGCGGGACTTCGTTTTTTGGCACGCCGTTATTTGCACGGTCGCCATAATTCACGCCGTAATAGACGCCATCTGCCAGCGGAAACGTGCTCGTCGAACCTTTGGCATGGTCGGCAACATGCGTGACATCCGGCGGCAGAAAGGACTGGTAGCCCTCATGGACCCGCGTCGCCACATTTGCCCACCAGAGGAACGTCTGCACGAAGGGGGTGCGATTGTAGGCACGAACCTTCAGCTCGATCACCGAACGGCCCGGATGCAGGCAGACTCCATGCATTCCCTTCATGCGGAAAAGCGGATCATGCTCGCTCATCCAGATCGTTTTTGAGCCGTCGGCATGCTCCTCAATCTCCACATCCGTGGGCATGAACGTGGACGGACGATGATGCTGTGGCCAATTAAACTCGATGCCGCCCGATGCCCATGAACCCGCGAGGCCGATCAGCGCTGGCTTGATGACCTCATTGCGATAGAGGAAATCGTACCCATTGGTTTTGTCCTTGGCCGCATGGATGCGTCCGCCAAGCTCCGGCAGGATCATCACCTCCAGGAATTCATTCTCAATGGTCAGCGTGTCATAAACGCGATCCGTCTTCTTCTCGTCAAACCGATCCACGCACGGCAGGGGATAAACGCGCCCGCTGCTCCCCTGATACACCCTCCGCTCAAGGAACATCGGATTCCTGTCGGGGGCCTGGGGTTGGTAAGTGGGAATGACGGTCGGTTTGCGTGAGATTTTTACGGGTGTGCGGGACATGATCAAAAGAGGGTCACCCAAAACAATAGGCGGAATGCCGAATGCATGCGATTGTGTATCCGCTTAATATATTAAGCATGTCAGCCTTTGCGGCGATTCTGTAATGACCGGTAAGAAGGCGAAAGGTAGGGGAAGCCTCCCCGATCGCATCCCTTCTATCCGTGGCTGTCTCCGCGGGCATTGAGCAAACCAGTCCTCCAAATCATTGATGCCCCGTCATCCGGATTTTGAATCGGCCCTTGGTGGGCACAGCATCTGGCAGTCGCTTTTCAGCTTGTGCCGCGTCTCCATGCCCTCTACGTTGTCTCGCGTGCGCAAGGCCTCCGGTTATTAACCGGGAAGTCCCTTCCGCAGCAGTGTTTTCGCCGGCATAGCTCAGTGGTAGAGCAACGGTTTTGTAAACCGTCGGTCCTCGGTTCGAATCCGAGTGCCGGCTTTTTCTGTCGGCACCCGGGTTCGAACCGAGGTTCGACCGCCCGCGCGAAGCGCAGGCCTTGGATTCCGCGAAGCGGTGGCTTGCGGAGCATTTCCGAAGGAAATGATAATCCGAGTGCCGGGCTGGGGCCCGGCGCTCCCGGGGGACGCTTGGAGATTTACGGCGCTTGCAGGCAGTGGGCTACCACTGGATGACGGAGCTGGCGTAGGTGAGGCCGCCGCCGAAGACGACGAGGAGGATGTAGTCGCCGACGGCGAAGCGTCCGGTCCGGTTCGCCTCGTCGAGCGCGATCGCGACGGCTGCGGCCGACGTGTTCCCGTAGCGGTCGAGGTTGATGTGGAACTTATCCATCGGGACCTCCAGGCGGCTGGCCATGGCCTCGATGATCCGCATGTTGGCCTGGTGGGGGATGATGCACTTCAGGTCGTCGGTGGTTAGGCCGCTCTGTTCGAGCGCCTTCTGGGCGGCCTTCATCATGGAGATGACCGCCTGCTTGAACGTCTCGCGCCCGTTCATATGCAGGGTGTTGAGCTTGAGATCGGCATTTTCTTTGGTGATCGGGATCGCGCAGCCGCCGCCCGGCATGTGGAGGATCTCGCCGTAGTTTCCATCGCTTCCCATGTAGGTGGTGATGATCCCGTGCGATCCGGCGCGGTTGCGGAGGACGGCGGCTCCGGCCCCGTCTCCGAAGAGGACGCAGGTGTTGCGGTCCTGCCAGTTGACGATCGAGCTGAGCTTGTCCGCCCCGATCACGAGCACCGTGCTGTACGTGTGGTTCGCGATGAACTGCTGGGCAACCTCGATGGAATAAAGGAACCCGGAGCAGGCGGCGTTGACGTCGAAGCAGGCGGCATTTTTTGCGCCGATGAGCCGCTGGACGTGGCACGAGGTGGACGGGAAAAACGTATCCGGGGTAATTGTGGCGACGAGGATGAGGTCGATTTCGTCCGGCGTGACCCCGGCGTTGTCCATCGCGTTCCGTGCGGCGGCGGCGGCGAGGTGGCTGGTGAACTCGCCCTCTTTTGCGATCCGGCGTTCGCGGATTCCGGTGCGCTCCATGATCCACTGGTCATTGGTATCGACCATCGCCTCGAGGTCGGCATTGGTGAGGACGCGCTCGGGAACGTAGCTTCCAGTGCCAATGATGGAGACGGTGCGGTTAGGCTGGAACGTTTTCGGCCGTGGCGATTTTTTCATGGTGTGACTGAATGGCTTCAATGATCCGCTCATTGACCCGCTGCTCGACCGCGGCGCGGGCGACGCGGATGGCATTACGCAGGGCGCGGGGGGAGGAGTTTCCGTGGGCTTTGATGCAGATCCCGTTGACGCCGAGGAGCGGGGTGCCGCCGTACTCGTCCGTGCTCGTCCGGTTTTTGATGGCCGTGAAGGCGCCTTTGGCGAGGAGGGCGCCGAGGAGTCGGATCGGCGAGCGCTTCAGCTCGTCCTTGAGCCACGAGATAAATGATTTTGCGAGCCCCTCGATCGTTTTGAGGACAATGTTCCCGACGTACCCGTCGCAGACGACGATTTCGACCGGTTTGCGGAAGATCCCGTGGCCCTCGACGTTGCCGGCGAAGTGGACCGGGGAGGCGGAGAGCCGGCGGTGGCATTCCTGGGCAAACTCGGTGCCCTTCGATGCCTCGCTCCCGATGTTGAGCAGCCCGACCCGCGGGTCCGGGCATCCGAGGAGCTCGCGGTAGTAGATCGATCCCATCACGGCGAACCCGACGATATGCTCGGGCGACGGGTCGAGGTTCGCCCCGCCATCGATGAGCAGGAAGACGCCGCCCTCGGCCGGAATGAGCACGGCGAGCCCGGCCCGGTCGATTCCGGGAAGCGTGCGCAGCTTGATCGTGGCCGCTGTCACGAGGGCTCCGGTATGGCCGGCCGAAACAACGGCGTCGGCCTCGCCCTTTTTGACAAGATCGACCCCGCGGCTCACCGACGAATCCTTCTTCTTGCGGACGCTGTCGAGCCCGCTGTCTTCCATCCCGACCACCTGGGTGGTATGGAAGAACGAGATCCGGGCATTCAGGCTCCCGGTATCATGGCACGCGAGCTCCTTGCGGACGAGCTGTTCGTCGCCCACAAAGATGATGGAGATATCCGGGAAATCCCGGAGGGCCGCCACGGCACCTTCGACGGGATGTTTCGGAGCGAAATCCCCGCCCATGGCATCGAGGGCAATTTTCATGCGGGAAGATCCCGGCCCGCCGAACTATTCGGCCCCAATCGTGAGGACCTGCCGCTTGTTGTAGTATCCGCAGGAAGGGCAGGCGATGTGGGGAAGGATGCTGGCGCCGCATTGCGGGCACTTGCTCAGCTTCGGTGCACGCCAGCGGTTCGCCGCTTTGCGCGTGCGCAGCCGCATTTTCGATGTTTTGCGTTTGGGAACTCCCATAAATTTCTTCTGATTATGATTTTAACTTGTCGAGCACGTCCCATGCCGAAGCGGCCCTTTCGGGCGGCAACTGGCCGACGATGGTTACGTCAGCGGCAGAGCACGCTGCTCCCGCATCGCATCTCGGATGCGGGGGCAAGAGGAGATGAATATCCTCCCGAACAAACGGGGTCAAGTCTATCTGTTCGCGTCCGGTCAATTCCATCTGCATCGAAAACGGGTCGACGACGACGTCGATTTCGACCGGTTCCAGGCATTTGACGCACCGCATGCGGACCCGGATTTCGAGGCTGCCGGTCGCGAAGAGCCCGCCTTCGCTGACCCCGATGTCGAGCGAGTAGGTGAGGGGGGAGAGCGCCGTCGCTCCGGCCGCCTCCAGATCCAGTCCCTCGGCCGCGTCCTCGCCCTCGAGATGGAGGGTTTCACCTTGCCGGATTTGCAACAGATGCACTTTCATAGCTCCCCCCTAGCACCCGCAGGCATCCGGGTCAACGGAGGCTTCGAGAATTTCGGCGTTCAGGACGCGGGTTCGGTGACCGGCTTCGCCTAGGACTTTTGGACGCTGAATGCGAACTTGTCCCCCGGATCAGAACAAGAGGGTGAACCGCAGGGTCAGCGCGTAGGCGCCGCCGAGCGAAGAGGAGGCGCCGGGCGTCGGAATGTAGGAAAAAGTTGGCTGAAAGAACGCCCCCCCGTAGATATGGGCCTGATAGTAGGTTTGAAACATGAGCTCGCTGGAGCGATTGAAGATCCGGGGGTTCAGCCAGGACCAAGCCATCCCGAAGCCGATGGAATCCGAGGGGCGGTTCGGAATAAGGCCGAAGCCGGTGACGCCCGCGCCAAAATACTGGTTGACCGGCAAGGTCTGCGAGTCGTTGACTCCGAATTGATAGAAGACCGAAACTGAGGAATCCTGCCGTGGTTTATCGGAGGGAGCGACCGCCTTGCCTCCCTTGTCGAGGAGCGCGGACGAGGCGGCCTGCTGGCCCCAGACCCTCTGACCTCCGAAGAGGTAAACGCCGCCGGTTCCATCTTGCTGTACATTTTCTGGCCCGGTGAGGAGTCCGCTCTGATACCAAAGTCCCGCGCCAAACTGTCCGGGGTACTTGTCTGCAACCACCCAGTCCACCCCGGCCTCCCAGATCTGAAAAAGGTAACCGTTGAACTGGGGCGCCACCATGCCGGTCTGAACCCCGTTGGCAAGGTTGCCGTCATAAAACCCGTAGTTGATATACGTGTTTTTTGTCGGGGCGAATGTTACCGTCAGCCCGTCCGCCGAATTGTAGTATCCGGGCAGGGCTCCGAGCATGGTTGGATTCACAAAGATCGGCGTGTAAAGGAGTCCGCTGACTGCGGGAATCTCGAGGTCTGACCGGTTTGTTTGAACTGGGCGCGACACATTGTTGAAGTCATATGTCGGCACGGTGCGCCCAATGCGGATGATGAGGCGATCATCGAACAGGCGTTGGCGATACCATGCCTGGTAAAGCTCGGATCGGTCCAGCGGAGGAAGTCCGGGAAGCCCATTATATCCCTGGATGCTGCCAGCCTGACCGTTTGTATCCTCTCCATTAAATTGCAGGAATTGGACACCGAAATCTGCCCCTGTCCAGCCGACGAGCTTTTCGGCATCCAGCTGCATCGAAGCGATCAGGAGGCTGTTCCAGCTGGATTTCCCCGGCTGTTCCCCGCCCGAAATCAGGATGTTGTAGTCGCCGAGCCAGATCCCACCGAACTCGATGCCGGAATCCTTTGGGACCTTCAGCAGGCCTTGGAGGAACCCGTCGCCCGTTGTAAAATTCACCGCGCCTTCGTTTCCGCTGATCGGGCTGGCGTTCGGCTGCCGGAGGTCGGAAGCGGGGGGCAGCGCTGGAGCCGCAAGCGCGGCAACCTGAAGCATCAGGGTCAGAGCGGCCGAGGCAGCCAACCGGAGCCAGCGGGTTGTGACAGGAAACATGGGAACAGAAGAGGCAGGGGGCAGCGAATGTGGGGAACTTCCTCGCCGAGTCCGATGTGGGATGGCAAGACAAATCGCAGGGCGAGCCGTGCGCCTGGGCACGCGACAGTTGATCCTAAAAACTGCATTTGGATTCACCATGAAGATCTTGAAGAGCATGAAGATTACATGTTTATGAACAAGGCAGCTCGAGGGGGAGCTTCACCTAACAGGTAAATGCGACGGCTTTATTTTTCTGAACCGTTCCCCATTCTTACCTTCCTGCTCTTCAGTTGCTTCACGGTAAATTTCTTTTTTACAGTTTTTTAACTGCGGAATTTAGGTTGATGTCCGCCTCCCTCCCGTTTCGCTTTCCGGCGAAGGGTCGGATCGGAACATAATAGCGCCCTCAGGAGGGGGGTGGCATCCGGGAAATGCGGCACCATGGACGTCTGCCTCCGCGCTTTCAGTGGAGCAGGGGTCGGGGCGATGAACGATTTTTTTCGTTCTGCAGAAAGTTGCCTTGCCTTGTCGAGGAAAAAGGCATCAGGTTGCGCCGGGTGAGCCTGATTGGGTGACGCTCCCACCCAACAACTTCCTCCCTCCCTAAATTTTTTTGAGTTTCACTTTATGAAGACCCTGCTCGCTAAAAACGCCGACATCCTTGTGACGATGGACAAGGATCGTCGGGAAATCCCGAACGCCAGCCTCTACGCGGAGGACGGCATCATTAAGCAAATTGGAGCAGCATCCGACCTTCCGCAGACGGCGGATACGGTGGTGGACATGAGCGGGCAGGTGGTGATGCCCGGCTTTGTGAACTGCCACCACCACCTGAACCAGACGCTCACGCGCAATCTGCCGTGCAGCCAGAATAACAACCTCTTCCCGTGGTTGCGGGGCCAATACCGGATCTGGGCCAACACGACGCCCGAGGCCTCGCGCACCAGCGTGATTGTCGGCCTCGCCGAGCTGGCTCTGAGCGGTTGTACGACCGTGTTCGACCACTCTTACATCTTCAAGAGCGGGAACACGATCGATTGCCTGATCGATGCGGCGAAGGAATTCGGGAGTCGCTTCCATTGCAGCCGCGGTTCGATGTCCCTCGGCGAGTCCAAGGGCGGGCTGCCTCCCGACGACTGCGTCGAGGACGAGAAGGCGATCCTGAAGGATTCCGAGCGGGCGATCCAGGCGTACCACGATGCCGGTCACGGGGCCATGACGCGAATCGTCCTCGGGCCCTGCTCGCCGTTTTCTGTGACAACTTCGCTGATGAAGGACTCCGCCGCCCTGGCACGCCAGTATCAGGTCGGGCTGCACACCCACCTCTGCGAAACTTTTGACGAGGAGCGGTTCACGCTCAATAATTTTGCGATGCGCCCGATCGAGCTTATGGAGACGGTCGATTGGCTGGGCGACAACGTTTGGTATGGGCATGCGATCCACGTGGACGACGAGGAGATTGCGCAGATGGCCCGCTGCGGCTGTGGGGTTTCCCACTGTCCGTCCTCCAACATGCGCTTGGCATCGGGGATTGCGCCGGTCAAAAAATATATGGCGGCCGGGGTGAAGGTTGGGTACGGCGTGGACGGCTCCGCCAGCAACGACAGCTCGAACATGATGCTCGAGGTGCGCACGGCCTTCCTGTTGGCGCGGGTTAAAATGGGGCTCCTTCCGCCGGAGGGCCCTGCCAAATACATGAACCTTTCGCAGTCGCACCCGAAGCGTGCGGCGGAATGGATGACCGCGCGCGAGGCGCTTGAGCTCGGCACGCTGGGCGGAGCCCGTGTGCTCGGACGGGACGATATCGGCTCGCTCGAAATCGGAAAATGTGCGGACTTCTTCAGTATCGATCTGAACACGGTGGACTTCGCCGGTGCGCTGCACGACCCCGTGGCTGCCACGGTCTTCTGCGCCCCTCAGAAGGCCAGGCACACGGTGATCCAGGGGCGCGTGATCGTGAAGGACGGCCAGTGTGTGACCGTTGATCTGCCCAAGGTTGTCGAAGAGCACAACCGGCACAGTCGGGAACTCGTCAACCTGGCGGTCTGACCGATCCTATGGGTGCTCCAAAAACCTCCGGTGGTTTCGCCGGATGGGCCGCCGCCGAGCTGTTTTTTACCGCAGGCGTCGCGGTCGCCATCCTGTTTGCGGTTCTTTCCGGATCGATTGCCAAAGAGCTGAGCCTGACGCAGGCTCAGCTCGGGCAATTGAGCGGCCTTTACACGCTGGCGTATTCCGCCGGGCAGCTGCTGCTCGGGGTGGTGCTTTCGTCGAGGAATGTAAAGTGGATCCTTGGGGTGGGCTCGGCTGTTGGAGGGGCGGGGTGTTTCCTGCTCTCCACGAGTTCCGGATATTCGTCGGCGCTTCTGGCGCAGATTCTTCTCGGGTTGGGGCTGTCCGGGACATTTGTCGGGTTGATCTTTCTGATCGGCCGGGACTTCTCAGCGAATTTTTCGTTTATGTCCTCGCTGAGCCAAAGCATCACGAACATTGCCGGTGCGGGCCTCTCGATCCTGGCCAGCCTGACTCCTTGGCTGTCGAATTTCCGGCTGACCTTTCAGGTGATGGCGGTGGGTTTGATCGGGGTTGCGGCGGTCCAGTTCGTTTTGATCCGCGGGCGATCGACCTCGGGGGCAGGGGAGGAGACGGCTCCCACTCCGTTTTTTGAGGCTTTAAAAATGGCGGTGGCGAGCTTCCAGTTTTGGATGGCGCTGATATTTTATGCGGGCCTGTTCGGAACGATGCTGGCGTTTGCCAATCTTTGGAACATTCAGTTTCAGATCAACTATTTCGGGAACACCCCGCAGGAGTCCGCGATGATGAACGCGATGATTGCCATCGGCATCACGGTTGGCAGCCTTGTTGCGGGAGCCTGGTCGAAAAAGGCGGGTTTCGTGCTGCCGGCGCGGACCTTTGGAGTTCTGTCGGTGATTGTTTTTGTGGTGATGGCCCTCCTGCCGCTTCCGCGATGGGATGCGACCTCGTTGATATTGGTGATGGGGTTCGGCTTGGCCGGTTCGATTCTCGGACTCTCCGTCCTTTACGCGCACCTGCCCCCTGCCGCGACAGCCGTGGCGACGTCGCTGGTGGTCACGGCCGCCTTCGTGCACGGCGCGATCCTCCAAACCGTTATCGGCACCTCGCTGGCCTCCGCCAGCAAGGAGGTGGTTTCCAGCGTCCACGCCGGGATGTTCACGATCTACCAGCATGGGATGGTGTGGTTGATCGGTTCCGTCGTTCTCGCTGCGGCGGCCAGCCTCTTCTTCAAATCACCCCCTCAAAAGCCTGCCGCATGAGGTGTGGCGGGGAAACTTCTCCATGTCTGCCGAAAATTGCCCGGCATCGATGAACCCTTTCCGATGTTTCGAGGCGGGAAAAGGTGCCCTGACAGAAATCGGGAGAGCCGCTGAAAGAAACCCCTTTAAATGACGTTCCTTGCGATCCAGATTTCTCCCGGAGGGTTGGAGGTTGCCGTCCGGGCACTAGCTGGCTTGGCCGGGGCATTTTTTATTTTCTATTTTTTCAAGTCCCTGATTCGGGTTGGGGTTTTGAACCAGCGCTTTCAGGATCCCCTCGCATTTTGGACTGGGCGGCTGGTATTGCGGGGGTTTCAGTGGCGGATGTGGAGGATTCCTCGCGGGGATTTGCGCAGGAGCGAGATTCTGACGTGGTATTGGCCCTGCGCGTTGATCTCAGTGATTACGGTTTGGTTCCTCTTGGTCATGGTCGGGTTTGGGCTGTTGAACTGGGGATTCCGGGCAGACAAGGACTTGACGCAGGCGATGATTTCCAGCGGATCCGCCCTGAGCACGTTAGGGTTCTCGACCCCTGGCAGCCTGACCGGGCAGGTGATGGCGATCATCGAGGGGGCGATCGGGCTTTTTCTGATCGTCTATCTCTTCACTTTTCTTCCGGGTTTCTTGGATTTGGTGAGCGAGCGGGGGGACCGGGTGGCATGGATCTATGCCCGGACCGGACCGATGCCCTCCGGAGTGGGGCTGCTGCTTTGGTATTACGAGAGCGGGCGGGGCGATGAGATGGACACCGTTTTTGAGGAGTGGGAAGGCTTTTTCCGCAAGCTTTCCCAGGCGCGCAGCTTTTTGGCGATCCTTTGCGTGATCCGCCCGCTGAATCCGAGCGAGTCATGGGTCTGCGCGTTTGGTGCCTTTCTGGATGCCATGGCTCTGAAGAGCACGACGGTGGCGAAGAGAAGCCCGGCGGTGGAGATCTGCTTGGATTGTGCGGTGCAGGTGATCAAAAATTTTCATTCCGCGATGCGCGGGACGCCGATCAACCCGCTGAGAAGTCCTGCGCAGATGCATGTGGAGCGGCGCGATTATGAGGAAGCCTGCCGGAGGCTGGAGGCGGCGGGGGTTCCGCTGTTGGCCGACCGCGAAGGGGCCTGGCAAAACTTCATCCGGGCGCACATGCGGTACGAAGAAGAAGTGGCCTGGCTGGCAGAGGCACTGTCCGACCCGACACCCGTTTTCACGACACGCCAACCCCCAATTGACAGGGGGGCAGCATAGGGCGGATCGGGCTGGTAACTTCCCGCTCTTACGAGGCTGGTTCGCTGACCGGCTTCGCCTCGGACTTTTCGACGCTGAACGCGAGCTTGTCCCCGTCGCGTTTGACCGTGACGAGGTCGCCCGGCTTCATCGATCCGCGGAGGATTTCTTCCGCCATCGGGTCCTCGAGGTATTTTTCGACCGCGCGGCGCATCGGGCGCGCCCCGTAGGTCGGGTCGTAGCCTTTTTCGATGAGGAACTCCTGGGCCGACCCGTCGAGCGTGAGGTGGATATCCTTCGTCTTGATCCGGGTGATGACCTTCGTCATCTCGAGGTCCACGATCTTGACGAGGTCCGGCTTGGTGAGCGTGTGGAAGACGATGATGTCGTCGAGGCGGTTCAGGAACTCGGGTTTGAAGACCCGCTTCGTTTCCTCGAGGATCTTGCCGCGCATGTTGTCGTAGTTGTCGTCGAGCTTCGGCGCGCCGAACCCGAGCGTCGTCTGCTTTTTGATCAGCTCGGCCCCGACGTTCGAGGTCATGATGATGATCGTGTTGCGGAAGTCGATCTTGCGCCCGAGCGAGTCGGTGATCTTCCCCTCTTCCAGGATCTGGAGAAGGAGGTGCATGACATCCGGGTGCGCCTTTTCGATCTCGTCGAAGAGGACGACCGAGTACGGACGGCGGCGGACAGCCTCGCTGAGTTGGCCGCCCTCCTCGTATCCGATGTAGCCCGGAGGCGAGCCGATGAGGCGGGATGCGGTAAACTTTTCCATGTACTCGCTCATGTCGATCTGGATGAGCGCCTCGGCGTCGCCGAACATAAATTCCGCGAGCGTGCGGGCGAGGAACGTCTTCCCGACGCCGGTTGGGCCGAGGAAGATGAACGAGCCGATCGGGCGGCGCGGATCCTTGAGGTCGGCGCGCGAGCGGCGGAGCGCCTTGCTGATCGCGATGACCGCCTCCTCCTGGCCGATGACCTTGCCCTGGAGTTCGGACTCCATGGCGAGGAGCTTGGCGGTCTCCTGCTGCTCCATGCGGGAGAGGGGGACGCCGGTCCACTTCGAGACGACCTGCATGATCTCCTCGTCGGTGACGACAACTTCCTTCTCGTCCTTGTTTGCCTTCCACTCGGCGAGGATGCTATCCAGCTTGTCCTTCGCCTGCTTTTCGCTGTCGCGCAGGGCGGCCGCCTTTTCGAAATCCTGCGACTTGATCGCCGCCTCCTTGTCGACCCGGATCGTTTCGATCTCGGCTTCGACATCCTTGATGTTCGGCGGGCGGGTCATCGCGGCGATGCGGGCGCGCGAGCCAGCCTCGTCCATGACGTCGATCGCCTTGTCCGGAAGGAACCGCCCGGTCAGATAGCGGTCGGAGAGCTTGGCCGCCATCTCGAGCGCGATGTCCAGGATTTTTGCCTTGTGGTGGGCCTCATATTTCGGGCGGATGCCTTTGAGGATGAGGATGGTCTCTTCCACCGACGGAGCCTCGACCTTGACCTGCTGGAACCGGCGCTCGAGTGCGGCATCCTTTTCGATATACTTCCGGTATTCGTTGAGCGTGGTGGCCCCGATGCACTGGAGCTCGCCGCGGCTGAGCGCGGGCTTGATGATATTCGAGGCGTCCATCGCGCCCTCGGCCGATCCGGCCCCGACGAGCGTGTGCATCTCGTCGATGAAGAGGATCACGTTTTTGTTGCGGCGGATCTCATCCATCACCGCCTTGATGCGCTCCTCAAACTGGCCACGGTATTTTGTTCCGGCCACCATGAGCGCGAGGTCGAGGGTGATGACCTTTTTGTCGTGGAGAAGTTCGGGAACGTTGCCCGCGACGATCTCCTGGGCAAGGCCCTCGGCGATCGCGGTCTTTCCGACGCCGGCCTCGCCGATGAGGACAGGGTTGTTTTTCGTGCGGCGGCAGAGGATCTGGATCACCCGCTCGATCTCGTCGGCACGGCCGATGACCGGGTCGAGCTCGCCCTTCTTCGCCATCTCGGTGAGGTCGCGTCCGAAGGCCTTAAGAGCGGGTGTCTTTCCGTCCTTTTTCCCGGACCCGCCGGCTTCTGCGGGGACGGCGTCGCCCTCCTCCTGCGGGGCGAAATTCGGGTCAAGCTCGCGGAGGATTTCGTTCCGGGTCCGCTCGATGTCGATCTCAAGGTTTTTGAGGACGCGCGCGGCGACGCCTTCGCCCTCGCGGAGGAGTCCGAGGAGGATGTGCTCGGTGCCGACGTAGGAATGCTGGAGGCTCTTGGCTTCCTTGCTGGCAAGGGCGAGAACCTTCTTCACCCGCGGGGTGTACGGGATGTTTCCGACCATTTTGGTCTCCGGACCGGAGCCGACCTGCTTCTCGACTTCCATGCGCACGGTCTCGAGGTCGAGGCCCATCTTTTGAAGGACATTCACGGCGACGCCCTGGCCGAGCTTGATGAGCCCGAGGAGGAGGTGCTCGGTCCCGACGTAGTTGTGGTTGAACCGGTCGGCTTCCTTGCGGGCCAATGCGAGCACCTGCTGGGCTCGAGGAGTGAAGTTATTCATCATGTTCTTCTGGCTCAGGCTCCGGGGTTTTCGCCTTTAGTCGGGCGATATCCGGCTCCTGAACATGGCTTAACTTTGCGCGGATAATGGTGGCGCGCAAGGAGTCCCTTTCGTCGGCAGACATTTTTTGTGTTCCGGCACCCTTCTGGAGGTGGGCTGGCTGGGTTTCGATGAAGAGCTCGTCCACCGGGAACCGGGACGATTCCGGGAAGACCCCGAGGTCGACGCCAAGCTTGATGACCGAGAGGAGGTTGAGCGCTTCCTTCGAGCTCATCGCATAGGCGTGGGAGAGGATCCCGTACGCGCGGCCGATCTGGTCGTGGAGGGTGACCGATTTCCGTTGGGCGAGGAGGGCACGCGCGTTTTGCTCGTGCTCGAGGATCTGCTCGATGACACGGTTCAAGCGGCCGATGATCTCGTCCTCGGTCTCGCCGAGCGTCGTCTGGTTCGAAACTTGGAAGAGGTTGCCCATCGCCTCGGTGCCCTCGCCGTGGAGGCCGCGGACCGCGAGGCCGATCTTGTTTACCGAATTGACGATCTTGTTGATCTGCTCGCTCATCACGAGGCCCGGCAGGTGGAGCATGGCGGAGGCGCGCATCCCGGTGCCGACGTTTGTCGGGCAGGCGGTGAGGTAGCCGAGCCCCGGGTCGAAGGCGTAATCGAGAAGGTCCTCGAGCTCCGAGTCCACGCGGTTGATCATCCCGAAAACCTTGTCGAGCTGGAGCCCGCAGCAGATCGCCTGCATGCGGAGGTGGTCCTCCTCGTTAATCATGACGCTGAGCGTCTGCGGGGCATTCATGACGACCGCGCTGCCCACGCCCTTGGCGGCATGCTCGCGGCTGATCAGGTGCCGCTCGACGAGGACCTGCTTCTCCAGCGGCGAGAGGGCCTCCAGGTTTTCCGAATACGAGTCCGCCATCTCAGGCAGGTTTTCCACGGCGTCTTTGACCAGGCGCATCACGTCCAGGCGCTCGGCCTTTTTCGCCCAGCCGGGGAACGGCTTTTCGCGGAGATTCCGCGCAAGCCGGACCCGGCTGCTGACGACGATATTCCGGTGCGGGCCATCGCCCGAGAGCCATTCGCCCGAGTTGGCGATGATGCGGGAAAATTTCATGCCGGGGTGGCGGCCTCCATCTTGCGGATCTGGTCGCGGAGGTCGGCGGCGCGTTCGTACTCCTCGGCGGCGACGGCGGTATTCAGGTTATCCTGGAGCGCGCGGAGCTGTTCCCCGCGGGCGCGGCGCTCCTGGAGGGCGGCCGGGGCCTTGCCGGTATGGGTCGTCCCCTTGTGCATGTTTTTGAGCATGCTCGAGAGCCCCTCGCCGAAGACGGCGTAGCAGGCGCTGCACCCGAGGCGGCCGGTCTTCTTAAAGTCCGCCTGCGTGAACCCGCACACCGAACACTTCAGCGAGCCCGGGTTTTTTTCGATGTCCTCTGCGGCCCCGAGGCCCATGAGGAGGTCCGCCAGCGCGAAGCCGGTCGGGTCGTTCACCCCCTTTTCCTTCGAGCAGGCCTCGCAGAGGTTGACCTTCTGCATCTTGCCCTCAACGATCTGGGTCAGAAAGACCGTGGCTTCTTTCGAATGGCAGACGTCACATTGCATAGTTACTTATAGATCGCCACACCGCTCGCCGCTGTCAACTCGTGGAAGCGGGCCATGAGCTGCTTGGTGACCGGGCCGGGCAGACCGTCGCCGATCACCCGGTTGTCCAGGCGGACCGCCGGGATCACCTCCGCGGCGGTACCGGTGAGAAAACATTCGTCCGCGGTGTAGATGTCGTAGCGGGTCATCTGAGGTTCGCTGATCGGGAGGCCGGCTTCGGCGGCCATCTCGAAAACGACCGCGCGGGTGACGCCCGCCAGCGCGCCCGACGAGATCGGCGGCGTGAAGATCGCCCCGTTTTTCACGATGAAGATATTGTCGCCGGTGCATTCGGCCACATACCCCTGCTCGTTGAGCATGAGGCCCTCGCCGGCCCCCGCCATCTGGGCCTCGATCTTGGCCATCACGTTGTTCAGGTAGTTGAGCGATTTCACCATCGGGCTCAGCGCGCCGTGTGGGATCCGCCGGGTCGCGCACGTCACGACGTGCAGCCCGCCCTCGTATTTGTCAGGGGCGTAAAGCGTGATCTTTGACGCGATGATGAAAACTGTCGCGCGCGGGCACAGAGACGGGTTCAGGCCGAGATCGCCGCAGCCGCGGGTCACCACCAGCCGCACGTAACCGTCCTGGAGCCCGTTCTGGCGGATCGTCTCCAGCAGGGCCTCGGTGACCTCCTCAGGCGACTGCCCGATGTTCAGGCAGATCGCCTTCGCGGAATCAAAAAGCCGGCCGATGTGCTCGTCGAGCCGGAAGACACGCCCGTTGTAAAAACGGATCCCCTCAAAAACCCCGTCGCCATAAAGCAGCCCGTGGTCGAAGACCGATATCTTCGCATTCTCCTTGTCGTAAAATTTTCCGTCGATGTAGATCTTCATGCTCCTGCCATGGTTCATAATCGTGCCGACCCTCCGGCGCAATCTCAACTATCTTTGATTTTCCTTCCGGCAAAATTCTGCGTACGGTCGCATCCCATGAACGCGATCCTTCGCCGCCCGCGGCGCCTCCGCCGCTCGGATGCCATCCGCCGCCTCGTCCGCGAGACCAGCCTCTCGGTCAACGACCTGATCTGGCCGCTCTTCGTGCATGCCGGGCCGACCCCGTCCGCGATCGACTCGATGCCCGGCGTTCTCCGCCACTCGCTCGAATCTCTCCTTTCGGCCTGCGGCGAGGCGGCAGAACTCGGGCTCTCGGCGGTCGCCATCTTCCCCTGCATCGACGCCTCGCTCAAAGACCCCCAGGGATCGCACGGCCTCTCCCCGGATAACCTGCTTTTCACGGCCGTGCGCGCCGTCAAATCCCGCTTCCCTGCCCTCCTCGTCATTACCGATGTCGCCCTGGATCCCTATACCTCCCATGGCCATGACGGACTTCTCTCCCCGGATGGCCGGACTGTGGACAATGATGCCACGGTCGAGGTCCTGGCTCAGCTCGCGGTCCTCGAGGCCGAAGCCGGTGCTGATATCGTGGCCCCATCCGATATGATGGATGGAAGAATTCGCGTAATCCGCGAATTGCTTGACTCGTCTTGCCATCAGGAAACAGCCATTCTGTCCTATGCTGCGAAATACGCGTCCGCACTTTATGGCCCCTTTCGGGATGCTGTCGGGAGCAAAATCGGGAAGGATGCGATCAGTAAGGCCACGTACCAGATGGATCCCGCGAATCGACGGGAGGCGGGGATTGAGGTGATTTTAGATTTTCAAGAAGGTGCTGATATCGTGATGATTAAACCAGCTTCTTACTATCTTGATATTATTCGCGAAGTTAGCGATAAATCACAAATTCCCGTTGCGGCCTATCAGGTGAGTGGGGAATATGCGCAGATTCATGCGGCTGCGCGGCTCGGCTGGTTGGATTACGAGCGAACGCGGGACGAGTCGCTTTTGGCGATCAAGCGAGCTGGGGCGGACATGATCCTGACGTACTTTGCGAGAGAGGTCGCCGAAGGAATTGTCCACGGCCAACCGGTCCGGTGAACTGGCCGTCGCGGGCGGCGATTTCGCCGCGGAGGGTCACGACGGCCGGGCGGCCTTGGACCGGCCAACCTTCGAACGCGTTATAGTCGACCGCAGAGGTTTGGGACTTAACCGAGAGGTTTCCGCGGTATTCGGGGTCAAAGACGACGAGATCGGCGTCGCTCCCTGGCTGGATCGTCCCCTTTTTGGGGTAGAGGTTAAAAATCTTGGCAACGTTCGTGCTGGCCGAGCGGACGAACGTGTTGAGGTCGATTTTTCCTGTGCAGACCCCGTGGGTGTAGAGGAGAGCGATGCGTTCCTGGATGGCGGGAATGCCATTCGGGATTTTTGTGAAATCGTTGCATCCGAGGGTCTTCTGCAAAGCAAAGTCAAAGGGAGCGTGGTCGGTGCCAACGGTTTCGGCCTGCCCCTGCCGGAGGGCGTTCCAGAGCGCCTCCTGGTGCTCGGGAGCCCGGAGGGGAGGGGACATGACAAATTTGGCCCCTTCGAAGTCCGGACGTTCGGCGTACGACTTATCGAGGAGGAGGTGCTGGATGAGGACCTCGACCCGGACGTCAACTCCGCGGAGGCGGCCGCGGAGCGCCTCCTCGAGGGCCTCCTGGCAGCTGAGGTGCACGATATAGACCGGGGCTCCTGTGGCTTTGGCAAAGGCCATGATATGGTGGACGCCGCTCGCCTCGACGTAGGGCGGGCGGCTTTCGTGGTGCCATTCCGGGCCGGTTTTTCCGTCCGCGAGGAACTGGCGCTGCAGCCCGGCGACGAGCGTGGCATTTTCGCAATGCGCGGTGGTGATGACGCCGAGTTCGCGGGCGAGGCGGAGGGTTTGGAAGAGCTCTTGGTCGTCGATCCCGAACGCGCCCGCGTAGGCGAGGAAAACTTTAAACGACTGGACTCCGGCGGCAGCGATCCGCCGGAGCTGGTCGGCCGTTCCGGCGTGGAATTTTGTGACCGCCATGTGGAACGAGTAGTCGCAGCAGGCGCTTCCTTCGGCCTTTTCCAGCCAGGTGGCGAACCCGTCCTCCGGCTCCTCCTCGCGCGACGGGCAGCACATATCGAAGACTGTCGTCGTGCCGCCGGCGACCGCGGCCTGCGTGGCTGTCAGGTAGGAATCTTTTGCGCAGGTTCCCATGAACGGAAGGTGGATGTGGGTGTGCGGGTCGATGAACCCGGGAAAAACCCATTGGCCGGTGGCATCGACGACCGTCGCTCCCGGGGGCGGCTCGATTTTTTCGTCGATCCTTGTGATCGTTTCGCCCTCGCACCAGATGTCCGCCACGAAACGTGCGTCGCCGGTGACGATCTCGCCATTTTTGATCAGCAGTGCCATTGGGCAGGCATTGAAGCACGTCGGCCGGCAGGGGGGGATCGAAAAAATCGGGAATGTAAAAATCGAGAATGTATTGCAGGCTGCCGACCCCGTATGTATTACTTTTTCTAATGCCTACAACAAAGGGGGATCTCCCCGTAACCAGTTCCGATTTCGTGAAGGCCTACCGGGTGATGTTGTTGGCCCGCGTGCTGGAGGAGAAGCTGGCCAGCCTTTACCGCGGGGGGGCGATCAAGGGCGGCGTTTTTCTCGGGCGCGGACAGGAGGCGCTCAGCGTCTCCGTCGGCATCCACCTTCGCAAAGGCGACATTTTTGCTCCGCTGATCCGCGATCAGGCCGGCCGCATGGCATTTGGCGATACCGTGCTCGACACGCTGCGCACGTACTTGGGTTCCCAGCTCGGCCCGATGCGCGGGCGCGACGGAAACATCCACCGGGGGCGGCCGCGCGAGGGATACTATGCCATGATCAGCCACCTCGGCGCGATGATCCCTGCCGTGGCCGGGGCGCTCCTGGCGCGGCGGATGAAAGGCGAGACCGGGATGGTCGGGGCCACGTGCATCGGGGATGGGGGGACCTCCACCGGAGCCTTTCATGAAGGGCTCAACGCGGCGGCCGTCGAGAAGCTTCCCCTGGTCCTCGTCGTGGCGAATAACCAGTACGCGTACTCGACTCCGAACACCCGCCAGTTTGTCTGCGAGGACCTCGTGGACAAGGCGATCGGCTATGGCGT
>JBGTAT010000278.1:0-3031 GCA_041749755.1 Terrimicrobiaceae bacterium | reverse complement strand
GCGCCCAGCGGCACCGGCAGCCACCCGGATGCGGGAAAGGATGGATTCGAGATGGGTTTTGATTTCGGGCATTAGAAAATCTGTTCTGGCAATTTATGAAGATATTAGAATATCTTATCTGCGAGGAGTCGAATGCAAATTCAAACATTCAAAGTATTCTGCGATTTGGCGGACACGGAAAGCTTTTCCAAAGCCGCGGAGCGGAACGGGATCACACAGAGCGCGGTCAGCCAGCAGGTTCGGTCGATCGAGGAGCAATTTCAGGTGCGGCTGATTGACCGGGGGCGGAGGGCGTTTTGCCTGACACCCGAGGGGCAGGCGTTCCTGGCATCGAGCCGGGAGATCATCGGGGCGTATGACGATCTGGGGACCCGGATGCAGAAGCTGCAGGAGGTGGTTTCCGGCGAGCTTCGGATCGCGACGATTTTCAGCATCGGCCTCCACGAGCTCCCGCCGTATTTGAAGCGCTTCCGCCGCGAGTTCCCGCTGGTCGAGGTCCGCATGGACTACCGCAGGTCGGCGCAGGTGTATGCCGCAGTACAGGAAAACCGCGCGGACGTCGGGCTGGTGGCGTATCCGGCATCGAGGCGCGGGATCACGGCGTCGGTTTTCTGGCGCGACCGGCTGGTTGTGATCTGCGCGCCCTCGCACCCGCTGGCCCCGCGGAGAAAGCTTTCGCTCGCCGAGCTGGGGGGAGAAAAATTTATCGCATTCGAGCCCGACCTGCCGACCCGACGGGAGGTCGACCGCCAGCTTCGGATGGCGGGGGCGCGCGTGCGGGTCGCCTTTGAGTTCGACAACATCGAGACCGTGAAACGTGCTGTGGAGATCGAGAGCGCGATCTCGATCGTGCCGCGCACGTCGGTGCGCTCGGAGGTCGAGACCGGGCAGCTGGCATGCCTCGAGCTGACCGATGCCGAGATGTGGCGGCCGCTGGGCACTCTCGTTAAGAAGTCCTCCGCGGGCACTCCGGCGCTGCGCGAGTTTCTGGCTTTGCTCGAGAAAACCGACCTGGGCGGCGAGGGAAGCGACTTCCAGCCGCGCGCAGGAAAACCCAAACAAAAATGAACGTACCAGCGATCGGAATCATCGGCGGCAGCGGGCTCTACCAGATCGACGGGTTTGCCGGCGAGGCGGACATCGTTGTGCCCACGCCATACGGGCCGCCGTCGGATGTCATCATCGGGGGGACCCTGCACGGGCGCTCGGTCTATTTTCTGCCCCGGCACGGGCGCGGCCACCGGATCGCCCCGCACGAGATCAACCACCGGGCCAATATCTGGGCGCTCCGCTCGCTCGGGGTCCGCTGGATCATCTGCGTGACCGCCGTCGGAAGCCTCCAGGAAAAATACCACCCGCGCGATATCGTCCTGCCCGACCAATATTTTGACCGGATGAGCCGGCGCGACCAGCACACGTTTTTTGGCAACGGGATCGTCGCGCATCCGTCGTTCGCCGACCCGGTGAGCAACGGCCTTCGGAAAATCCTGGCGGAATCGTGCCGGGAGGCCGGGAAGACGTGCCACGACGGCGGCACCTACGTCAACATGGACGGCCCTGCGTTTTCGACCCGCGCGGAGTCGAACGCCAACCGCCAGCTCGGGTTTGATGTGATCGGTATGACGAACCTGCCCGAGGCGAAGCTGGCGCGCGAGGCGGAGATCGCGCTGGCCACGATGGCCATGATCACCGACTACGATTGCTGGAAGGTCGAGGAGGAACCGGTGACGGCGGGCGCCATTATCGCCCACCTTGAAGCGAACGTGATTACTGCGAAAGAGATCCTGGCCCTCGCGATCCCGAAAGTCCCGCTCGAGCCGGTCTGGCCGGAGCACCGGAGCCTGGACAGCGCGCTCATCACACCAAAAAACCTTTGGCCGGAGGAGACGGTAAAAAATCTTGGTGTGATTCTGGACCGGTTTGTGCGATAGGTCACTTCTTGACCCGCATCAAATGAAAAAATCCCATTCTTGGTTCATCGCTCCGGTTATTGCCGGCTTTCTTGGTGCCGCCTGCCAGTCTGCGCACACCCAATCCCAGCAGCCGCAGGTGATTGCCGTGCCCCAGGACGAGATGAGCAAGCCGCCCGGGGTGGGAGCCCCGGCGGTCGGCGACTCCACCCCCGCGATGCAGGCTCCGTCCGCCGAGGCCCCGACCGGCCCCAAGCGGCTGACCTACAACGCGTGCACCGTCGAGGGTCCGTATATCGCGATGACGTTTGACGACGGCCCGAAGCCCGGGCAGACCGACCGCCTGCTCGACATGCTCAAGGAGCGCGGGATCAAGGCGACGTTTTACGTGATCGGCCAGAATGCGGCCGCCTATCCCGAGCTGATCCAGCGCATGGTCGCCGAGGGACACGAGGTGGGAAATCATAGCTGGAACCACGCGTCCTTCACAAAGGCGGGCGGGTCCGGCGTGGCCTCCCAGATCAACCAGACCGATGCCGCGCTCGTCGCCGCCGGAGCCCCAAAGCCAGTTACCGTCCGGCCTCCCTACGGCGCGACCAATACCAGCATCTCCAAGCGCCTCAACGACGAGTTCGGACAGAAAGTCATCATGTGGGACGTCGATCCCCTCGATTGGAAACACCGGAACTCCGCCCGCGTCACCGCAGAAATTCTGAAGAATACGAAGGCTGGCTCGATCGTGCTTGCGCACGACATCCACGCGACGACCGTCGACGCGATGCCGGCGACGCTCGACGGGCTGGCGCAGAAGGGGTTTAAATTTGTGACGGTTTCCGAACTGGTCGCCATGGACCGCCCGCAGCTGGCCGCCAAGATCCCGGCAGTCCCGTCTGCCGCTTCTGCTCCCAAGCCTCAATAACCAGGCAAAAGTTAGCCGCAGATTTACAGGATTTCCTTTTTATTTATGAGCGACCAGAAACCGTCCGAGTTGGCATTTTCCGGAATCGACCTGGCCAGCAGCATCCTGCCCGACTGGGCAAAATCCTCCAGCGCGCCGGCAGCGGTTGCCAAGCTGGCCGAGCGCTATGACCGAGGCGAAGACCATTCTCGCGGAGGCGGCC
>JBGTAT010000277.1:0-18674 GCA_041749755.1 Terrimicrobiaceae bacterium | reverse complement strand
GAAAATGTCGGCGTGGAAGAACGCATGCCCGTCGAGAGAAAGCCCGGTAGGATTCCCGGCGGCATCGCAGACAATCGGATCCTCCCCCACCGCCCGCGTGATCGTGTAGCGGAGCCCGTCGCGGGTTTCGACGCCGAGTTCAACCCGCCCCCCCTGAAGATTTCCTTCGACCAGCGACTCGATCCGTTTCCGGGCCGAATTGGAGAGTTCGCGCTTGGGAAGCTGGTTGAGCGCATAGCGCACGAGTTCCAGCACGCTCGTCTTTCCCGTCCCCCGTGCCCCGATGATGCAGTTGAGCTTGCGCGAAAGCTTCACTTGCAGCCCGTCAAGAAGCCCTCCGACGATGGTTAATGACGTGATTTGGTCGATTTTCATGGGGTGATTTTGCTGCGTCGACCGGTATCACGCCAGCGATTTTGACCCCGGTATCACAAACCATGTGTTGCTGATGATACCGGTCATGACACCGGTGATACTGGCAATGATACTGGCATGTCACCGGCACGTGACACCGGCTGAAGCATTTGCCAGAGCTGATTCGAGGTAATCTTAACCTTCCCGCGCCCAACCTTGCGCCAAGGTTGGCAACCATACGAGCGCATGCACCCGGTATCGCACCTTGGATACATGACACCGGTCCAAGTGCCAGTCTTCACACGTCGAACAAGTCCGCGAAATGCGGGCGCATTTGACAACAACCAACTGGCATGAAAACAACCGAACTACTTCTAACTTCACAGATACCGACCGGCGAGCAACAGCTTCGCGACATCACCACCACCGACACGGGTGACGCATCAGAATGCGCATCTTCCAACGCCTTCAAAGAATTCTCCGGAAAGGAGGGCAAGTAAATGTTCCCGATCCTTCCCGGCATGGATTTCTCGTGGGTCGATCCTGAAGGCACGCCGAACCGCCGGTGGCGGGCGGTGATGTCGAGGGAAGTCTGGCAGCAAGTCGTCAACATCCGCCTCTACGGCAGCCATCCACCTCCTCCGGGAACTCCCCAGTTGTTCTTGAAAAAGGAGCGCAAGCCGCGGGTCACGGGCGCTCAGGCGGTAACCCCGGAACTCAGCAAGAAACGCCGGATGCGCCGTCGCGCCAAAGCGAAGGCACTCACCACCTGACAACTTTTGCCAACCCGGAGGTGGGGTCGCACCGGGGCGGCATTTGACAACAAGCGACTCACAAAAAACTGATCACATGACAAATCCAACTGGCAGCCTCACCATCCAACGGGGCAAAATCACGCGGCCGCAGAAGGCGACGATCTTCGGGCCGGAAGGAGTCGGTAAATCCACTCTGGCATCCCAGATGCCGGAGCCGGTATTCATCGACACGGAGGGCGGCACCCACCACCTCGATGTGGCGCGGTTCCCGGAAATCAAAACCTGGGACGATGTTGTTGCAGCAACGACAAAGCTCGCCACCGCCGATCACGGGTTCAAGACGCTCGTTATCGATACGGCCGACTGGCTGGAAAAACGCCTCGCCGAACACGTCTGCCGGAAGGCGAACAAGGACTCGATCGAGGATTTCGGGTTCGGCAAGGGGCACGTCATCGTAGCGGAGGAGTTCGCGAAATTTCTGACGAGCCTCGACGTGCTGCTCAAGCGCGGGATGCACGTCGTCTTTCTGGCGCACTCGACAGTGAAGAAGTTCGAGTCCCCGGAGCAGGCGGGCAGCTACGACAGATACGAGTTGAAGCTGAGCAAGCAGGTCGCGCCGCTTCTGAAGGAATGGAGCGACCTTCTGCTTTTCGCCAACTACGTGACCAAGGTGGCGGAGGGCGACACCGGAAAGCGCCGTGGCGTCGGAGGGCGCGAGCGCGTGCTTTTCACCACCCATACTGCGGCCTACGACTCCAAGAACCGGCACGGCCTGCCAGAAAAGCTGCCGTTCGCATTCGAGTCCATCGCCCCGGTGTTCGGCGTTCAGCCTCCGGCCCCAGCTCCGGCGTTGCCGCAAAAAGCCATGGCCGAGCGCCTCGACGAGGTGTTCGCGGGGCGGGCTGACAAAGTCCATGCGTTCCTGGTTTCCCGGAGCCAGATCAAAGCCGACGGCACGTGGGCTGACATCCCAGCCGACTACGCCGAGCGGATCCTCCAGGACACCGCCAAGTTCCTCGATGCCGTGGAGAAATTCAGCGTGGCGGGAGGTGCCCAATGAGCCTGCGCCCCTCCGCCCTGCCGAAACTGACGCTCTGCGCCTGCTACAAATCCGACCCGAATCCCGGGCCTGCAGCAGGACGCGGCACATCTCTGGACACGAGATTTCGTGTGCGCATCCAGGGTCTTCCCGAACCCGAGGATGGATTCCAGCCGACCGAGGCGGACAACGCCGCCGTCGAGTGGGCGGTAGCCACGGTCCGAGCGTTAGCCGGCGGCACTCCCATCATCACGAACGAAGACGACTGCCGGGTGGCGATTCCCGGGATCGAAAATCCCGGCATCGCCGATGCGATCCTGCCCGAGCGCCTCGCCCACGCCGACCTGAAAACCGGCCAGAAGCGAAACTACCGCGAGCAGATGGCGGCCTACGCGCTCGGGCTTATGGAGCAGCATTTCGCCTCCGAGTGGACCGCCTACCTGCTTTTCTGCGATCAGAAGGAAGTCGTCACCCACCGGTTCACGTTCGACGAGGCCCGGCAGATCGTGGAGGCGGTAGTCCGGAAATTCCATGATCCGGACAAGCAGCCATCCGTGAACGAATACTGCGGGTGGTGCGTGAATCGGGAAGTCTGCCCGGCACGCCTCGCCGAGGCCGCAAAGGCGGTCGCGGTGGCGGAGCCTGGATTCCAGTTCGAGCTGATCCTCGCCGACAACGACCGGCTCGGAAAGTTCCTATCCGCCTGCGGGATCTTGGACGATTTCCGCGAGCAGGCCGAAGCGGCAGCCAAGGAACGCATCGAATCCGGCCAGGTCATCCCCGGATGGAAGATCGCCTCCCGGCGAGGTCCCGAATTCGTGGGCAACGACGATGTGGGCCGGTTCGTAGCCGAGATCGGCATTGGTCCGGTTCTCGCCGCCTACGGCAGCCTCTCCGCCAAAAAGTTTCGCGAAGTCTGGGAGCAGAACCTCCCCGACCGCCCGTTCCCCGAAGAACTCATCAAACACGGCAAAGCCAGCCTCACGCTGCGTGCCGCCAAATCAACAACCGCAGCAACCAAATAAACTACTATGCCATCATACAAAGCAGCAGAACCCGTCAGCCGGCCCGATTACGTCGAGGCCGGGGAATACACAGTCGAAGTCCTCAACGCCGATGAATCGGTCTCCAAGCAGGGCAACGAACTGATCGAACTCAAACTCAAAATCGAACCCTCGGGCGCGATCCTCTACGACAATCTGGTTTTTACGCCGAATGCGTTCTGGAAGATCGACGCGTTCCGGCTCGCAACCGGCGAGGAGGTCACTCCCGACGAGGAGGTGGAGATCACCGGCGACGGACTGATCGGCCGCACCGGTCGCGCCCGCTTGATCGTCGAGGAATACAACGGCCGCAAGCGCAACAAGATTGCCGCCTGGCTCCCGCCCGAAGCGCCTGCAGCCGCCGCAAAGAAAGGAGGACCAAAAAATGAAAACGAACCCTTCTGAGCGCATGGGCCTGCGCGGATATCAAGTCGAGGCGTTTAACGCCATCACCAAGGGCTTCGGAGAATTCCAGAAGCAACTCGCGGTGAAGCCGACGGGCTGCCACGCCCCCGGTTCTCCGATCCTCATGGCCGACGGCAGCCTCCGGGCTGTCGAGACCATCCGTGTCGGCGAACAGGTCATGGGACCCGACAGCCAGCCGAGAACGGTCATGGAGCTTCACAGTGGAAGCGATGACATGTTCGAGATCAAGCCCGACCGGGGCGACCCCTTCGTCGTCAACGGCGGTCACATCCTTCGCCTGCGCCGAACGCGCACCGGTGAAGGACAAGCCGATCGGGCTCCCTGGTTCTGCGAAATCAGTGTGGCCGACTTCATCTGCACGGGGAGCCAATTCCGAGAGACTCACCTGTTGGAACGGGTTGCCGTCGAGTTCCCGAAAGCGCAGGCCCTTCAGTTCGATGCCTATTCCCTCGGGGCGATTCTGGGGCTCCCGACTTCCAGCGCTCACCGAGTCGAGGTGTCGGCGGACGACACGCTCTGCGTGCCGGACATCTACTGCCGTGCGGAAAAATCCGTGCGCGCCCAGGTGCTCGCCGGGATCCTTGACGTTGGGGGAATCCCGATCGTTGGCGGGTTTGAGTTCACCTCCAGGTCAGCCGACCTAGCCGAGGACATCGCGTTTATCGCCGGAAGCCTCGGGCTCGCTACCGACCGTGCGGTCATCGTGGAGGGCGTCGACGTATTTCACCGGGTCAGGATATCTGGAGATTTTTCGTGCCTCCCGATGCGGATCCTCCCCACGCCAGACGGGGGAAATTCACACATGCTTGCAGGATTCGCAGTCCGTCCGGTTGGCCGGGGTGAGTATTTCGGGTTCACTATCGATGGCGACCACCTCTACCTCGACGGTTCGTTCACGGTCCATCACAACAGCGGCAAGACGATCCTCTTCGCCAAGCTGGCGGAGCACTACCAGCCGCGGCGCACGCTCGTGCTCGCCCACCGGGAGGAGCTCATCAGCCAGGCCGTGGACAAAATCCGCAAGGCCACCGGCCTCGTCGCCGACGTGGAGATGGGAAGCTCGCGTGCCAGCCTTGACGCGCCGGTCGTCGTGGCGAGCGTGCAGACGCTCATGCGCGAGAACCGTCGGGAGCGGTTCCCTCGCGATCACTTCGGCCTCGTCGTGGTGGATGAAGCCCACCATGTGCTCGCGAACAGCTACCTCTCGGTCATGAACCATTATGACGAATACGCATTCGTCCTGGGTGTGAGCGCCACGCCGGACCGCGGGGACAAAAAGAACCTCGGGCGGTATTTCCAGAACATCGCCTACGAGATCTCCCTCCTCGACCTGATCAAGCAGCAGTGGCTCTCGCCGATCCGGGTGAAGACCGTGCCGCTCGGGCTCGATCTCAGCGGGGTGCGGACCACCGCGGGCGACTTCAACCCGGACGATCTCGCCCACGCCATCGAACCCTACCTCGGGCGAATCGCCGACGTGATGGTCGAAAACCGTGACCGGAAGACGCTCGTATTCCTGCCCCTCATCTCGCTCTCCGAGAGGTTCGCCGCCATGTGCCGCGAGCGTGGGCTTGCCGCCGAGCATGTGGACGGGCAGAGCCGCGACCGCGCGGGAATCCTCGCCCGGTTTTCGCGGAACGAGCCCCGGATCCTCAGCAACGCGATGCTGCTCACCGAGGGCTACGACGAGCCGAGCATTGATTGTGTCGTCTGCCTGCGGCCCACAAAAGTCCGGGCTCTCTACAGCCAGATCGTCGGGCGGGGAACCCGTCTCTTCCCCGGCAAGGACCACCTCCTGCTGCTCGACTTTCTCTGGCTCTCCGGTGACCACAGCCTGGTCAAACCCGCCCACCTGATCGCCGGCAGCGCCGAAGAAGCCGCCCAGATCACGGAGAATATCGGCGACGAGGGCGACCTCGAGGAGGCGAAGGAGGCAGCGGATCGCGATCTGGCGGCGAACCTGCGCAGGCGGCTTAAAGAAAAGTGCCGCCGCCAGTCCCGCACGTTCGATGCGCTGGAGTTCGCGCTCTCGATCAACGACATGGACCTTGCAGATTACGTTCCAACGATGGCCTGGCACGACCATTCGGTCACCCCGAAGCAGGCGGAACTCCTCGCCCGCTACGGAGTGGACCCGGCAACCGTGAGCTGCAAGGGACAGGCATCGGCCATCATCAACAAGGTGTTCATGCGCTTCGACCTCGGCTTGGCCACTCCGAAACAGGTCCGCATGTTGCGCCGGTTCGGGCACGCTCAGCCGGCCTTGGCCACGTTCAACGAGGCGAAGGCGTTCCTCGACATCCACCTCGGTGGCAGAAAGGCGGTGCTGGCGTGAGCGATCCAATCGAACCACCGGAATTGCTCGACTTCTGGGCCATCGAAAAACCCGAGGCCAAAGTCGTCGTCAAAGGCAGAACGATCTGGATCGACGAGTGTTATCCGATCGACGTGGACCGGATCACGGACCTGCGCGATCTGCTGGCCTGGGTTCGGCACCTCACCCGCAAGGCATGGGTCACCCGTAAAATCCTTGGCGAGTTCATCGACGTCGCGGCGGCGCTTCATGGCATCCACACGAGGATCGGTAAATGAAGTATCGCTCCGCCGTTCCCACGCCGCAGCTCCCGCGCCGCACGCTCGACTATCTTGAGCGCGGCGCGGCGGAGGGTCGGCGCAATGCCGAGCTTTTCGATGCCGCCTGCCAGTTCCGCGATGCAGGCATCGCTCCCGGTGAGGCTGAGGAGCGGCTCATGGCGCGGGCGCTCGCGGACGGGCTCACCGAAAACGAGGCGCGAACGACGATGCGCTCGGCTCTTGCCCAAGGTGCGCGCGCGGCAATCCATCACGGGGTCGTCCCAAATCCACCGCAACAACATGCGCCGAAGATCCCGCCCGAACTCCGCCCAAAATTTGTTCCCGAGCCGATGGGGCTGCCCCCGCCGGTCGAGGGCGGTTTCATGCGGCTTCTCGAAACCTGCTTCCGGGCGGACGAGTTTGTCGCCATCGCCCCAGCCTCCGAAGACGACGACGGCAATATCGTTCCGAAACGGGGGGTGACATTGACTGCGGCCGACTGGCGCAAGCGCGTGGAGTCCAAGGGCGGCATCGAACGGTGCTTCTCCACCAAGCTCGGCCTTTTCGTCCGGCTCAACCCGATGATCAAGGACGGGGCGAAGAACGACGAGGTGACGGCCTTCCGGCATGTGCTCGTCGAGTTTGACCGGGACGTCAAAGGTGAGCTTATCCCGAAGGAAGTTCAGTTCGGAGCCATCGTTTCCAGCGGGTTCCCGGTCTCGGTTGTGATCGATTCCGGCAACAAGAGCCTCCACGCCTGGGTGCGGGTCGATGCCCCCGATGCCAACGAATACAGCCGTCGGGTCGGCGTTATCTGGGATTGGCTCGAAGGGCTCAGCCTCGACAAGCAGAACAAGAACCCGTCCCGGCTTTCCCGCTGTCCCGATGGCTGGCGCACCGTGGACGGTGAGCCCCGCCAGCAGCGCCTTCTCGCGGTCAACATCGGCGCGAAATCCTGGGAGGAATGGGAGTCGGATCGAGAGCACGAAGACCTTGGAGAGCCGATCCGTCTATCTGACCTCGCAACATACGATGTTGCGAATGATCCGAACAACGTGCTCGGCCAGCGATGGCTTTGCCGGAGCAGTTCCCTCGTCATCGTTGGACAGTCCGGCGTCGGCAAATCCTCCCTTTGCATGCAGCTCATGATCCTGTGGGCGCTTGGCCTGCCTGCATTCGGAATCGCTCCGATCCGCCCGCTCTCCTCGCTTCTGATCCAGGCGGAAAACGACAAGGGCGACCTTGCTGAGATGTATCAGGGCGTTCGGAGCGGGATGAATCTCACAAAAGATCAGGACGCTCTCCTCGACGAAAACATCACCATTTTTCGCAATACAACCCACACCGGAGACGAGTTTACCTCCTTGGCCGAGCGTCTGGTGACCCGCTACAAGCCCGATCTCGTCTGGACCGATCCACTGCTCAACTACATTGGCGACGACATCTCCGAACAAAAGGTGATCGCAAACTTTTGCTGCAAGAAGCTCAATTCCATCGCCCTAAAAACCGGAGTTATTTGGTGCCTGCTTCACCACACTGGCAAGCCCTCCAAGGATCCGAAAGCATCATCACACTGGACCGCGAGTGATCTGGCCTACAGTGGTCTCGGCAGCTCGGCGCTGGTCAACTGGTCCCGTGAAACCGCTGTGCTGGTTCGCACCAAAGTGCCCGACGGCTACCCCCCGACTTTTCAGCTATCCATGACCAAACGCCGCAAGCGTGCCGGCCTGAAAACACCGGCAGGAGAGGCTGCCGACACAATCTTCCTTCAGCATCGCATGGACGGCTCCATCTGCTGGGAGCAGTGCGATGCCCCACCTCAAACAAGGGAATCCTCCGGTGGAAAATACCGCACGGCGGGGCGACCAAGCGCCTACGACATGGATGCATTCCGCACTGCAATAATTGCAGCAGGAGGGAAGGTCACAACTGAGAACGTAGAAGAGATTGCCGGCAAGATGTGCGTCGTTGAGCGCACGATCTGGAACTGGTGGAAAAAGCATAAGGACAACCTGTTATGAAGCATTCAATGCGCAGGAAACCATCAGGATTTCACCAGGAAAAACGACTCGGCGGTTACTGCAAAAACCCTTTTTTCCAAAACGCTCAAAAAATCTGCTCCTACTGCAAAAATTCAATTTTAAGAAACGAAAATCAATATCTTCGCAACACTCACACCACTAACGCATTATGAATAGCAAACAGCTACTGAAAAAATCGGAAATAATCACTGCAAAAATCAATAGCTGCACTGCTGCAATAATCCCCCCCCCTAACCCCCTTAAAGGGGTTAGGGGGATTATTGCAGTAGCAGCGGGGGGGAAGGTAGTTTCTTCAGCCACGACCGATCGACTCAAGGTTCCCTGCGGTTACACCGAGGTCCGGCCCCCGCGCGGAGTTTCCGCAGCAGACACATTCAACCAAATCGCCACCGCAATCGTTGCCGCCGGATCGGTGGCCCTGGACATCGAGACGTTCGGCAGCGGCAAGAAGGGCGGACTCAACCCGTGGCGGGGCGACATCCGCCTCCTCTCGCTCCGTGTGGCTGGCGCCACGCCCTGGCTGATCGACCTCCAGGCGACCGGCTACGACCTGGGCGAGCTGGGCCGCGCCATCGAGGCGGTCGAGGTGATCGCACACAACGCGAAATTCGACCTCCTCTGGCTGGCGGTCAAATGCGCGGTCCATCCGAAGAAGGTGTTCTGCACGCTCACCGCTGCCCGTCTGCTCTCGGCCGGCACGAAACCCGGCAACAACCTGGACCAGTGCCTGGAACGATTCCTCGGAATTGCCCCGGCCCCCGACCAATCCCGCTCTGACTGGGGCGGCATGTTCCTGACCGACGACCAGCTCGCCTACGATGCCCGGGACGTGGCGCATCTCCACGATTTGGCGGGCCGACTGGACACGGAACTCGGCGGCGCGGATCTCGAAACGGTCCGGACGCTCGAAATGGAACTGCTCCCGGCCATCGTCGCCATGGAGGAGGCAGGGATCGCGATGGACAAACCCCGGCTGCAGGCGATCCGGGATTCCTCCAGGGAAACGACCAAGGCGGAAGCCGACGAACTCCGCATCCTCCTCAATGCGCCATCGCTTAACCCCGGCAGCCCGGACCAACTCAAAGCGGCACTATCCCGCGCCGGGATCGAGGTCGCGAACACGAATGAGGAAACCCTCAAGGCGGCAGACGACGGGACGATCATCCCTGCGATCCTCGCTCTGCGCGGTGCGGAAAAGTCGGCTCAACAGGCCGAGAGCCTGCTCGATTGCATCGAGTCCGACGGGCGGATCCACGGGCGTTTCGAACCGACCGGCACGGACACCGGAAGGTTCTCGAGCAAATCCCCGAACCTCCAGAACATTGGACGGGGCGAACTCCGGGAATGCTTCCACGCGCCTGCCGGGTCCCGGCTGGTCGTGGCCGACTATTCCCAGATCGAACTCCGGGCCGCGGCTGCGATTGCCGGGGAGGCGAAGATGATCGAAGCCTACAAGCGCGGCGACGACCTCCACAAACTCACTGCCGCCACCGTGCTCGGGAAGCCGATTGAGGACGTGACGAAGGAGGACCGGCAAATTGCAAAAAGCTCAAATTTCGGTTTGCTCTATGGCCAGTCCGCCAAGGGCCTCGTGCGTTATGCGGCATCCTCCTACGGCGTCACCCTTGAGGAGGACGAAGCCGAGGAAATCCGCCGGGCGTTCTTCCGCACCTACGGCGCCCTGCGGCAATGGCACGGCGAGAGCCACAACATCGCCGAACGCGGCGTGGGGGAGGTGAGGACTGTGCTCGGTCGCCGCCGCCTGATCCCGAAAGACGCCGATGCCTGGCAGCAGTTCACGGCGCTGGTCAACACCCCGGTCCAAGGCGGATGCGCGGACGGCATGAAACGCGCCCTCGTCCTCATCGCATCCCGGCTGCCAGCCAACTCCCGTCTGATCAGCACCGTGCATGACGAGGTGATCGTGGAATCCCCGGAGGCGGACGCCGAGGCCGTCTGCGCAGTGGTCCGGGAATCAATGATCTCCGCCATGACCGACTTGTTTCCCCAGGTGCCCATCGAGGTGGAGGCGGGCGTCTGCGAACGCTGGAGCGAAAAATGAACGACTACGCTGCATCCCAATCTGTGAAGAACGCCCGTTACAAACGAGAATACGAATCCTGGATCGCCGGGCTTTCTCCGAAGGACCGCGCCCGGTTCGAGGCCGAAGGACTGGCGGCCCCGTGCATGGACGACCAACCGGCATCTCACTGCGGGCTGACCGTGGACATCGCCGAATCCCCGGTTGCATCAGACGACTTCGATATTGCCGAGGCCATCGACCCGAAGCCCGCGCCAAAGCCCAGCGACACGCTTACCGACGAGGCGCTCTGGGACATCGTGCGCCGCCTCATCGGTGAAATCCTCGGAATGCAGAACCGATCGCTCACCGTCGAGTGCCTGGCGATCGTGTCCGGGCTCTCGTATTTTGGCGACTCGATGTCCGAGATTGCCAGCCGTCATGGCGTAACCCGGGCGGCAGTTTCCAAACGCTGTGTCGAGCTCACCGAACGCCTCAGCCTTCCCCCATCGCGGGCCATGCGCTCGTTGACAGCCCGCAAGTCGTATCGGACCGCCCAGCTCCGAGTCCGGGCCAACCAGGAATTTTCATGCTTACCCAAATCAACGAAAAAGTAGCCATCACCCCGAGCGGGCTCCGGTTCAATTCCGACCTCACGTTTGAGGAATGGAGTTCGATGGCTCCCAATATCGGCGGCGCCCTCAAATCGATGGCGTTTGTCATCGGCGACTGGATGATCTACGGCGAGGAAAAATTCGCGGTCCAGCCCTGCATCCCCGGCCTGGAAGACAATGACCCGCGCCACATCAGGGTTTCGGCCCCGAACTACTTGGCGACCCAGGCTGCAACCGGCCTCGACCCGACCACCCTCAAAAACTACGCCTACGTCAGCCGCCGGGTGCCAATGTCGTTACGCAACGACATTCTCTCGTGGGAACACCACAAAGTCGTGGCCAAACTCGCCGCCGAAAAGCAGGTCGAGTGGCTCAACACTGCGGCATCTGGGGATTCCGGCGGGCGAATCAGCGTGCGGCGGCTCCGGGCGTCCATCACCTCCGGTCGCGTCCTCTCTCCCGAGGAACTTTCCGTCCCTCCCTCCGAGCAGGGCATCACCAATCACATCCCGTCCATCAACCGAATCTGCGGCTGGTGGAAACAAATCGGCGGCACCGACTGGATCAAGACCCGATCCCGCGAACAGATCGCAGCCCTGCTCCGTGATTTCGAACCAGTCCTTTCCATCATCAACCAACTCAACACATCCATCAAATGAACTTCATCAACCTATTCCTCACCTTCATCGGCCTCGTTTCAATCGTGCTCTGCGTCTTCTTTTTGATGACCAAGTTTGTCGAAACATGGTTCGACATCCAGACATGCAAGCTCGATATCGCGCGCCTCGAACGCCAGATCAAAAACCTCCAGTGCAACCGGCTCTGAGCATCCCAACCAATGAACAACCTGAACGCACTGCTGCCGGTCGCTGACCTTGAGGTTGGCGAGGAACTGAAGAAAACCGTCAACGCCCGCCAACTCCACAGGTGGCTGGGGGTGGGGAAGGATTTTTCCACTTGGATCAATAACCGCATTCAGCAATACGGATTTGAGCAGGACAAAGACTTCGTTGTTGTCGAAGAGTTGAGCGCGCCAAATTTGGCGAACTCAAAATGTGGCAGCGGTGAGTTTTCCCCAAATTTGGGGAAAACCTCCAAAGGCGGGTGGCCCTGCATCCCGAGCAACCTCCACCTCTACGGCACGGTTGACGACGACGACGGAAAGCCATTCACCGGACTTCGCCGGGGAAGCGTCACCAAGGCACTCCACCGACTCAAGGACGCCGCCGCATTCAACCTCCACGTCAGCCAACTCGAATTCCAACTCGCCTGCAACGAGGCAACAGCATGATTGGCCTCACCCGTTCTAATGTCGGCAATAGCGACTTTAACGGGCAGCCCCGCTTGGGCATCCGCCGGGCCGCATTCGTCGCCGCCAGGAACCGGCTCACCGAAGCCGTCCAGATCATCAAACTCACCTCTCAACTCGAACTCCACCTTCTCCAACAATGACCACACTACCCGCTGACTCCGAACAAAAAGCCGCCATCGACGCGATCACCGAACTCCTCACCGCCCATTACTCCGAAGCCGTTGACTCGGCGGACGAGGACGGGAAATTCGGCATCGGGTTCAAGGTCACATTCGACCGCTCCCACTCGCCCACGAAACTGAAGGTCACGTCCCGGATCTCCAAGTCGCTCACCGACGAAATCGAGACGAGCGTTCCCGATCCGAGCCAGCCGGACTTGCTTTGAGTTGCCTCGCAGCACCGGGGATGCTCCGAAGTCCATGGACACAAAAGAACGGGGTCCCTATAAACGAACAGAGCCACTGACAAAATGATCAGAAAAAACAAAGAAACTGATCCGCCAGTGGCTCGTGTTGCTGCCTTAACCGATAGATTTGACCTATCTGGGAGTCAGTCGTTCAAATTATCTTCAGAACCGGGCAGTCCGATCATCCCTCAGGTATTTTCCCCCTCAGACGCGGCGAGGCAACTGATACATATTGCGCCATTCCCCTCATGAAACGAATCAAAGTCCTGCTGGCGGACGATAACGCGGTTGTTCGCAAAGCATTCAGAACGATCCTGGAACTCGAAGACGACCTCGAAGTCGTCGGCGAAGCGAAAGACGGCAACCAGGCTGTCGCGATGGCCAAAAAACTTCGTCCCGCATTGGTTCTGATGGACGTGACCATGCCGCTGCTCAATGGTTTGCAAGCCACTTGCCAGATTCACAAAGCCGTCCCAGCCACCAAAGTGCTCATGCTTTCCGCGCACGGCGATGAAGCCTATATCAAGGCGGCGGTCAGCTCAGGCGCGATGGGCTATCTGATAAAACACACCTCCGCCGACTGTGTCTGCCAGGCAATTCGGGAGGTCCACAAGGGCAATACCTTCTTCAGCCCGTCGATTCCCAAACGCCTTCACAAACGAAATCAGAACACGTAGTGGGCGCGAAAAGCTGGATTACCGATTTCGGACAAGTCGGTAGCAGATCGGTAGTTCGGCAAAAGGTTGACTCCGCACCCTGGGGATGCCCCGACTCCGATTCCGCGCCAAACGATCTCCGTCCCGCCTGGAAGCCCGGTTCGCCTTCCTCTGGCGGGCGGCGAACGGCCCGGCCATTGAGAAGGAATTTGTCTTTCACCCCGGTCGCCGTTGGCGTGCCGACTTCGCCCACATCCCGAGCCGCACGCTGATCGAAATCGAGGGCGGGATCTGGATTCAGGGCCGGCACAATCGGGCGGAGGGATTCCTGGCCGACATTGAAAAATACTTCGAGGCGGCCATGGCTGACTGGACTGTCCTGCGTCTCTCGGAGCGCCAGCTCACGCTCGAAGCCGTGGAGCGGATCGTGCTCTTCGTGAAATTGGCATCCTCTCAACCGGGATGTTTCTCTTCCCCCATGATGTAAATTCAAAAACGAGAATTCCCAATCACGGGGATTGATGCTACAGGATGACACCTTCAGAATTTGAAAAGGTGAATTTACTGTCAGACAACGCATCTATTCGGGCTTATCTTGCCGGACTCAGTTTTGAGTGTCCGATGGAAGGGGGGAACCCGGAGAAATGCATCTGCCATGAGCTTCGAAAAAAACCAGTGGCGGAAAGAATTCGAATTCTTGCCTCTTTTTCCGATGAGCAGCGTTTTGATATGTTCACCGGGCATCGAAAATGTTTCAGAGAAAAAAGAGATTCACTTGATCAGAAGAAAATCTGCGAGCCACCGTCCCAAGCCGCACGTTGAACGCAATCGAGGGCGGCATGAGCTGATTATATCGGGTGAGCGGTCAGGCATTTGCTATTGCATTAGGCCGTTGATCTGATTCTTACTCGATTCTTCCAAGCATGGATATATCACTCATCAACAGCCAATCCCTTCTCCATCTGCTCAGACTGACGGAGAAGAAGGAAGAAATCCTCCAGATCCTCGAACAGATTGATGCCGAAATCATCAGGACCCTCCAGGGTGGGATCTCGGTCGAAGTTGTCGAAATCGCATCATCACCCACAATCGCAAAAACTCCAGTTGCCGTCGCGCCGGTTAAAACTGCCAAGCCAGCCAAGGCAAAGCGGACAATGAGTGCCGAGGGCCGCGCCCGCATCTCCGCTGCCACGAAGGCTCGATGGGCAGCACGTCGAGCAGGAACAGCCGGCGAGGTTGTTGTTGCTCCCAAGGCAGGCAAGCCGGCCAAGGCGAAAAAGAAAAGTGGCCTCACCCCCGAGGGACGCGCGAAACTCGCCGCCAACATGAAGGCCCGCTGGGCGGCACGCAAGGCCGGGAAGCCCGCCGCCAAGATCGCGAAGAAGGGGTTCAAACTTCCCAAGAAGTCCTGATCTTTTATGCCAACCGCAAAAAAACCAACGGCCAAGCCCGCCTCGAAACCCGCCCGGAAACTGAACCCAGCGCTGATGAAACCCATCCAGCCGGACGCCGTGCTCTCCGTCATCGTCGGCTCAAAACCGCTGCCTCGCAGCGAAATGACCAAGAAGCTCTGGGACTACATCAAAAAGAACAACCTTCAGGATCCCAAGAAGCGGACCCAGATCAACGCGGACGACGCGCTCAAGGCGGTCTTCGGCGGCAAGAAGCAAGTCAGCATGTTCGAGATGACCAAGCTCGTTTCGGCGCACGTCAAATAACAACTCTCTACTCATCCCCGGCGGCTCTGTAACGGGCTGCCGGGGATTTTTCATGCCCGGATGGATGCGGTTGACATGGCCCCGTCGGCATCATGTCCATACTTCCTACCTCCTGCGACACCATCACCGTTGACGAAGAATTCCGCGCCCACTGCCCGCCGCTCACGGAAACCGAGCGCCAGATGTTGCGGCAGGACATCGAGCGCACCGGGCTCCTCTCCCCGCTGATTGTCTGGAATCACGAAGGCAAGACGATCCTCGTGGACGGCCACAACCGCTACGAGATTTTGCAGGAACTCGAAAGGTTGGACGAACTCCAGACGACCGAGTTGGTTTTCGGCACTCGCGAAAACGCGCTGAACTGGATCATCAACAACCAGCTTGGTCGGCGCAATCTGTCTCCCGACGCGGCGGCGTTGCTCCGGGGCAAGCTTTACACCGCGCAACGCATCCCGGTGAAGGATCGGCTGGCGGCACTCAAGACGCTGAACCCTTCCGGGAGGGCCAAGGACCCAACTGGCAACTCTTACCAGTTGGCCAGCAAAGATCCAGCCGCCGGGATCGCAGGAAATACCGGTGTGTCGGCAAAAACCGTCCGCAATGACGCCAAGTTCGCGGAGGCCGTCGAGAAACTCGGCATCACCAAGGAAGTAATGGCCGGGACGGAAAAGCGAACCCGCAAGGAAATCATCGAGGCGGCATTCCCGCCACTCCCGACACTAAAGCGGGAACGTCCGCTGGAGGACATCCTCTCGCAGCGCTGGGAGCCCTTCATCAAAGACATCCCCTTCAACAAGCACAGAGACGTCTACCATTGGATCACCCGGAAGCTAAACCAGCCCCGGTGGTAAAATCTGGCGAGGGATCGTGCGGTTCGTTCGGGTTGACACGCCAACTCAGGCGTTATGTCTATCCACCTTCCACGTCCCCGTTACGATCTGACGCTCATCAGCACAAGCGAACTGTGCCGCCTTCTGAACGTTCCCGAATCCCGAATGCTCCGCGCCATCCGCGAGGGCATCATTTGCCCAATCGGCTCAATGGGCAGCGCGACCGTCATCGCGATGACCGACGATGATCGAGATATCTGGAGCCTCCACTTCCACCCTCCCGCGCCGTAGAATCCATTGCGCGATTTCCGTTCTCTCAGCGGCGGCATCACATTGCTGACAGGTTGGAATAGTCCGATTTGAAATCGGGAAAATCGGCTGCTGGGGAGGCAGCCCGAAGAACTGCCTTCTCCCCGCCGTGCAGTAGATTTTCTGTGCGCCGCCATCGCCTCATGCCCATACCGGCGCACCGCTCGCCCCTTTCCGAAAAACTGGTCCGGCGACACCAAAAACGAGCCAATTTCCCCGCCGCTCGCCGGGTTGCCTCAGCGTGCTGCTGTATCGCCCCACGCCTTTACCGGCGCATGCGGGGCTCATTTTTTTGCCGATGACGGGTGTCGCGACCTCGGAACGGAATTTTCCACTTCCCCGGCGTCTACTCGCGTAATCCGTCACGCCACTTTCCACCGTTTTGATGTAAAGTTGAGGGGGTTACTTTACATCGAAAAGGGGGTTTTTGAGGGCTGAAAATCAGGCGTTTTTGCTGCGTAGGATGTTCATTATCAGGCACAAGCACAATCAGGAGGGTTGAGGGGGTGTCCGAAAAAATAGTGTAAAGCTGAAAAAACAGGTTCTCATGGAATTTGGGGGATGGTCGCTCCCCCCATGGCCTAAGTCATTGATAGTTAATAGATTTCCTTACTCGTCTTGACGCGATTCTCAGTCGATCAGTTGACACGCGTGAACAATTTCTCAAATCAAATGCTCTGGCTTTGGCGGTATCCCAGCGGTGATGTCCGGGTCCGCTTGCGGAATTCCTGGTGGAAGTGGGAGCGGTTGCCAAATCCGGCACCGAAGCAGAGGTCGTCAACGGAATCCGGCGTTCCCATCAGGCGGCGACAGGCTTCACTGACGCGTAGTTCGTTCCCCAAACGCCCATCAAACCCACGGGTTCACTGGGGAGAGTTCAGGTCCGTTTGGGCTTGGAGCAATTCGCGCAACGTTGAAACCCAGCTTGCAAAATCGGGGTGGGTGGGATTTTCGCGCACCAGGGCGAACATTTTGTTGACCCCGCTGTTCAGCTGCCCGACCAGCACCATGTCCTGCGCCTGGTTGAACTGAAGGGTCGGGCGGGTGATCGTGTTAAATTTTCCAATCTGCAAATCCGAGCGTCCTTCGGTAATCCTGGCCGCCTCGATTTTGAGCTGCAGGTCCCATGTTTGAAGGATGGCGGGATCCTTCTTTTCCCGCAGAAGCGGACGGATGTTTTTTTCGAGAATGCCGGTCACTTCTCCAGGATTCGATTCCCAGACGCCGCCTTCGGGGAGCCACTGTTCCAGGTTCAACCACTGCGCAAAATACGATTGCCCGATCGGCTGCTGGAGGAGTTCCTTGGCCGCATCCGGTAGAGTGCTTTCATCGGCGAGGAGTTTGTCTTGGGACACCAGCTCGTTCACATAGGCCATCAGGGCCGGGATCATCTTTTCCGGCTGCTCCATGCCCTGGCGCTGAAGCGCCATCGCGAGATACCTCAGGTGCAGCAAAAGCGCGCTTTGCATCTCCTTCGAGCGCAGCAGGTCGGCATTTTCCTTCTTCCAGTCCATAAATGCGGCAGCCTTGTCCTTTCTTCCCTTGAACTCCACTTCCTCCACCGCCTTTTCATAAAAGTTTACGGCAGCACCACCATTTATTGCGGCCGCCCGGATAGCTGCAAGAACCGCATTTTTTTCCCGTGATTTCGTGTCAAGTTGCTTCCCCTCCATCACATCAATCTCGCGCAGCATAGCTGCGGCATTCGGCACGGATCCCTCCTGCGCCCAGATCGGCAGAGTGAGGGAGAATGCGGCGATAAAAGCAGGAAAAAGAAAGGATTTCATTCGGGTAGTAAAAATGGATCTTGACGCCGTTGGCAATCTTTATATGCTATAGAGCAACTTTCATTTATGCCACACATTTCTCTCCTTGTCCTCATTATTTCCCTCACTATCAGCGGTGGCCATGCGGCGGAGCCGGCCGCCTCGGTCTCGAACAAGCTCCCGAAAATCGTGATCGATGCACCCAACAAGGGTTTCATGAATTTGAAGGGGGAGCGGTTCATCCCTTGCGGCGTGAACTACTATCGGCCCGACACGGGCTGGGCGCCTCAGTTTTGGAAAAAGTTCGACGTGGAGACAACGCGCCGTGATTTCCAGAAAATGAAAGGTATGGGGATCAATGTGGTTCGGGTCTTCTTGACCTACGGCTCGTTCTACAATCAGCCGGGCCAACTCGATCCCGAGGGCCTGGCAAAGTTCGACCAGTTGTTGGATATCGCCGATGAGTTCGGGATCTACATCCATCCAACCGGCCCCGAGGGCTGGGAGGGTTACCCGGCTTGGACAAAGGAGCAGGGGGATGTTCACTATAATTTTGCAGATGAGCGTGGCCTGAAAGCTTTGGAGGATTACTGGAAGATGTTTGCCGAGCGTTACCGGGGGCGAAACACAATTTGGTCCTACGACCTGCGCAATGAACCCTCGGTGCCATGGGAGACAAAGGAGCAGACCGCAAAGTGGGACGAGTGGCGCAAGGCCCACGGCCAGCCTATCGTCCCGGTTCCAGCGAAAGACGCCAAGCCGTCAGAAATCCTGGCTGATTATCAACGTTTCCGCGAAAGTCTGGCCAAA
>JBGTAT010000276.1:0-2584 GCA_041749755.1 Terrimicrobiaceae bacterium | reverse complement strand
GCCCCGGCGATCCAGGCGATCCCTGATGAAAAATTTGCGTTGTATCTGGAGGATCCGGCGCTCGCCGAGTGGGCGATCCCGCTTCGGCGGCTGCGCCGGCTGAAGGCACATATCCTGAGTGCTGGGGAGGAGCGGATCCTGGCGCTCGGCTCGTCGGCGGTGCGCGGGCACAGCGAGACGTTTTCGCAGCTCACCAACGTGGACATGAAGTTCGGCATGCTCGTCGATGGCGAGGGTGCCCAGCGCGAGCTGACGCAGAGCTCGTTTTCATCATTCCTCCAGCAGCGGGATCCGGCGGTCCGCAAGGCGGCATTCCATCAGTTTTACGAGGAGTTTTCCGACCACAAGTTTACGCTCGCTGCCAGCCTGGCGAGCTCGGTGCGGGCAGGCGTCTTCTATGCCCGGGCGAGGAATTACCCAAGCGCGCGCGAGGCTGCGCTTTTTGCCGACGACGTGCCGCCCCCGGTGTACGACGGCCTGATCTCTACCGTGCGGGCGAACCTCGGCTCGCTCTTCGAATATTTTGAGCTCCGCCGCGAGGTGCTCGGTCTGGCCGAAATCCATCACTACGACACGTATGTGCCGATGGTGGAAAACGTGCAGAGCCATGTCCCGTGGGACGCGGCCGTCGAGAAGGTGCTGGCGGCCGTGGCGCCGCTGGGCGACGAATACGTTGGGGTCCTCGGGGAGGGCTTGCGCGGGGCCCGGTGGTGCGACCGCTACGAGAACAAAGGCAAGCGAAGCGGCGCATTTTCCTACGGCACGTTCACGAGCCCGCCGTACATCATGATGAACTACAAGGCGGATGTCTTTTCCGACGTGTACACGCTCGCGCACGAGGCCGGCCACTCGATGCACACGTGGTATTCCCAGCGCGCGCAGCCTTACCAGACCTACCACTACCCGATCTTCCTCGCCGAGGTCGCCTCGACATTTAACGAGATCCTGCTCACCGAGCACCTCCTCCAGACGACCGATGATCCGAAGATGAAAGCGTTCATCCTCAACCGCCAGATCGACGACCTCCGCGGGACGCTCTACCGCCAGACGATGTTTGCGGAGTTTGAGCGCGAGATCCACACCGCCGAGGAGGCCGGCCAGGCGCTGACGCTCGACGGGTTCCGAGCGATCTACCGGCGGCTGCTCAACGACTATTTCGGGCCGCGCTTTGCCCTCGACGCCGAGCTCGAGCTCGAGTGCCTGCGGATCCCTCACTTCTACAACGCGTTCTACGTTTACAAATATGCGACCGGCATCTCGGCGGCGGCGGCGCTGGCATCCGGGGTGCTGGCATCCGGCGAGGCCGGAAACTACCTGGCATTCCTGCGCAGCGGGGGAAGCCGGTTCCCGATCGAGACGCTTGCGGCGGCCGGCGTGGATATGAGCTCGCCCGCACCGGTGCAGGCCGCTCTCGACCTTTTTGCGAGGCGCGTGGCCGAGCTGCGCGCGGTGCTTGGGGGGTAGCGCACAGATCTCGGTCGCGTTGTAGCGTCGCTCTATGAGCGTCGCATTTTTTCTTCCGACGGTCACAGACGGCCGCTACATCCTGTAGCGTCGCGGGTTAGGCGCTCAGTCGCGGTGGTAGGGCATGCCGGCCTTGATCGTGGCTGCGCGGTAGATCTGCTCGAGGGCGAGGAGGAGGGCCATCTCGTGCTGGAGGGTGAGGGGGGTGAGGGACCAGAGGAAATCCGCCTGCGAGCGGGTGGCTTCATCCCATCCGTCCGCCCCGCCGACCAGGACCGCGCACCGGCCGATCGATCGGTTCTCCCAATTTTGGATATTGGCCGCCAGCTCGCGGCTGGTGAGGAGCTTGCCGCGCTCGTCGAGGATGATCCGAAAGTGGGCGTCCGAGTGCTCGAGAACCTTGCGGTGGGCGAGGGGGCCCGGCTTTACAAATACCGTCTGCACCTTTCCAAACCCGCGCAGGCGGGCGAGGTATTCCTCAATCCCCTGGCGGGCAAACGCGAGCGCCGGCTCGCCGACTGCGATGATCTTCCAGATCAACGGACCGGGTTAAAGTCGGCCGCGTGGTACGAGCTGCGGACGAGCGGGGCGCTGGCCACAAACGTGAACCCCTTGTTCCGAGCGATGTCGCCGTAGAGCGCAAACGTCTCCGGGCGGACAAACTCGACAACCGGCAGGTGGTTCGGCGTCGGCCGCAGGTATTGCCCGAGCGTGAGGATGTTGACCCCGGATTCGCGCAGGTCGTCCATCGCCTCGAAGAGCTCATTTTCGGATTCGCCCAGCCCGAGCATGATGCCGGATTTTGTCATCATCTCCGGCTCCATTTCCTTGACCCGGCGGAGCACATCGAGCGAGAGCCGGTACTTTGCGCGCGAGCGCACGAGCGGGGTGAGGCGCTCGACGGTCTCGAGGTTGTGGTTGAAGATGTCCGGACGGGCATCCAGAATGCGGCGGATCGACGGGTCCTTCCCGTTGAAGTCCGGGACGAGCACCTCGATGGCGACCTCGGGGTCGATCTCGCGGATCGCCTCGATGGTGCGGGCAAAATGGTCGGCCCCGCCGTCGGCGACGTCGTCCCGGGCGACGGCGGTCACCACGACGTGCTTGAGGTTGAGCCGCT
>JBGTAT010000275.1:0-2466 GCA_041749755.1 Terrimicrobiaceae bacterium | reverse complement strand
GTCACGGGCGGGTTCGTGCGCTTTGACGCCGAGGCCGCCGCCGCCGCGGTGAAAATCGAGCCGTCCGACATCTCCACATTTTATGATCTCAACAAGGAAAACCTGAACTCGCGGGAGACCCGCTCGGTCCGGTTTGTCGCGTTCGAGCTGCCGAAAGATTCGAAGCTGGAGGGCCGAGCGAAGGTGGACGCCCTCCAAAAGCTGGCGGGTGCGGCCACCGGGTTTTCCGACTCGCTGGCGTCAACCCCGTTTAACCAGGCGGCTGCGGCCGCCGGATTGACAGTCAAATCGACCCCGGCATTTGATCGCAAGGGTGCCCCTGTGGCTCCTCCGCAGGAGCCTGGGCAGGAGGAGGTCATCGCCGCGCTGGCTCCTCCCGCGTTTCTTCTTCAGGCGGCCGGCAGGGCCAGCGATGTGATCCAGGCAGGAGACGGGTTTTATGTGGCCGAGCTGGCCGAGCTGAACCCGGCGCGTCCGCTGACGCTCGAGGAGGCGACCCCCGCGATCGAGGCGCGCCTCCGTCAGGCCAAGTCCACAGAGCTGATCCAATCGCTCGCCGCCACAAAGATCCAGGCGCTTCGCGAGGCGCTCGCTTCGGGCAAACCGTTTTCCGAGGCGGCCACGGCCGTTGGCCTCCAGGCCGAGCCGCTCGACAAGCTGGCTCCGATGAACGAGGCGCTCACCCCCGAGCAGCAGCGGGTTCTTGTGCCCACGCTCTCGCTGAAGGATGGGGAGATCTCGGGCTTCGAGCCGGCCCCGTGGGGAGGGTTCGCCGTTTACCTCCAGTCCCGCGCCCCGCTGGCCGACACCGAGCTGGCCGAAAAAAAGGCGGAGATCGAGGCGAGCCTGCTCGACAACAAGCGCGGACTCCTCTTTGCGGAGTGGCTGCGCGCGAGCCGCGAGGCGGCGAAGATCTCGATGCCCGGGGGCCAGCAGGGGGGATGAGCCCGGAGGAGATCTTCGACGAGGCCACCGGAGATATCGCGCTCGGCGAACTCGACGCCGCCGTCGAAAAATTTCGCGAATGTGTGCGCCTTGATCCGGGTTATTTTGATGCCTGGCATGCCCTGGGGATGTCGCTGATGAAGAGCGGGCATCTTGCGGAGGCGATCGAGGCCGGGCTCGAGTCGGTGCGCCTGCGTCCGGACGACCTGCTGGCCTGGTCGAGCCTTTCGCTCTACTACGTGCGCAACAACCAGGTCCCGGAGGCCGAGGCAGCCGGCGCCAAAGCCAAGATCATTTCCTGGGGGGGGAAGGTTGATCCAAGCGCCATCCCGCCCCGCCGGTCCGAAGAAACCACATGACCTATTTCATCACCACAGCGATCGACTACACCAACGGGGCTCCGCACATCGGGCACGCGTACGAAAAGGTTCTGACCGACGCGATCGCCCGCTACCAGCGGATGAAAGGCCGCGACGTCTTCTTCCTCACCGGCGTGGACCAGCACGGGCAGAAGGTCCAGCAGTCGGCCCAGAAGCAGGGGGTCGCGCCGGAGGAGTTTGTGGCCGGGCTCACGGCGCAGTTCCTCGCGCTTTGGAAGAAGCTCGATATCAGCAACGACGCATGGGCCGCGACGACCGAACCCGTGCACAAGCACTGCGTGCAGGCGATGCTCCAGCTCCTCTGGGACAAGGGAGCATTCTACAAAGCAAAGCAGACCGGCCACTACAGCGTCCGCCAGGAGCAGTTCGTGACCGACAAGGAGCGCGGGCCGGACGGCACGTTCGGGCCGGAGTGGGGCGAGGTCGTCGTCATCGAGGAGGAAAACTACTACTTCAAACTCGCGGAGCACCGCCAGTGGCTGCTCGACCTGATCGATGCGCGCACGGCGGCCGGGCGCCCGATCGTGCTGCCCGACTTCCGGGTCTCCGAGCTCCGCAACGCGGTCGAGAAGCTGACCGGCGATCTCTGCATCTCGCGTCCAAAATCCCGCCTCGCGTGGGGGATCGAGCTGCCGTTTGACAAAGATTTTGTGACCTACGTCTGGTTCGATGCGCTGTCGAACTACGTGAGCTTCGCCGGCTACGATCCGACCCCCGGTGCCGACCAGGCGCTCTTCCGCTCGCGCTGGCCGGCGATCCACGTGATCGGGAAGGACATCCTGATCCCGCCGCATGGGATCTACTGGCCGATCATGCTTCACGCGTGCGGTTTCTCAGACGACGAGATCCCGGAGCTGCTCGTCCACGGGTGGTGGAATATCGGCGGGGCGAAGATGAGCAAGAGCCTCGGGAATATCGTGGATCCGGACGTGCTCGCGGACACGTACGGGATCGCCGCAACCCGTTACTACCTCCTGAGCGATATCGCAACAGGGCGGGATGCGGACTTCAGCGAGGAGCGCCTCGTGCAGCGGTACAACACGGATCTCGCAAACAGCCTCGGCAATTTGCTCAACCGCTCGCTCAGCATGGCCAAGCGGTACCGCGCCGGCATCGTGCGCCAGCCGGCGGCCTCCCCGCT
>JBGTAT010000274.1:0-4102 GCA_041749755.1 Terrimicrobiaceae bacterium | reverse complement strand
CCAGCGCGGCGTCGGTCGCCCGCCGGAGCGCGGCAGGGGAAAATTCCTGCGGGATCTCGCGCTGGCCGCGGCGGGCATCGCCATGGTTCACAAAGTCGTAACCGATTTTTGTCGCGATCACGATGTCGTCGCGCTTCCCGTCAAACGCTTTCGCGATCAGCTCCTCGCTGCGCCCATTGCCATACGTGTCGGCCGCGTCAAACAGCGTGACTCCCAGATCGCGCGCCAGCCGCATCAGGCGGACCGCCTCGTCGTCGGAGTACGTCCCCCACCAGCCGGTGGATAGCGTCCAAAGCCCAAAGCCCACCTCGCTCACACTGAGATCGGTCCCGCGAAAATTTCGATACTTCATGCGCCGGGAACCTACACAATTTCCTGGCGGCGAGCCAACCATTATCCCGCCTTAAAAAATTGCGGGGCGCAGGCCGGAAAGTGGCACGTCTGTCAGGGCAAGGGAATCCGGGTTTGGAGTTCCGCCTTTAGGCGGCGGGCAAGTAAAGCGGCTACCCAAAAAGCACCGCCTAAAGGCGGAACTCCAAACAAGATCCCTCAAGGCGGAGGCCATTTTTGCAACGGTCGGGCATGCGCCCCGAGAGAGCGCATCCGCTCCAAATCCCGCCGGCGACAGACCACCTCCAAGCTGTCCGAGAAATTCACCCGCCTTGACGGGCCGGGACGCCCCGAATCCTCACCAGCAGGAAATCCGCCTCAGTTGGGGTCGCGCTGGTAGTCGCGGACGTAGTTGTACCGGGTGTTCCAGCCGAGTTCGGGCGGGAATTCCTGGTAGCCGGAGTTGATCCAGGGAATGTCGCTGCGGTAAGGCGGGTAGTAGGTTCCCCGCTGCGTCGGGAACGGGAAGAGGGCCACCTCGTAGACGCCGTAGCCAAGACGCGCAAAAAACCGTCCGACCCCGCGAACGACGCCGTAGCTCCAAGCAGCCGAGTTGCCCTCATCGTAGTTGACAGAAAAAATTGCGTCGGGAATCTCGGTGATTCCAAATGCGATATTCGAAATCCCGCGCCCGAGCTTCCGCGTCGGCCCTTGGTCGGAGGCGGGAGGTGCTTGGATGTCTGCCTGGGCGGTCAGAACAGCCGTCAGCGTGATCAGGAGGGTGGCAAAAGCTTTCATAACGAGGCGCATACTAAACAAATTGTTGCGTGGGTTGCAAGAGGAAATCCGGGCACAAAAAACCCCGCATGGGAACCATGCGGGGTTTTTCGAAAATGTGGTCAACCTCCTAGGAGAGCTGGGTTTGTTCCCCCAGGGATTCCCAACGTGTTGGTGTTGGTCATAAACCGGCTTTGGAGGATCTGAGCATCGCCGCCCTTGCGCATGATGATGACCCCCTTGTTGCCAAAGGGTTTGGCCGTGGCCAGAGGAAGAGTCGTCGGGGTGACGGCATTCCAGTTGCGCGAGCTGATGAAGATCGTGCCGCTCTCCTCGCTGTCTCCGACCTTGTATACGTTGAAGGCTGTGTCGGCCATGGCAACGCTCATGGCGTTTGAGACGGCCACACCAGGGGCAGAGAGAAGCTTTGCAATATCCGACGACGACAAAACGTTGGTGAGAAGGTCCCTCCAGAGTGCAAATGTCGTGGGGCCATTCGAAGAGGCCGGCCAAGCGCCGGGCTGGCCAGCCGCTTCATTTTCCAAATTGACGTTGAATGTGGCGAGTTGCAGCTGGCGGGCGTTGTTCATTGTCCCCGTCATCTGGCCTTTGACCAGTGCTCCGGCCACGGCTGGGATCGCGAGGGACGCCAGAATTCCGATGATGGAAATAACGACAAGGAGTTCGATGAGAGTAAAAGCGGAGGAACGTTTCATAGATTGACGATTAAAGGTGGCTCTGAGGGCGGTCCGTGTCAATCGCATTTGCTGGGAAATTTTCGCGGCGCACGGATCCTGGCGGGAGGGCGCATGGCCGAAAGTTGCGCGTCTGCCAGGCGGAGGACTTCCGGGTTCGGAGTTTCGCGTGACTCCCTCGCTCCCGCTCGTGTCGCCCCTGTGGGGTCTTGCTTCGCAAGATCTCCCTGGGTCGCTCCCACGGCCACGTGGTCAGGCGGCAGCGGACTGCGCGGCCACGCGAAAACATGACCGCATAAATGCGGAACTCCAAACAAGACTCCTTGAGGCGGAGCTCTTTTTTGCCACTTTCGGAGAGGAACCTCATGCGCGAGAACTTGCGCGACGATTCAGCTCCTCCGGCCTTTATCTTTGGGAGCGTCCGGGTATCCTCCCGCCACCGACGCCGCACCGCCTTTTTTTATGACCACCCGATCCAACTCCGAAACAAGAGCAGCGCTCATCAAAATGCTAGGTTCACTGACCACGCTGAACCTGGCGACCGTGGATGCGGTGGGCTGGCCGTGTGCGGCGGCGGTGTATTTTGTCTCGGACGACGACCTCAACGTGTATTTTCTGTCCGCAAAAACGACCGTGCATGGGGCCAACATGCTGGCCCGGCCGAGGGTGGCCGGAACGGCGCACGACGAGCACCAGGAGTGGGCCTCGCTGAGCGGGATCCAGCTCACCGGTTCGGCGGCCCCGGTCCCTGCGCTAGAATTCCCGCGCGCCGCGGTCCTCTACGGAAAAAAATTCCCCTTTGCGAACCTGCTGAAATCCGCCGACGACGCGGCGGCGCTTGCGAAGGCGATGGCCGCCACGACGATCTGGAAGCTCGTGCCCGACTGGATCCGCCTGATCGATAACTCGCGCGGGTTCGGGTACAAGGAGGAGATCAGGTTGGGCGGGGAGTAAACTGCTGCCCAAGAAACGAGTCGAGCGCGGTGCTGGAGGAAGCATCCCATGAGGTCGCCTGAAATCCGACGTACCCATCCGGCCGGATGAGCACGGCACCTGCACCGGGCAGCCCGCAGCGTTCCGCCGGGCAGATCTTGTTTCCATCCATGGCGACAAGAACATCGCGCCACCGGGCCGCAAACCCGTCGTAGCCGGGATCTGGCAGATCGCCATAGACGAGGAGGTGGTGAAGTTCCCCGGTGAGCTTCGTGCGCTCGGGAAACCGGTCGCCGGGTTTGAGCGCACCCCGGATTCCGGTAAATCCATGAAACCCGATAATCGGGCTCTCGGAGATATTGAGGTCGAGCATGAGCGGGGAGGTCACCCGGCGCGTGGGATCTGGCGGCGGGGGGGCGAGCGGATGGCCGCTGCGGGCTTGTGCGACCAATAGGTAGTAGAAGTCGGCGGTGGCCTCGGAGCTGGCGAGGATCTGCCTGGCAATGTCCTGACGCTCGACACCGTAGGCCTCCAGAAGAAGCGGGGTGCCGGATCGCCGGAGCACGCTGGACAGCTTCCATGCCAGGCTCACGCCATCGAGGATCCCGGCGTTCATCCCCTCCCCGCCAAGCGGGCTGCTGAGGTGCGCAGCGTCTCCGGCCAAAAAGCATCGGCCCTCCGAGAAGCTGGGAGCCATCCTGCGATGTGTCCGGTACTGCGAGACCCAGCGGAGATCGGAAATCGCAAAGGGGGACGTCAGGTGCATCGCCAGGCCGGCGGCGACGTCGGACATCCCGAGCGATTCGGCGGGCTGCCAGTCGTCGGGCATATCCATGACGAGCAAGTTGCGGCCTCCGGGGAGCTCGGCAACCATCAGCATACCGGCGGGTGAGATCGCAACCCCCAAGAGCTCGTCCCCACGCGGAAGATCCGCGCGCACATCGGCAACGAGGTAGCGCAGTGGGTACGTGATCCCCTCCAGCCGCTCTTGGAGGGCTCCCCTCACCGGGCCATGGGCGCCGCCCGCGCCGACCAGATAGTCGGCCTCGATGCGAAACGTCCGGCCATCGGGAGTTTCGCACTCCACCACCGCCCCGTGGGCAGACGATGAGATTTCCGTCGCGGTGACCCCGCGCTCGATGGGAATTCCGAACGCCTCAACCCGCCCGGCCAAAATCTCCTCGGTCCGCCATTGCGGGATCGAACACGTGAAGGGATACGGGGAATCCGGATGCGGTTGGTCCAGAACAAAAGCCTCGCGCATCCCGGCATCAAAGACCCTCAGCGATCGGACCCGCTCGCCTTCCGCAATAAACGGGGCGACGAGTCCGGAGCGCTCGAGCACCTCGAGAACTGCGGGCTGGACC
>JBGTAT010000273.1:0-1999 GCA_041749755.1 Terrimicrobiaceae bacterium | reverse complement strand
GTCCGGAAGAGTGACGATCCCCTCCACCAGCGGGGTGGCGGCCCGCACGCCCGGAAACCCGGCGACGGCGGGAAAGATCACGTCCGGCAGGTTGCCGCGCACCTCGAGGTGCGCGCGCCCGGCAACAAACCCGACCGCATTCTGAAAGCTCGTCAGCGCCCCGCGGTTGGCCATCTGGATCGCCAGAAAAACCGCCACCCCGACGGCGATGCTCAGGATGTTGAGCGCCGGCAGGAGCGGGTGGCGAACCCACGGGCGCAGGACCTGCCGGAAAAAGAGGTCGCCAAAGCGCGGCGTCATTCCTTCACTGCGGCGCGCTGGAGCAGGCGCTGAAGCTTCTTGAGCACGGCAGGATCGGTGATTTTTTGGCCGTCCTTGCTGTGGATATAAAATGAGTCCATCGCGACATCCATCTCGGTCGTGATGCGCGACAGCTCGATGATGTGGCCCGCGGCCCCCATCGCCCGCATGAGCGCGTAGAGGAGGCCCAGGCGGTCGGGGGTCTGGATGTCCACGAGCGTGTAGATCGGATGCGACGTGTTGTCGACGGTGATCCGGGTCGGCAGCTCGAAGTCCTGAGAAATCCGGTAGCTCTTCAAAAGCGCATCCTTGCTGATGAGGGGGGTGAAATCAAAATCTTCGACGAGGAGCGAGTCGGCGAGGCGGGTCTCGACGCGGGCGATGTCGCGCGCGCTGGTGACCGGTTCATGGCGGGTGCTGCCGACCCGGAAGATGTCGAGCGCAAGGCTGTCGCTGCGCGTGAAGATGTCGGCGCTGAGGATGTTGATCTGCGCCGACAGGAAGGCTCCGGCGATCCGCTCCAGAAGCCTCGGGCGGTCCCACCCGCACACCCAGACCTCGCTGTGCCCCTTCTCGGGACGCGGGATCCAGTGGAAAACCGGCGCCAGCGCGACATTTTCCTCCTGGCGCTGGTTTTCAAAAAACGTGCGGAACAGGCGGATATGGTCGGCGATCTCGTCCGGCCCGAACGTCTGGAGGTAGCGGTCGGGCATGAGGTGGAAGTGGGCCTCGCTCTCCTCGGAAAAATCTTTTCCGAGCTTACGGACCACCGCCTGGTGCTGCTCCTCGCGGTTCCGCCGGACCTCCTCGGCGGCGGTCGGCCCGCCCTCGAGGTAGTGGCGGGCGCGGCGGTACAGCGTCCAGACGAGTCCCTCCTTCCAGTCCGACCAGTTCTGGTCGCTGGTCCCCATGCCGTCGGCCAGGGTGATGAGCATGAGCGCATCGAGGTTGGCCTGGTTGCCGACGATCCGGGCGAACTCCTCGATCGTGGCGGGATCCTCGAGGTTCCGGGTCTGCGACATCTTCGAGAGCATGTAATGCGAATCGACGAGGGTGATCAGCATCCGGCGCCGCTCCGGGGAGAGCTGGAGCCGCCGGGTCACCTTGTGGGCGAGCACCGCGCTGGCGCCCTCGTGGTGCCGGTCGTTTGCCGCCTTGCCCGTGTCGTGGAGCAGGAGCGCGAGGTAAAGGATCGCGGGATCCTCGATCTTCTGGAAGATCTGCCGGTAGCCGCGGAGCCGCTCCTCCTCCGCAAACAAAATCCCATCCAGCTTCTCGATGCAGACGAGCGTGTGCTCGTCCGCCGTGTAGCGGTGGTAGAACTCGTGCTGGACCAGGCAATCGAGCGCCCCGAACTCCGGCATGTAGCGGCCCAGAAATCCGAGGTTGTGCATCAGGCGCAGCACCCGCCCGACCTCACCCTTCCGCGAAATGATGGCAAAAAATGTTTCGCGGGCGGCGCGGGCGTACTGGAACGTGCGGTTCACGAGCGGGAGCCGCCTGCGAATCAGGTCGCTGAGCTCCGGGTGGAACTCGAGCTGGCGGACCTGCGCATGGTGGAACGCGCGGAGCATCCGGTACGGGTCGTCATGAAAGATGTCCCGCGATTCCGGCTCCAGCTTCCCCTGCCGGGCGATGAACCCGTCGAAGCGCTCGAGCTTCGGGCGGCCGCGCAGGATCGCCAGAAGCCCGGCCGGCT
>JBGTAT010000272.1:0-2482 GCA_041749755.1 Terrimicrobiaceae bacterium | reverse complement strand
GGGCGCAGGTTGCGGCGCAGGCTCAGCGGCAGGCGCTGGCCGACGGGGGGCAGGCATGGCTTCAGAGACCGGCGGGATTTCCCCGCTGCTCAGGCTAGCCAGGGTTTCGATGACGTCCGAAAGGCTGGTTTCATCGAGAAGGTGGAGGGCCTTGATGACGGCCACATCGAGCTGGAGCTTTTTGTCGGCTACCCAGCGCATCCGGGTTTCCGCCTCGCTGAAATGTTCGATCAGGTCGAGGAGCTTAGCCTGCGGGGCGGCTGTCGCCTGCCCGTTCGCCGCGCTGACCAGAAGATCGCGCAGGTGGCCAACCAGCTCGGACGTGAGGCGCGAGAGGTCCTTGCCGGCCTCCGACTGTTCAGCCACGATCCCCAGAGCTGCTGCCGCATCGCGCGCAAAAATGTTGTCGGCCAGGCCGGTGACCGTCTCGCGGGAGGTAAACCCAAAGACGTCCATCACATCCTGCGCCGCAATCGCATCGCCGCAGAAGGCCACCATCTGGTCGAGCATGCTCTCCGCATCGCGCAGCCCGCCCTCGGCCCCGCGCGCAATCGCATCGGCCGCCGCCGGGTCGAGCCGGATACTTTCGCTCTCGGCAATAAAATTCAGGTGCTTCGCGATCAGCTCGGACGGGATCCGTCGCAGGTCGAACCTCTGGCACCGGCTGGTGATCGTGGCGGGCAGCTTCTGCGCCTCGGTCGTGGCAAAGATAAATTTGACGTGCGGCGGCGGCTCCTCGAGAGTCTTCAGGAGGGCGTTGAAGGCCCCGGTGCTCAGCATATGCACCTCGTCGATCAGGTAAATTTTGAACGGCCCGCGCGCCGGGGCGTAGGCGGCGTTGTCCCGGAGGTCGCGAATATTTTCCACGCCGTTGTTGCTGGCTCCGTCGATTTCGATGACGTCGAGGCTGCGCCCCTCCGCGATCTCCTTACAGGCATCGCAAACCCCGCAAGGGGTCACGGTCGGACCGTTCACGCAGTTCAGCGCCTTGGCCAGGATCCGCGCCGTCGAGGTCTTCCCAATCCCTCTTGGCCCGACAAAAAGATACGCCTGAGCCAGCCGGTTGGCAGACACCGCATTCTGCAGCGTGCGTGTAATATGGTCCTGTCCGACAACCTCATCGAATGTCTGGGGACGGTATTTTCGTGCAAAGACCCTGTAGCTCACCCGGCAGACATTACCGGTCCCGCCCGCGCGCATCCAGAAGGATTTATCTCCCCCCGCCCGAAAGTTACAAAATTCGGCTCCGCTTTGAGGAATCTTGTTTGGAGTTCCGCATTTATGCGGTTGGTTTTTTGCGTAGCCGCGCGGGCTGCCGCCGCCTAACCACGTGGCCGTGGGAGCGGCCCGGGGAGATCTTGCGAAGCAAGACCCCACAGGGGCGACACGAGCGGGAGCGAGGGAGTCAACGCGGAACTCCGAACCCGGAAGCCCTCCGTCTCAGAGAAGTGCAACTTTCGCCCAACTACCCATCGGCGACCTCGACCGCCTCGCAGACGTCCCGCCAGCCGGGGAAGTTCCAGGTATTCGGGAACCCGCTGCACTGGGCGGGCTTCACCGCCTGGATCCGGCAGTCCCGGCCGTCGAGGAAAATGCACGCCCCGTCCGGCTGTTCGGTCAGCGCGAGGCCGTCGCGCGACGGTCGCAGGCGAGTGAACGACTCAATGAAATCCGGCTCCGAAACCCCGAGGTGGGCGGAAATCGCCGCGATATCGGAATCGGAAACCTTCACAAACCCCGGCCACCGGCAGCAGTTTGTGCACCGCTGGCAGACGTAATGCGCCATCAGACGGCCGCCCGGGAGGGGAATGTGAGCTCGGCAATCCCGGATTTATCGAGTCCTCCGAGACCGCCGGCGACCATCCGCTCATACTGGGCCTTCGTCGCGAGGGCCAGCGGGAGGTTCAGACCGGCCGCCTCGGCCAGTGCAACCGCGATCCCGCTATCCTTCGCCGCATGCGCGGCGGAAAAAAAGCAGGCATGGTCGCGGTTCTGCATGTCCTCCCCATCGGTTTTCAGAACGCGCGAGTCCGCACCGGTCTGCGAAAACACCTCGCGGAGCATTTCTATGTCCAGCCCGAGCGCGGCCCCCAGACCGAGCCCCTCGGCAAGGCCGGCCGTGTTGATATTCATGACCATGTTCACGAGTGCCTTCACTTGCGCGGCGGATCCGGTGGGCCCGATGTGGCGCAGAGAGCTGCTGAGATCGCGAAGAATTGGCTCGGCAAGGGCAAATGCCTCGGGCGTCCCGCCTGTCATCAGGTAGAGTGTGCCCTCGCGGGCCTGGGTGATACTCGAGGCCATGCAGGCCTCCAGGCTGTGCGCCCCCGCCGCCCGCGCCGCCGCCTCGACCTCGATGTGCACACCCGGGCTAACCGTCGCGCAGTTGATAAAAAGCTTTCCGCTCGAACCCACGAGAAGCCCACCGGGGCTAAAGATCTCCCGCATGGCGGCATCATCGGACACGACGGTCAGGATCACC
>JBGTAT010000271.1:0-8009 GCA_041749755.1 Terrimicrobiaceae bacterium | reverse complement strand
CGCGCCACCTGTTCCCGGGTGCCGTTTTCCTTGTCGTAGGTGGAGAGGATGCGTTCGCGCAGGTCCAACGAGAGTGCCTTCATGAACGACACTCTATGCACAAATAAAAACGGCTACAATATTATTTAATATGCTCTAGCCGGGTGGGCAACCGTAGCGAAGCGGAGGCGCTGACCCTGCTCCTTATGGCTCCCGCCCGGTAGCGCGTTTGTAACAAAAAGGGAAAGACGTGTGTATAGGCAGGTTGCGCCAAGCACACTGGGCGTTGCGCCAATTCTACAAAACAATGCGCGCGAGCCAGTCTAAAAATAAAACGAAAGCCCCTGGTCCCGGAAGGCCGCCTTCTGGTCGCCCAGGTACTTGTCTCCCAGCCGGTCGAACCCGCCGGAGGCGCGGAACGATTTGAGGAATTCATTGATCCGGGACTTGAGGTCGTCGTCGCCCAGGCGGAGGCCAACCGCCCAGCTTTCCTGCTGGATCGGGGCGAGCAGGGCGCGGGTCGTGTCCGGCTGCTGCTGCGCATTTTTCCAGACGCTCATCTGATCGTACAGGAACGCGTCGGCTTTTCCCTGCACGACCTCGAGGACCGCGGAGGATTCTTTTTCAAGCGCCAGGATTTTGGCGGCCTTGATATTGGCGCGCGCCCAAACCTCGCCGGTCGTGCCCTGCCTGACGGCGAGTGTGCGTCCGGGCTGGTCGAGGTCGGCCAGCGATTGGATCGGCGAGTTCTTCGCGACCAGAAGCGCGAGCCCGATCGTGAGGTAGGGGTCGGAAAACGCAATCGACGTCCGCCGCTCCGGAGTGTCGGTCATCGACGAGATCACACAATCCACCTTGCCGGTTTTCAGCGACGGGATGAGCCCGGTAAACGGGATGTTTGAGATGCGGACTGGCCGGCCAAGATAGGCTCCGAGCGCCTCCGCCAGGTCCACGCTCACCCCGGTCGGCTTCCCGGACGCATCGATCGTCTCAAACGGAGGATAAGAAAGCTCCATCCCCACAACCAGATCCTGGCTCTGAGGCGCGCGCCCGCATCCGGAGATCGCCATCGCCGCCACGCCAAGGAGCACCCGCCTAATAGAAAAAATCTGCCTCATGCCAGGGAATGTATGCCCGAGCTCTTGAAAATTGACATGGCAAAAATGCGGAGTGGCTGCCCTCGGGCGCACCTCCGTAAGTTGCAAAAACGGGCTCAGCCATGAGGAATCTTGTTTGGAGTTCCGCCTTCAGGCGGCTGGCGAGTGAGGCGGGAGCCCAAAAGGCACCGCCTCAAGGCGGAACTCCGAACCCGGAAGCCCTCCGCCTGCCAGACGTGCAACTTTCGGAGATGCGCGTGCTTTCCTGAGCATCCCGCTCTGTGCTGCAAGTCCTCCCCATTCGCAGGGATTCGCATGGTTCGCCGGCCGCTTCCAAGATTTTCGGATTATTGTGAGTCGGCATTCAGCTTTCGGGCGCGGAGCCAGAAGAAGATGACCGGGGTGACGACGAGGACGTGGAGGAGGCTGCTGAGCATGCCGCCGATGACCGGGGTGGCGATCGGCTTCATGACTTCGGCGCCGGACTGTGTGCTCCACATGATGGGGAGGAGGCTGGCGACAACGGTGGCCACGGTCATGACCTTGGGACGGAGGCGGAGCATCGCCCCGTCGATCACGGCGGATTTTAACTCTGCTAAATTGAGCGCACTCCCTTTCGTCCGCCCGGCATTTTCGAGGGATTCCTCGAGATAGACAACCATGACGACGCCGGTCTGGATGGCGGTCCCGAAGAGCGCGATGTATCCGATCCAGACGGCAACGCTGAACGGGTACCCGAGGGCGGCCTGGAGGAAGACCCCGCCGGTGAGAGCGAACGGCACCGCCAGCAGCACGTGGGCGGCCTCGGCCGCCGAGTGGAACACGATGAAAAGCAGAACGAAGATAATCAGGAGGACGACCGGCATGATCATCGAGAGGGTCTGCTGGGCGCGGAGCTGGTTTTGATATTGTCCGCTCCAGCGCAGGGTGACGCCGGCCGGCAGCACGATCTCTTTTTCGACGCGCTCGCGGACCTCTTGGACAAAACCTCCGAGGTCGCGATCTTTGACATTGGATTGCACGAAGACCCGCAGGAGTCCGTCCTCGCTGGCGATTTCCCCCGGTCCGCTGGTGCGGACGACTTTCGCGACCTGCCCAAGGGGGACGCTGGATCCGGACATCGTCGGGATCAGGATATCTCCGATCCGGTCGATATCATCCCGAGCCCCGCGCTCGAGGCGGACTTGGATCGGGATGCGCTGGCGTCCGTCGATCGTAATGCCGGTCGTGACGCCGCCGAGCCCGGCCTCGACGACCTCCATGAGTTCCTGAAGGCTGAGCCCGAAGCGCGCCAGCGCCTGCCGGTCGGGGTGGATTTCTACGTACGGTTTGCCCTGCGTTCGCGAGGCGGCGACCCCGACCGCGCCGGGGATTTTGCGGACGAGGTCCTCGATCTGAAACGCGATCCGCTGGAGCTCGTCCAGGTCGTCGCCCAGGATCTTAATCCCGAGCTGCGCGCGGATCCCGGTGCTCAGCATGAGGAGCCGGTTTTCGATCGGCTGAAGAAACCCGGGCACGTAGCCCGGGATGGCGGTCAGCTTTTCGGAAAGCTCCGCGATCAGCTTGTCCTTCGTCATGCCCGGCCGCCACTCGGAGGGAGGCTTGAGCATGATCGTGGTTTCGATCATCTCGATCGGGGCCGGGTCGGTGGCGCTGTCCGCGCGGCCGAGTTTTCCGGCAGCGGATTCCACCTCCGGGACGCTCATTATGATCGTGTCCTGCCAGCTCATGATATCCTTCACGCTGGAGAGCGAGGTGCCGGGGACGAGGACCGGCATGAAAAGGAGGCTGCCCTCGTTGAGCGGCGGCATGAACTCGCTGCCGAGGCCGTTTGGCAGCCAGGCTGCGAGGGCGGGCAGCGCGGACGCGACGCGTGTGGTGATCGCCCGGGGAAGCCCGAATGCCAGGATCGAGGCCATTGCGAGGAGGATGCCGGCAAGCGCGAGAACCGAGCGCCCGTTGCCGAGCGCCCAGAGCAGGGCCGGCCGGTAACAGCGGCCCAGGAAGCTCATCACCCGGTTGTCGCTCTCGGAGTGAAAGGGCCCGCGCACAAGCCATGTGCAGAGGACCGGAACCAGCGTGACCGCGAGCAGGGTCGCCCCGATCATCGCGAAGGTTTTTGTGAAGGCGAGCGGATGGAAGAGCTTTCCCTCCTGCCCCCCGAGCGCAAACACGGGCAGGAACGCGAGGATGATGATCGCCATGGCGAGAAAGATCGGGCGGCCGACCTGCTTGGCCGCCGCGCGCGTGGTCTCGAGCGTCTCGCTCGGTGTGAGCCTCCGCCCGGCTGACTTCTCGGCCAGCTCGCAGTGGCGGATCACGTTTTCGGTCATCACGATCCCGGCATCGACGAGCACGCCGATCGCGATTGCGATGCCCGAGAGCGACATGATATTCGACGTGACCCCGGTCTCTCGCATCAGGATAAACGAGATCAGGATCGAGACCGGCAGCGGGATCGTGACGATCAGGATGCTGCGGAAGTGCCACAGAAAGATGATGTGGGCGAGCGTGACCAGGATGATCTCCTCGATCAGCGCGTGGCGGAGGGTTCCGATCGTCCGCTCGATCAGGCTGCTCCGATCATAAAATGGCCGGATCGTCACCCCGGCCGGAAGGCTCGGGGTGATCGCGGCCACTTTTTCTTTCACCCGCTGGATGACATCCATCGCATTCGCGCCGGTCCTCATGACGACGATCCCGCCGACCGCCTCGCGGCCGTTGACGTCGAGCGCGCCGCGGCGGAAGTCGCCGCCGAGGGAGATTTCCGCGATGTCCTCGAGGTAGACCGGGGTTCCTCCCGGCGCCCGCAGGGCGATCCGTTTGAGGTCGTCGAGCGAGCGCACCAGCCCGACCCCGCGCAGGACAAATTCCATCCCGTTTTCCTCGATGACTTTTCCGCCGACATTCAGGTTCCCTGCGGAGAGCGCGTCCAGAACCTCGCGGAGCGGGATGTTGAAGTGCCGCATCTTTTCCGGCGAAACCGCGACCTGGTATTGCCGGACAAACCCTCCGAGCCCGGCAACCTCGGCGACCCCCTCGACCGAGGCGAGCTGGTAGCGGACAAAAAAGTCCTGGAGCGCGCGGAGCGAGCCGGCGTCCTGCTTCGCTGACGGATCCACTTCGAAGTAGTACTGGTAAACCCAGCCCAGACCGGTGGCATCGGGGCCGAGCTGGGGGGAGACTCCGCTTGGCATGAGGCCCTGCAGGAAGCTGAGCCGTTCGAGCACGCGCGTTCGGGCGAAGTAGTTGTCAACCGAGTCATCAAAGATCACGGTAAGCAGAGAAAACCCGAACATTGAAAGCGCCCGGACCTCATGCACGCCGGCGAGCCCCTGGAGGTTTGTCGTGAGCGGGTAGGTAATCTGATCCTCGACCTCCTGCGGGCTGCGGCCCTCCCACTCTGCATAGACGAGGACCTGATTCTCGCTGAGGTCCGGGATGGCATCGACCGGGGTCTGGCGCACGGAGTGGATCCCCCAGGCGATCAGGAGAAGCGTGGCACACGCGACGAGAAACCGATTCCGCAGCGACCAGTCAATGATCCATCCGATCGCTCCCGCTCCCCGGGGAGTTGCGTCGTCCCCGGCGCTCATGGCTTCACCTCGCTTCCGCAGTCCGGCATCTCCGCGCCCAGATAAGGATTCGCGGTTTTGTCGGAGGATTGGATCCATCGGGCGGACTTCGGCGCGCCGGGAAACGAACTTCCGGTCATCGGGCATTCGAAGACGCTGACAGGAACCTCATAGCCCTGGCGCTTCAGCTCCAGCGTGAGGTCAGCCGCGAGCGTGCTCCAAGCGAAAAACGCGGCACGGACCTGCGCGAGATCGGAAGATTTTGGGAGCGGCGGAAGGCTGGCTGCGCGAAGGAGGGCGTCCGAAAATGGGGCTCCGGGAGCCTCATTCGGCAGGGTCAGGCTAATCCCCGCCGCCTTGGCTGCCTGGTCCGCGGCAAGGGCGGCGGACATCTCCGAGATCGACTGGAGGAACTGGGACCAGCCTTCGGGCAGCGGCTTTTTATTTCCCGGCACGAGCGCGGCTCCGAGGCGGAGCTGCGATTCGGCATCGAGGAGGAGGTTGCCGCTGGCCACAACCGTCTCCCCTTCCTGAAGGCCGGAGAGGATCTCGACCCTATCCTCACCCGAGCGGCCGGATTGCACGGCCCGCATCTCATATTTGCCAGGAGCGGTCTCAAGGTAAACCACCTCGCGGCGTCCGTCGCGGATCAGCGCGGCCCTCGGAATCGTCAGCACGGCAGGTGTCGCTGTCTGGACCATCGCCTCCGCATACGCCCGGTGGGGCAGGACCCGCTCGTACGTTCCCGGTGTTTCGGAAAGCGGGTTGTCGACCTCGATGCGGATTTTTGTGCTTCGCGTCTGCGGGTCAAAATTCGGGTCCAAAAACGTGACAGTTCCTTCGAACGTGCGCCCGGGTGCGGCCGGCGTTGTCACCACCGCCTTTTCTCCGATCCTGATCAACGGCAGGTCGCGCTCGTAGACCTCGGCTTTGAACCAAAGGCGCGCAAGGTTCCCGAGCTCGAAGAGGCGCTCCCCATTTTTGACGTACTGGCCCTGATAGGCATTTCGCACGAGGATCGTGCCGTCGGCAGGGGCAAGGATGTCGATCGCATACCGGTCGCGCGGCATCTTCACCAGCCCGTCCACCTGCGCCGGGTCGAGCCCGTATTGGATCAGCCGGTGCCGGGAGTTGACGGCCACCGGGTCGGATTTTCCGCGCGCTGACGAGTTCTGGAATTCCCGTACCACGTAGAGAAGCTCCGGGCTGTAGATCGAGGCGAGCGGCTGGCCTGCGCGCACCTTCTGCCCGACCTGCTGCACATAGACCTCCTCGATCCGCCCCTCATAAAATGCGGCGACGACGCGGTGAAGGGTGTCGTCATCCTCCAGGATGCCGCTCACCTTAACCGATTTGTGCAGCGGTTCGCGAAGGACGCGCGCCGTGTTGAGGCCTAGCACCCGGGCGGTCTGCGAGGAAACTTCGAGCACGGATGAGGAGGCAGAGGCCGCCGCCTTGTCCTCGTAAACCGGCGCAAGCTGCATGCCGCAGATCGTGCAGTTTCCCGGCTTGTCTGACGTGATCCAAGGGTGCATCGGGCTCTGGTAAAACTTTGGTTTTCGCTCCGGCCCGACGGGTTTCGAGCACGAGAGTTGGATGGCGGCAAGCAGGCAGATCCCGGCCGCCCGTAGGAATACGGAAGTGATTTTCATAAAGAAATCGGCGGTGCGGCGGCGGAATCCCCGCCGCCACACGTTGCGATTAGTTTCCTGGTTTTGTCGCCCCGGCGATCTTCGCCAGATACTTAGCCGGGTCCTTTTCGAATTTTGCCTGGCAACGGTCGCAGCAGAGCCGGACCTCGGTGCCCTTGTGCATGAGCACGTAGGGCTTTCCCATTTCGCCAAGCTTTTCCCCGGAGACCACGCAGGTTTCCAGGGGATAGGTCCCGGCAGAAGCCAGCGTGGTGGACATTAGAAGTGTGAGAAATAATTTTTTCATAGAATAAACTGTCGTTGAATGGTTGGTGAAGAGCTGCGCGCACGCCGCTCGGGAGCGGGACGATGTCCCGGGATCAAGCCACAACGGCCGGGGGTGCCATCGACTGGTGGCAAGTCCCCGACACAAACTGAATGAAAAAAGAAATCCGCCAACCGGGCGGGGAAGCGCAGGAAGGAAGCGGCTCCCGGACGGCTGCGCTGAGAACCGAGAAGAGGGCTTCCGGAAGGCAAGCTAACAGTAAAACACCCGGAAGCTGCAGGCTGGTCGCCGCTGGAACCGGGGCTGCCAATGCTTCGCAGCAGCTTTCGGCGCAGGGCGCCGCAGCCGTTTTCTCGCAGCAGGAATCGGAGCCTTCACGATGGCCTCCGGCCAAGGAAGCGATCGTACAGTGGTTCGACGCAAATACCCATGAGAAGGCCAAGAGAACCAGTACGAGGCCGCCAAAACCATGGTTGAACTTGCGCACGTATTAACTATGCACTGCATTTATCTGTTCAGCAACTTTTCATTAGCTGCTGCAAATATTTCTTGCTAAGGGCCACAAAGCTTATCTTAATCAGCATCTTAACTATGAATTTGTCACATATTACAAGCCAATCGCTCCGCCGCGTGCTGAGCCTGACCGAACGCAAAGACGAACTGATCAGCCTTGTTGCTGAGATTGAATCGGAAATTGCCAAGACGCTCACCGGAATCGCGGCGCCAGCAGCCGCGATCGCAAAAGCCCCTTTTAAAAGTGCCCCCAAGCGCCAGGCCAAGCGGGGACGCCGGGCCGGGCGGAAGTCGGGAGGACTCAAAACCGCGATCCTAGGAATTTTGGAGTCTGCCGGAACCGAGGGGGTTCGGGTTAAGGATATCGCAGCCAAGCTCGGCAAATCTTCCGGGAACGTCTCGGTGTGGTTTAGCACCACGGGCAAGGACATCACGACCAAGCTGTCCAACGGACTCTATGCGGCAAAAACCGTGAGCGCCCCGGCTGCTGCGGCCAAGCCAGCTAAACCAGCTAAGGCTCGCAAATCAGCCAAGGTTGCCAAGGTTGCTAAAGCGCCCAAAGTCGCCAAGGTAAAAAAAGCCGCCAAGCCGGCCCGCGCGAAGCGTGCCTCCGGGATCTCAGCTGCTGGCCGCGCGCGGATCTCCGCCGCATCGAAAGCCCGCTGGGAAAAGGCTCGCGCCGCCAAGGCAGCCGCTTAGAATTCTGTGGAAATTTCGGCCCGGAGAGCTTCTGCTCTCCGGGCCTTTCTACTTTTAGGAATCCGTTGGAACAGGGACCTATTCCAGATTGAGCATGAATAATTCAGGCATTGGGATCATCGGGGTCGGTCGCATGGGGGCGAATATGGCACGGAGGCTGCGGGATTGCGGCCGCGAGGTTGTTGCGGTTTTCGACACGGACTCCGGTGCGGCGGCGAGCCTGGCCGGC
>JBGTAT010000270.1:0-5527 GCA_041749755.1 Terrimicrobiaceae bacterium | reverse complement strand
CGCACGCCATCGCCTCAAGCAAAGCGTTCGGAATCCCCTCGACGTCCCCATGGACCTCCTCGCTCGGATGCAGAAAAATATGCGCTTTGGCGTACGATTCCCTCAGCGCGTCCTGAGGGAGAAACCCGCAAAAATCGACCTGGCCCGCGACCCCGAGGGTGGCGGCGAGTTGCCGCAGCTCGGCATCCAGCGGTCCCTCTCCGGCGATAAGAAACCGGGCCGCAGGAAAGGAATTTTGGAAGCTGGCAAACGCGCGGAGCGACGTGGCGATCCCCTTTTTTGGAACCAGCCGGGCTGCCTGGACGATCTGCCAGGCGCCGTCGGCTGGCGGGGTGCGGCGGGAAAATGCGATCTCCGGCAGCACGGTTTTCATGATCCGGAGCTTCGTGCGCTCGCACCCGAGCCCGGCGACCTGTTCCGCAAGTTGCTCCGACCGGCAGAGGATGAGGCGCGCCAGCGAAAACATCTCTTGCCGGGCGTCCGCATAGGCCGGCGAAGCAATCGCGCCGGCCACGTCCGCCCCGTGAAACGAGATCACCACCGGCATCCTCGCACAGCGCAGGAGCGGGAGCAGGTGGACCGCCACGTTCCCAAAAAATATGTGCATGAGGGCGGCGTCGGACGCGGCTGCCGCGATCCGGGCGGCTTCATTTCCCGAAATCTGCCACGGCCGTCCGGCGAGGCGCTCGAGCCCGCGCCCCACAAACCGGAACGGCGATCGCGGGACGACCTCAATCTGTTCGGCCGGCCAATCGCCCTCGAGCTTTTGGCTGATGACGACCGGAGCGAACCCGGTCAGCCCGGAGACGTGCCGGTGGATGTGGAGCATCTCCGGCCGCAGGTAGGTCGCGCAGAAGAGCGCGACCGTGGGCCGGTTACCATTCAACGCCGACAACGGTGAGCGTGGGAGCGTGGTGGGGCGTCCCGGGACCGAAGTCCCGCGAAACAAACTTCTCCCCCGAGCCGTACGACTTCGGGGCGAGTGGGTTGATCGCCTGCCACGGCTTCCTCGTAAAAATTTCCTTCACCATCCCCTCGATTGTCGGGCGCGTCTGCTCGACCGTCGGGACGATCTCCCGCTGCCGGCCAGCCGGAGCCACAAACTCCTGGGCGACCCCAGCGCCTGTACCCAAGAAAATTGCCAGAAGGATCAGCTTCATGATGACGCAGCCTACCATCGCCGGCCGCCTGCGGCAACCAGGGAATCCGGCCTTAGCACGAACCCGGGAAAACATGCCCGCCGGTTCTCCAAGACCGCCACAGCTTGGCCGTCGGTGGAAAATTCTCCTCCTTCATCATACTTCGCACGGCGGATCGCGAAAATGTCGTAAATTTTGGCAAGCGGGCCTGACGAAACTAAGCCCGCAGGGTGGGGGACGGACAATTGTTACAATGGTGTCATATCTCCCAAACAAACAAAGAAGCTCTCCCTTGCATTGAAGCGCTCGCTTGATATCGTTTGGACATGCTGGCCGAGTCTGACATAAAAACCATGAGTCCCGTCGAGCGTCTTCAGGCGATGGAGCTTCTCTGGCGATCATTTGCGGGCTTAAGCGATGAGCTTCAACCGGCCGATTGGCATCGGGATGTGCTTTCTGCGCGCTTGGCTAAAGTTGAAGCCGGGCATGGTAACTTCCTCACGATTCCTCAGCTCAAATCGCGCCTTGCTTCTCGAGAAGCATGAGATTGGTCGTCGTCCTTGAAGAAGCAGCAGAGGACATCGAGAGCGGGCGTGACTTTTATGACCTACAAGAGGCTGGAGCAGGAGACTACTTTGTAGATTCCATCATAGCTGACATTGAGGGCTTGGGATTGTTTCACGGAATACATGCGAAGCATTTTGGATTTCACCGTTTGCTTTCCGACAGATTCCCGTTTGGGATTTACTATCGCGAGACGTCAGAAACAACAGAAGTATTCGCCATTCTTGATTTGCGCAAAGAACCCGCGTGGATACATGAGGAATTAAATGTCAGAAATAGCTTGTGGTAATCGGTGTATCGGAGGCGAGCCGCGAGGGCCTCGTGATCCAGGTCATGATTCCGCTGGAATAAATTGCCCGTTCCGATTAGATTCTCATTTTTGGTCCCCCTGACGAACCCAGTGACAAATTCCTCCTCTTCTCCCGGCGTTCGCGCCGATCTTCGCCCGGAACACATTCGCGATGCCGTGATCCGGCTTGCGGGAAATTCGCAGGATGGCATCCAGAGCGCTGGTGCGCTGCTGGCGCGGCTGGCCGGACGCAGCGCGCAGGATGTGATGACGTACATGACGATCCCGTCCACGATTTCCGGCGGGCCGTCGCTCTTTCAGGTCCGGGTTGGCACGGGGGAGGTCCTTTCGCCTGGCGACGAGGCGGATTTTTTGGTCGCCTTTTACCAGCACAGCTACGCGGACAACATCGGGTTTCTGCGCGAGGGGGGCGTGATGATTTACGACTCCGACAACGTGCAGCCAGACGCTGACGACAAGCGGTTCGTGTATGTCGGGATCCCGATCACCGGGCTCACGGTCGAGGCGCTCGGGGGGACGGCGAAGGACAAGGGGAAAAACATTTTTGTGCTCGGGCTGCTGGCGAAGGTCTTCGACCTCGACATCGAGAAACTGCAGCGCCTGCTCACCGAGAAGTTCGGGGGCAAGGACAAGAGCGTCCTAAGCACGGCCCTGATGGCCTTCCAGGCCGGCTATGCCTACCCGGTAGGGAATGTGCTTTCGACGCGGTACAAGTTCGAGCCGTCCGAGGACAGCGGGCGGGCGCAGGTGACGATGGACGGCAACCAGGCGCTGGCGTACGGGCTGATTGCGGCCGGCGTGCGCTACGGGGCGGCGTATCCGATCACGCCGTGGACGACGATCATGGAGGTCCTCCGGGGCGAGCTTCCGAAGTACGGCGGGCTGTTTGTCCAGTGCGAGGATGAGATCGGAGCGGTGTCGATGGCGCTCGGGTTTTCGTATTCCGGGCATCTTGCGGTCACCGGGAGCTCGGGGCCCGGCATCTCGCTGAAGACCGAGGCGATCGGGTGGGCGACGATGGCCGAGATGCCGCTGATCATTGTCAACGTCCAGCGCGGTGGCCCGAGCACCGGGCTGCCGACAAACGTCGAACAGAGCGACCTGAACCAGGCGATCTACGGCGGGCATGGCGACAGCCCGCGCGTCGTGCTCGCGCCCTCGACGGTCGAGGATTGTTTTTACATCGCGCTCGAGGCGGCCCGGATTGCCCGGAACTACAGCACGCCGGTCTTCATCCTCAGCGACGCCTCGCTGGCCACGCGGATCCAGGCGTTTGACGAGCCCGACCTGAAAAGCCTGGTCGTTGAGTATGAGCCCAACATGACCCCGCGGGCGGCCGGGTTCCAGCCGTATCCGCTCGAGGCGACCACCCAGCATGCGCCGCCCGGCACGCGGATGCTTGGAGGGGTTTATCCGACCGTCACCGGGCTCGAGCACAACGAGATGGGCCACCCGACCGGAAGCCCGCGCCTGCACTCGGCGATGACCGCCAAGCGCCGCAGCAAGCTCCAGCGGCTTGCCGCCGAAATCCCTGTGCCCGAAATTTATGGCGACCCGGAAGGCGAGGCGCTGATTGTCGGATGGGGATCGACGTACGGCCCGATCTACGAGGCGGTCAAAACCGCGCAGGCAGCGGGCGAGAGCATCTCCGCCCTCCACCTCCGCCACCTCAACCCGCTCCCGAACGGGCTCGAAAAGATCTTTGCAAAATTCCGCCGAATCATCGTGGCGGAGATGAACGACCAGGGGCTCTACGGGTACGGGCAGCTGGCCACGATCCTCCGCGCCCGCTACTGCGAGCCGAAGATCACCAGCCTCAACAAAACGAGCGGGCTGACGTTCCATGTGAAAGAAATCCTGGAAGGAGTTTTGAAATGAGCGCCCTCACAAAAAAAGATCTGACCGCCGACCATCCGACATGGTGCCCCGGGTGCGGGGACTTCGCGGTGCTGGCCTCGTTTTACAAGCTGCTCGAGCGCCGTCAGCTTCCCCACGAAAACATCGTGACGCTCGCCGGGATCGGCTGCTCGTCTCGGTTCCCGTATTTTGTGAACACGCACGGCGGGCACTTTATCCACGGGCGCGCGGTCCCGTTTTCCTCCGGCGTGAGCCTCGCGCGGCCGGACCTCCATGTCTTCCTCTTCGGCGGCGACGGCGATGCATTTTCGATCGGCGGCAACCACCTCGAACACGGCGCCCGCAAAAACATCAATCTGACCTACGTCATCATGGACAACTTCGTCTATGGGCTGACAAAAAAGCAGACCTCCCCGACCTCGCCGGTCGGGTTCAAATCGAAGACCGACCCGAACGGTGCGGTCGACCGCCCGGTGAACCCGATCAAAAAGCTGATCTCGGCGGGCGCAACGTTTGTCGCCCGCTCGCATGCCACCCAGGTCAACCACATGATCGCGATGATGGAGCGCGCGATGGACCACAAAGGGTTCTCGGTCGTCGAGATCCTCTCCGAGTGCGTGGAATTTTTTCCTGGCGCCTTCGATGCCGGAAACCCTCGCAAGGGCGGGGCGTTCCAGATGATCGACGAAAAAAAGTGGGACGGCACGCCAGAGGATGACTCCCGCCACGACATCACCGACGAGGCCGCCGCCTACCGGCTTGCCGGCCTGGAGTTCCCGGGATACTTCGGCGTCTTTTACGAAAGCGACCGCCCCAGCAAAAATGCCCTCGAAGCCGCCTGGATCGAATCCACCCGTGCCAAGCTCGGGGCTCCTACCGCGCTCGACCTTCTCCAGAAGACGTTCGACCGCATGAAGTAGGGCCTATTCCCCGACGTCGCCGTCGCTGAGCCCCTGCGCAAGCGGGGCCGGACGGATCATCGAGCTGGCGAGCTCGACGTGGGCACCCGATTCGGCCGAGTCCAGGATCGAGTGCATGATGTCGAGGACATGGTAGGCGGTGCGCGCGTTCGCCCGGTGGTCGCGGTTCGCCCCGATGGCGGCGATCATGTCGGCAACCCCGAGCCCACGGCTGTTCGAGGCATATCCGAACTCCAGCGGAAGCTCCGTCCAGTCGGATTCCTTGTGGCGGCGGAGGCGCACCGGCCCGCCGAACGTGTTGGGATCGGGCAGCGAGAGCGTGCCCTCGGACCCGTAGATCTCGATGTTTGGCATCGCGTGCGCCTTCACATCAAAGCTCGTCACCAGCGAGACGATCGGACCGGATTCAAACTCCAAAAGCCCGGCGACATGCGTCGGCGTCTCGACCTCGATTTTTGTGCCGCGGAGCGGCTCGCTCCCGATCTCGCGGTCGGGAAAGCTGATCCGGGCCGACCCCGCGACGCGGTGGACCGGGCCGAGGAGCGTGGTCAGGGCGGTGAGGTAGTACGGCCCCATGTCAAAGAGCGGGCCGGCCCCCTTTTTGAAGAAAAAATCCGGGTTCGGATGCCAGGCCTCGGGGCCGGCCTGGAGCATGAATCCGCTGCCGCCGATGGGCTCGCCAATCGCCCCGGCATCGATGAGCTTCCGGCACGTCTGGAGGCCGGCTCCCAGGAACG
>JBGTAT010000269.1:0-8818 GCA_041749755.1 Terrimicrobiaceae bacterium | reverse complement strand
GGCGAGCGCCTCGTCCCGCCAGTGCCAGAGCCCGAAAAGCGCGCCAACCCCGATCCGCCGGAACCCGGCCGCGTGCCCGCGCTCGGCGCAGTCGAGGCGCCAGTCGTAATCCTTTTTTGGCCCGTGCAGGTGCATGGCCGCGTAGGTCTCGCGGTGGTAGGTCTCCTGGTACACAACCAGACCCTCCGCCCCAGCCTCCACCAGCGGGACGTAGCCGGAGGTCTCCATCGGCGCCACCTCGATCGAAATCCCGGGAACAAACCCGCGAAGCCGGCGGATGCAGCGCTCCAGGTAATCGCCGGATACAAATTTCGGATGCTCGCCGGCCACGAGCAGGATATTGCGAAACCCCTCGGCCGTCAGGTGGCGGGCCTCGGCCGCCGCCTGCTCGATCTCAAGCGTCACCCGCTGGATCGCATTCTCGCGCGAAAACCCGCAGTACGAACACGAGTTGATGCACTCGTTCGATAGGTACAGCGGCGCAAAGAGCCGCATCGTCCGCCCGAAATGCTGCCGGGTCAGCGACGCCGCCCGCCCAGCCAAATCCTGAAGCCCCCGCGTATCGGTCGCCTCCAGCAGGCGCTCGAAGGATTTTAAGAGCGAGGATTTTCTGGCAAGACAGCTTTCGATTTCCGTTGAAAAGGGCATGGGTGGTTAATATGACGCGTTTGCCGAAAAACGCCAGAACGGGCGCGCTGCCTCAAGTCAAAATGACCCGAGGGCATCAAAAATGCAGGGCACGAGAATTTCAGATTATCTGTGCGGCCGCACAAATAATCTGTTCTATCGCAGGGAGCGTATGGTGTGGCCAGGCAAGCTGGGATCGAAGGGATTCTTTCTCAGTGCCTGCGGATGGCCGACTTGCTGATGCGCCGGACATGGGTGATGGGTCAGGGGGGCATGGCACCGGGGCTGGTTGCGCGGCGACCGCCAGTACCTGCCCCCCGTTCCCGGCGAGTCTATGCTCCAAGCGCATTCCCATCGAATTCCTGCTTTCCTCTCCGGCCGCAACCGGCAATCATCCGCGCCGATGAAAGCGATTTATTGTACGGCAATCCTGACCCTCCTCTTCTGCGGCCTAGCGAATGCAGCCACGTACGACTGGGCAGCGGAGCCGCTCAAGGGCGTCCAGATCAACACGGTTGCCTTTCGCGGCTGGACCCCGGAAACCGACAAGCCGCTCTCGGGGGTTCTCGTGTTGATCCCGGGCCGGCACGGCGACGGGCGGGGGATGGCTGACGATGCCCGGTGGCAGCAGCTGGCGAGGGACCTCGATTTTGCGATCATGGCGTGCCAGTTCACGGACGGGGAGCCGTTCCCGTACCAGACCGATGCCCGCGGAGAGGTGGCGGGATGCATTAATTCGGCCGTGGAGCAGCTCAGCGAGCTCAGCGGCAAGGCGGAGCTCAAAAAGGCCCCGCTCGCATTTTGGGGCATGTCGGCCGGATCAAACGTCTCCTCCCGCTACTGCGTATTTTTTCCCGAGCGGGTGGCGGCATTTGCCAGCTCGTCCGGCACAGGCGGCCCCGGCAGCGAAACATCGGCCAAATTCATGGAGATCCCGATGTTTTTTGCGATCGGAGCCGCAGACAAGCCGGAATGGGTCAAGGCCTCCGTGGAGAACGCGGAGCGGGGCCAGGGCAAGGCCCCCTGGACGGTTGCGCTGCACAAGACCCAGGGGCATAGCATCGGAAAGAGCATGGACGTCATCGTCCCCTTCATGCTCTCGACGGTGAAGCAGCGGCTGGGCGTCGCCGCGCCAGCTCAGAGCACATCCAGCATCTTCAAAAGCGAGCTTCCAAAGATCGGCTCCTCCTCGCAGGCCGCCGCCACAGCGCCAAAAGCGCTCAAAAAAATCAGTCTTTCGGGCGGGTGGCTTGGAAACCCGGCCACCTACGACGTGGCGGCCTACGCGAGTTACAAAGGCAGCAAATCCCAAGCAGTCTGGCTGCCCGATGAGCCCACCGCCCTAGCCTGGCAGACATACCTCCGCAGCCCGTAACGGGGCTGTATAGGTCCTATAGGACACATAAGACCTATGCGTCCCTATTTGACCCGGCCCCGCCAGCCTGATAATGATGGACGTTTTCCATGAGCGGATACAAACAGACGATCAGGTTGCCGAAGACGGATTTTCCCATGAAGGCGGGACTCGCCCAGCGCGAGCCGGAGATGCTGGCGAAGTGGGAGAGCGACGGGCTCTACGAGAAGATCCAGGCCTCCCGTGCTGCGGATCCGCTCTACGTGCTGCACGACGGCCCGCCGTTTGCCAACGGCGACGTGCACATGGGGACCGCTCTGAACAAGGTGCTCAAGGATTTTGTCGTCAAATCTAAGACGATGGCCGGGTTCCGGGCACCGTTCATCCCGGGCTGGGATTGCCACGGCCTGCCGATCGAGTTTCGGGTGGTGAAGTCGTCGGCCGGGCTGACCCCGGCCGAGGTGCGCCGCCGCTCGGAGGAATACGCGCGGAAGTTTATCGATATCCAGCGCCGCCAATTCCGCCGGCTCGGCGTGCTCGGGGATTGGGACCACCCGTACCTGACCCTCGACCCGGCGTATGAGGCGGACATCATCCGCTCGTTCGGCCGGTTTGTGGAGGCCGGGCTCGTGTACCGGCGGCAGAAGCCGGTGCTCTGGAGCACGGGCGCCCAGACCGCCTTGGCGGAGGCCGAGGTCGAATACCAAGAGAAGACGTCGCCAGCGATCTACGTGCTGTTCCCGCTCGCGGACGGCGAGTTCGCCGGGAAGGCATCGGTCGCGATCTGGACAACAACTTCCTGGACGCTGCCGGCCAACCTCGCGATCGCGGTTCATGCCAAGCACACCTATGCCGCGGTGCGCGTGCGGCTCAACGGCGAGGAGCAGGTCGTCGTCCTGGCCGAGGCGCTCGCCGATGCGTTCTGCGCCTCCACCGGCGCGGAAAAGCTCGGGGTGGAAAAGCTCTTCCCGGGCAGCGAGCTTGTCGGCCAGAAAGCCAGCCATCCGTTCCTCGACCGCTCGTCGACGATCTACGCCGGAGATTTTGTGACGCTGGATACCGGGACCGGCTGCGTGCATATCGCGCCCGGGCATGGGGAGGACGACTACCGGCTCGGCTTGGAGCACAAGCTCCCGCTGCTCTCGCCGGTGGATGACAGCGGCCGCTACACCGAGGAGTGCGGGCTTCCCGAGCTTGTCGGAACCTATGTCTTCGAGGCCAACGAGCCGATCATCGCGCTCCTCAAAACCCGCGGCGCCCTGGCCGGACGCGAGGATTACGTGCACAGCTACCCGCATTGCTGGAGGTCAAAAACTCCGGTCATCTTCCGCGCGGTCGAACAATTTTTTATCCGGATCGACGACATCCGGGCGGACGCGCTCGCCGAGGTGGATTCGGCAAAGTGGCTCCCGCACTGGGGTCGCAACCGGATCCGGGGCACGGTCGAATCCCGGCCGGACTGGTGCATTTCCCGCCAGCGCACATGGGGCGTCCCGCTCCCGGTTTTTTACGATCCGAGCGGCGCGCCGATCCTCGACCCGGCGGTCATCCGACGGGTGGCTGACATCTTTGCCGAGCGCGGCACGAACTCGTGGTTCGAGCTCGACGACGCGGTGTGGGCGGAGCTCGCCGGGCTTCCTGCCGGGGTGACCCGGCGCAACGACACCCTCGACGTCTGGATCGACTCCGGGCTCAGCCACGAAGCCGTCCTCCGGCGCCGCCCGGAACTCGCGTTCCCGGCCGACCTTTACATCGAGGCGACCGACCAGCATCGCGGATGGTTCCAAAGCTCGCTCATGACGTCGGTCGCGCTCAACAAGGTCGCCCCGTACCGGGCGGTCCTCACGCATGGGTTCGTCGTCGACACCGATACGCGCAAGAAGATTTCTAAGTCTGCACAGGGCGGATACCAGAAGCCGACCGAGGCCGAGCACTACGTCGGAAAATACGGGGCCGACCTCCTCCGCCTCTGGGTGAGCAGCGTGAATTTCACCGACGACGTCCCGTTTTCGGAGGAGATCTTCACCCGGCTTTCCGATGCCTACCGCCGGATCCGCAACACGCTGCGCATCCTCCTGGCCAACCTGCATGACTACGAGGCCGCGAACCCGCCGGCAGCGGAGGACCTCACGTTTGTGGACCGCTGGGTCCTCGCCCGCCTCCAGGCGGTCGTGGCGACGTGCCGCGAGGGGTACGAGGCGCTCGAGTTCCACCGCGTCTATCACACGATCAACCAGTTCTGCGCGGTCGATCTCAGCAGCCTCTACGTGGACATCACGAAGGACCGCCTCTACTGCGACCAAGGGGACTCGAAGCGCCGGCGCGCCACGCAGTTTGTCATGCACCAGGTCTTCGACGCCCTCACCCGGCTGCTCGCCCCGATCCTTGCCTTCACGGCCGAAGAAGCCTGGGGATACTTCGACCCCTCCTCGTCGGTCCACCTCCAACGGTTCCCCGAGACGGACGCGAAGTGGACAAACCCGGACGCCGTCGGCGAGATGGAGCGCCTCCTCGCCATTCGCGCTCGGATCTCGCAGGCCGTCGAAAAAGTGCAGAAGGCGGGCGGGATCGGGAGTGCTCTCGAGGCCCGCGTGCGCGTCATCGCCCCGCCGTCCGAGCTTCCCCTGCTGGAGTCGCTGGGAGGCGAGCTCGAGGAACTCTTCATCTTAAGCGACCTCGAAATTGCGCCCGGCGCAGAGGCGGAAGTCGAGGTGGCAAAGACCCCGCATGTGCGCTGCGAGCGGTGCTGGCGCCACCGGGAGGATGTTGGCCGAAGTGCCGCCCACCCGACGATCTGCACCCGCTGCGAAGAGGCGCTGGCGTAAAAAGGATTGTGTTGCAGCCCGACCGCTTTCATCCCAGATTTCTGCGATGAAACCTCTCCTCCCCGCCCTCGTTGGATCCCTCCTCCTCGCCCTCACCTCCCTTGCCGGCGACGAGGCAGACATTGCTGCGGCGACCGACTCCTGGAGGGCTGCCGTTGATGCGCGGGATGCCAAAAAAGTGGCTGCCCTCTATGACCCGCAGGCCCTCCTCTACGCGACCTTCCAAACCCGCCTGGACTCGCCCAAGGAGATCCTCTCCTACTTTAAACACCTCGCGGAAAAGCCGGACCTGAAGGTGAAATTCCACCGCCAGGACATCCGGGTCTTCGACGGAGATGCGGCGATCAACTCCGGGCTCTACACGTTTTCCTATACGGAGGACGGCAAGCCGGTTTCCGTACCGGCCCGCTACACGTTCGTCTATGTCAAGGACAACGGGGCCTGGAGGATCATCAACCACCATTCCTCGGTGAACCCGGAATAGTCGCTTCGGCCTAGCCTCTCCGATGCGACTCCTCCTTTTTCTTTCTCTGCCGCTGTATCTTGCCGACCAGCTGACGAAGTGGCTCGTGCTCCGGAACATCTCCGTCCACGAGTCGATCCCGGTGATCCCGGGCGTCCTCAACCTCGTCCAGGTCCATAACACGGGCGCCGCGTTCGGGATCCTCAGCAACAATAACGCGTTTTTTGTCATCCTGGCCAGCGCCGCGCTGGTCGTGGTGGGAGTGCTGGCATGGCGCGGAGCGTTCGCCGGCCTACCGATGAAAATTGGTGCTGCCCTGCTCGTATCGGGAATCCTCGGCAACCTGACCGATCGTCTCCTCCATGGGTTTGTTGTCGATTTTGTCGATGTGATCCTCCCTTGGTACGGCCACTGGCCGGCCTTCAACATCGCCGACTCGTGCATCTGCATCGCGGCCGGGCTCTTTATCCTCTCCAGCTTCCTGCCCGAAAATAAGCCGACGACTTCGGCCGGGTGATTCCAATATCAGGGTGTTGGGCGGCCTACACTAGAGTAGTCTGCCCTCCGCGCGCGGGTGCTTGTCATGCGCGCGGGGTCGTGCATCATCCGCAGCCATGGGACGATTAAAATTTGGGGTGCTTGGGTCAGGGAAGGGATCGAATTTTCGCGCGTTGCTGGAGGCAATCGATGCCGGGCGGCTTGACGCGGAGGTGGTCGTCGTTCTCTCCGATGTGCCGGGTGCCGGGATCCTCGATCTCGGCCGGGCGGCAGGGGTTCCGACGCATGAGATCCACGAGCCGAAATTTCGCACGAAGCTGTCGCCGGAGTCCGAGGCTGAGGTCGTGCGGGCGCTGAAAGATGCCGGGGCCGATCTGGTGGTGCTGGCCGGCTACATGCGCCTGGTCAAGGCCCCGCTGCTGGACGCCTTCCCGCGCCGCGTGATCAACATCCACCCCTCGCTGCTCCCGGCCTTTCCGGGACTTGAGGCGTGGCGGCAGGCGCTTAAGGCCGGGGTGGCGAAATCCGGGTGCACAGTGCATTTTGTGGATACCGGCATGGATACCGGCGAGATCATTGCGCAGGCCGAGGTGCCTGTGCTGGCCGGCGACACCCCCGCGTCGCTGCATGCCCGGATCCAGGTCGAGGAGCACAGGCTCTATCCCGAGGTCGTCGAGCGGTTTGCCTCGGGGGACCTGCGATGAGCAAGTTCCGCCTCTGGGATCTCAACCCCGAACAGCAGCGCGCGGCCACCCACGAAAGCGGACCTCTCCTGATCCTCGCGGGGGCGGGGACGGGAAAAACCCGGACGATTGTCGCGCGCATCACGTGGCTCGTCTCGCAGGGCGTCCCGCCCTCCGCGATCCTGGCCGTGACGTTCACGAACAAGGCGGCCCGCGAAATGAAGGAGCGCATCGCCGGAATGCTCGACTCGGACAAGGCGTCCGAGATCACGGCGAGCACGTTCCACGCGCTCTGCGTCCGGATCCTGCGCACCGACGCCGACAAGCTCGGCTACAAAAACAACTTCAGCATCTTCGACGAGGGCGACCAGCTCGGGCTGATCAAGAAGATCATCAACCGGGTGACCGCGCGGGACGAGAAGCTCGACCCCGGGCTCGCGAAGAACATGATCAGCAAGGCAAAAAACAACGGGTGGGCAGCCCCGCAGGACGAGGAGACCGTGCTCGGCGCCGTCTATGCGCGCTACAACCGCGAGCTCCACGCGCTGAACGCCATGGACTTCGACGACCTCCTTATCCAGGCGGTCAAGCTGCTCACCGAGCACGAGGGGGTGCGGGAAAAATGGCGGTCGAGGTTCCGCCACATGCTGGTCGATGAGTTTCAGGACACCAACCGCCTCCAGCTCGATCTGGTCACTCTCCTCTCGGCCGGGGATCCGCCGAACATCTGCGTGGTCGGCGACGACGACCAGAGCATCTACGGCTGGCGCGGCGCGGAGGTCTCGAACATCCTCGAGTTTGAAAAGCACTTCCGCGATCCGGAGGTCATCCGCCTCGAGCAGAACTACCGCAGCACGAACGCCATCCTCGGCGCCGCCAACCGCCTGATCCGCAACAACCCGCGACGCCGCGGAAAAAACCTCTGGAGCCCTCAGGAGGGCGGCGATCCGGTCCACGTCGTCGCCGTGCCGGACGACAAGCGGGAGGCGGAATTCGTCGTGAACGAAATCGGGGCGCTCCGCGCCGCCGCCAACCTGCCGTGGGAACATTTTGCCATCGCCTACCGGATGAACGCCCAGTCCCGGCTCCTGGAACAAAACCTCCGCTCGATGCGGATCCCGTACCGGCTAGTCGGCGGCAAAAGCTTTTTCGACCGGCGCGAGGTCAAGGACATCCTCGCCACAATGACCTGCCTCCTCAACCCGTCGGACGACGTGGCGCTCCTTCGCATCATCAACACCCCGCCGCGGGGCATCGGGGCGACCACGGTCGAAATCGCGCTCGAGCACAGCGCCAAGGCCCATACGAGCCTTTTTGAATCGCTCACCGCGCCGGAATTTGCCGAGCAGGTTTCGCGCAAGACGGCCGAGGCGATCCGGACGTTTGCGGAGGATCTCGGCGCTACCAGGATCCACCTGCTCACCCCCGGCGCCGACGCCGCGCACCTCGTCTCCCAGTTCCTCACCGAGTCCGGATATTTCGAAGATCTCAAGCGCTCGTGCAAAACCCCCGAGGAGGAGCTCAACCGCGAGGGCGGAGCGAAGGAGGTGCTCCGGTCGCTCGCGGAGCATCAGAAGCGCTCCAAATCCGGCCTGCAGGGGTTCCTCGACGAGATGACCCTCGACCGCGAGCGCGATGAGGATAAAAAAGATGATGCCCGCGGGGTGACGCTCATCACGCTGCACGCCGCCAAGGGGCTCGAGTTCCCTCACGTCTTCCTGCTCGGTGCCGAAGATGGCCTCATCCCCCACGAGCGTTCGAAATCCGAGGGCACCGTCGATGAGGAGCGCCGGCTGTTCTATGTCGGGATCACCCGCGCGATGAAGTCGCTCACGATCACCCACTGCATGCACCGCACGAAGTTCGGCACCGCGATGTACTGCCGCCCCAGCCCCTTCCTCAAAGAAATCGAGGGCGAGGGTGTGCTTGTCGAAGGTTACGAGGAGATCATGAACAAGCCGGTTGCCGAGGAGGACCTCGACGCCTCGTTTGCCTCGCTGCGCGCGATGCTGGAGAGAGACTGAGCGCCGCTCGCCGGCAAATGCTGCAGCCGGAAATTTCTTTGAGGCCCGCTACGATTCCGCCTGCGCCGACTTGTAGAGCGCAGCGTACACTCCCCCCCGGGCGACGAGATCCGGGCCGGTCCCGTCTTCCACCATCCGGCCCTCCTGAATAACGATGATCCGGCCGATCCCGTGGACGGTGGCGAGGCGGTGGGTGACGATGAGCGTCGTGCGGCCGACCATGAGCTCGCCGATCGTGCCCATGATCGCCTGCTCGGTCGTCGGGTCGAGCGCGCTCGTGGGCTCATCCAAAAGCAGGATCGGGGCGTCCTTCAGGAAGGCGCGCGCGATGCCGATCCGCTGGC
>JBGTAT010000268.1:0-2509 GCA_041749755.1 Terrimicrobiaceae bacterium | reverse complement strand
GGGGTGGCGTCCGGGCGGGCCCGCACGACGGAGGACGCCTGGAGCGGTCTTACGACTGTCCCGCCGGTTGCCGAAATGCCGATCGCCCCAACCTGCGCCCCCATGCTGTCAAATAGTTTGACCGTCCAGACCGGCGCCTGGCTTTGCGGGTCGGTGCGCAGGGTGTAGTCCAGCCAGTGGAAGCCAAGCTGGCTCTTGACCGCCTCGCGGTGCACGATGCGAAAAACCTCGTCCGCATCGATCGTCAGGTTCTTCGTCTCGATCGGCACCATGCCCGCGACGTCAGCCATCCCGCGCAGGGGCGTCCGCTCGGCGGTAATCCGGCCGTCGCTCATGGTGACCTCGCGAACTCCCCCCCGCGCCTTCGCATCGCTCAGCAGGAAAATCCACTCGCTTGGCTGGGGTGCCCCGCGTTCGCCCCGGATCTCGACCGTGCGGGCCGTGGCGGCGTACGGTTGCGTCGAGATGGCTTGGAGACCGGAAAACGCTGGCCCCGCTGGGGCCGCCATGGCCGCCGCCGCAAGAAGAAAACAAGGAACGAATCGCCACATGCCCGCCACCATCGCCGATGTTTGCCTGCTGTTCCAACCAAAAATCCCCGCGCCGTTTGCCCCTGCCCCGGGCGCATCTCCGAAAGTTGCAAATAGGGACTCCGCCTTGAGGAATCTTGTTTGGAGTTCCGCATTGATGCGGTGGGGTTTTGTGTGGCTGCGCGGGCTGCCAGCCGCCTGACCACGTGGCCGTGGGAGCGGCCCGGGGAGATCTTGCGAAGCAAGACCCCACAGGGGCGACACGAGCGGGAGCGAGGGAGTCAACGCGGAACTCCGAACCCGGAAGCCAGCCGCCTGACAGACGTGCCACTTTCGGAGATGCTCGCGTTTGCCCCCCCCGTGGACAAAGGAAAATGCCGTTGGGAATTGGAAGGGAAGAATTTTTTCGTTTTGCATTGCCGCGGCGGGGGGAGTAGTCGTGGGGAGCGTCACTGCACGCGCCGCGTTCTCCACTCCAATACCCAACCTATGAAAACTCCACGATTTTTTCTTTCCGCGGCCTGCGGGCTTCTATTGATCGGCTGTGCGTCCGGCCCCCAGGTGAGTCCGGAAGTGACCTCGGCCGCCTCGTCGCGCGGCGTCGATCCGGGCACGGTTCAGAAGATGAGCAGCGCGCGCGCCCTCGATGTCCAAGACATCCAAAACCTGGTGAGCAAGGGCGTCCCGACGAACACGATCGTTGGCTACCTGAACAGCACCCGCAAGGTTTACGACCTGTCCTACGCGCAGCTCGCCGGGCTGAAGTCCGCCGGGGCCACCCCGCAGCTCCTCAACTACCTGACCGAGACGCAGGGGTTCTACGGAAACAACTCCCCGAAGCAGAAGGCCCGCGTCGCCAAGATGCAGAAGGACCAGTACTACAACAGTCCGTATTACCAGGATCAGCAGCCGTTCGCTTACAATGAGCCGATGGTGGATGACTGGTACGATTCCGGCTACGAGGAATCCCTCTACAGCCCGTTTTCTTTTAACTAGCCCAAGCCGATGGGCGTGATCCGCCGCCGGCATGAGCCTCCCCTCCTGCCCGATGTCCCGCTGGTGCGGGCGGTCGGAAGGATCTTGGGAGCGGAGGTGGAGTTCCACCAAAATCCTCTCGACGTCGACCACGTTTGGATCTGGATCGATGTGGGCGGGGAGCTGCTCGTCTCGGTCAACACGCGCTCGAAGCGCAACCTGCTCGCGGGCTTTGATCCGCGGATCCGGGTTGGCATGGTGCGGGGCACCTGGGACGAGCTGCCGCCGGTTGGCGCCCACCCGTGCGGCGGGATGGACTACGTAGAGATCGAGGCCTGCTCGAACGTCTTCTTCGAGCACTACGAGCGGGAGGGCCTGGAAAAACTTCTGCTCTCCTCCGCGGAAGAGGCGTTTCTGTTGGAAGTCTGGGGGGCCCCGTACAGGCACCGGAGGGAGGGGATCCACCAGATCCATTCCCGGCGGGCAAGCTGCGCGGTGCCGGAGGATATCTCCGGCCGCGATGGCGCGCTGAAATTTTATTTTGAGCGGGACCGGAGCTCGCTTCAACTGCTCTTCAAGTTCTGCGGCCAACCGTGAGCCGACCGGCACCATTTTTCCGGCAGCGCCTTCCGTTCCTTGGGCTGTTCCTCGCGGCGGCCGTCGGCATACTGGTCTCGTCCGCGACAGGCATCCCCTCGTATGCCTTCCTGGGCCTGGCGGCAGCCGCCGGCATTGGCTGGATGGTTTTTCCGAGGACTCCGCTTGCGCTCCTGGCGGTCGGGCTTGCGTTTGCCTGCGTGCATACCTGGCAATCCCGCGAATCCCCCGCCTGGCGGCTCGCGGAGCGCCTTCGCGCAGGACCGGAACTCGCGACGGCCTCCGGGACCGTGCTCTCGGATCCTGCGGCATTTGGCGGCGAACGCGAGAGGATCGCGCTGCGCATCTCCGATTTGGAGATCGACGGCCGTGCAGCCCGGGTCCCGTGCGACCTCGACGTCGTCGTT
>JBGTAT010000267.1:0-2104 GCA_041749755.1 Terrimicrobiaceae bacterium | reverse complement strand
GAGCTGCCCGGCGCGATGCCCGTCGGGATCCGCCGCGGGGTGACCTATGCCAGCGATGAGCTTTTGCTTGGCGTCGGCGACCAGCTGGTCATCTACACCGACGGTCTCAGCGAGTCCCGCGCCGAGGGCAGCGACGTGCTGTTCGACGATCTGCTTCTGGACGTTGCCTCCGGACCAAGCACCTCGGCCGCCGGGCTGCTGGAGAAGATCGTTGCGGCCGAGCTCCGCCACCGCGGAAGCGGCAGCCAGCGCGATGACCTCACCGTCCTCGTGGGAGGCTTTGAATGAAGATTCGGTTCCAAAGCGACACGTGCCACCTGGCCGATATCCGGGCGCAGGCGCGCGAATTTTTGTCGGCGGCCGGGTTTGACGAATGCACCACCGAGCTGATGGTCCTTGCCCTCGACGAGGCGTGCACGAACGTGATCCGTTACGCCTACGGCCACGCGTGCCGGCCGGTGACGCTCGAGATGACCACCCTCCGGACAAAAATTCGTTTTATCCTGCGCGATTACGGCCGGACCTGCGACCCTTCGCGGATCAAGAGCCGGGCGCTCGAGGATATCCGGCCCGGCGGGCTCGGGGTGCACATCATCCGGCACGCCTTCGATTCGGTCTCCTACTTGCCGCAGCGGCGGGGAACCCGGCTGGTTCTGGAAAAGGCGCGCCCTGCGGGTCAGCTGCCCTGCCGTCCGGCGTAGGAGAGCGTGCCCTGGAGGACATCGATCGCACGCTGCAGTTGCGGGTCCAGCATCACCTTGGTGTCAGTCGCCCCGGTTTCCTTCCTGCGTCGCGAGCGGAGGAGGTCCGACTCCTCGTCGTAGGTCAGCGTCGCGCGGATGTGGGGGCTCACCCCGTGCTCGTGGATCATGTTTTTGCCCGGCGTAAAATACTTCGCCGTCGTGAGCCGCAAGGCAGAGCCGTCGGGGAGGGAAATCACGCTCTGGACCGATCCCTTGCCAAACGTCGTCTCCCCGACGACCAGCGCGCGCTGGAGGTCCTTGAGCGCGCCCGCCACGATCTCCGAACCGCTCGCGCTGGCGTAGTTGACCAGAACCACCAGAGGGTATTTTCTGGGGGCTGCGCCGCGCCCGGTGCGATATTCCCGAGATGGCGTGCGGCCGCGGGTGAATGCGACCATCGTATCGGCCGGGAGAAATTCGGCCGCCACGTCCACCGCGCTGTTGAGAAGCCCGCCCGGATTGTGGCGCAGGTCCAGGATGAGGGCCTCCATGCCATCCTTCTCCAGCTTGTCGAGGGCCTTCGAGAGCTCCGCCGCCGTCGGTTCGTTAAACTGGGTGACCCGCACGTAGCCGATCTTCGCGCCGGATGCTGATGGCAGGATCTGGGCATCCTTCACGCTCGGAATCTTGATGATCGCCCGGGTGAGCTCAAAGTCTTTGAGCTCCTTTGTTGCGGGGCGGCTGATCGTCAGGCTCACCTTCTCCCCGACCTCCCCGCGCAGGAGGTCGATCGCCTCCTGGAGGGTGAGCTTGTCGGTCGTCTGACCGTTGATTTTCAGGATCCTGTCGCCTGGCAGGATTCCGGCTTCAAAGCCCGGCGAATCCTCCATCGGGTTGATTACGGTGAGCATGCCGTTGCGCTGGGCCACCACGACGCCAAGTCCTCCGAACTCGCTCTTGGTGTCCTCCTGCATGCTTTTAAAATCCTTCGGCTCCATGAACTGGCTGTGGGGGTCGAGCGAGGCGAGCATCCCACGCATCGCCTCGTAGGTCATGTCCTTGTAGGAAACTTTGGTATCGTCCACATAATCCTGACGGATGAGCTGCATGGCCCGCGCCAGGATCTGCATCTGCTCGTAGGGGGAGTCATCGGCAGGTTCCTCCGCAGCCAGAGGAGCAGAGACGAGGGCCAGCAAATAGATCAGTTTGCGCACGCTGCATCCTAGCATGCCCGGAGCATTCTTCAGCGCTTTTTTGAATATTTCGCTTCCCCCCGGGCCGCGCGGACGTATCCAAAATGCCGTCTTTAATGCACGGCCACCTCACCTTTTCGTGAATCCTAAAACCTTTCTTATCACCGGCTGCTCCAGCGGCCTTGGGCTTGCGATCGCGCAGGCCGCGCTCGCGGGCGGGCACCGGGT
>JBGTAT010000266.1:0-3335 GCA_041749755.1 Terrimicrobiaceae bacterium | reverse complement strand
TTTTTGTCGTCGCGAACAACGGGAATTCGAATTTCTTCCAGGCGCGTCCCGGCAACAACTGGTCCTCGCACAACCTTCAGTTTCAGCCGCAGACCACATGGCTCGCCCTGCTTCTCCGGAACAAATACTGCACCGGTGAGTTGCTCAAAGTCGATCCGGTGAAGGTCGAATCTGTCCACCTTCCCGAGCGCCGCAGCGTGGGGCTCGGCAACAGTGGAAAGCCAACAGACAAAATCATCGAAGCGGTCGATGGGGTGCCTCTCACCCGGCTCTACGGTTTCAAGGATGGCAACCGCTACAGCTTCATCGCACTCAACCGCAGCTTCACCGAGGCGAAGACGATCCGACTCGACCTTCCCTACCAGCCGAAGCCGGAAGCCTCCGAATACTGGCTCACCGCTGCCGACCCGCGCACCACAAACCGCGAAGCCGAGACGGTCAAAATCCGCGAAGATAAAAAATCCGACTTTAAGAGCGGCTGCGAAGTGACGATCCCTCCGGCCTCTGCTGTCGTCATCGTCAATGAGGCCAGGTGAACGTCATGTTGCGTCACGAGTTGCCTCCCGCTGGATGCGCTCGTGCGAGCATTGGCCTTCCTACACGACCGACCTCGTGCTGGAGGGCCTGCTGGCACTTTTCGATACGACTGGCGATGAGCGCTACCTCGACTTTGTGCTCCGGGTTTGGGAGTTTCGCGGACGTCCCCGCGAGTCCCTGACGATTGCCAATTCGTATTTCACCTGCCTCCACGCCGAATCCTTCCGCCGCACCGGAGACCCGCGTTTTGTTGAAGGTCTGGTCGAGATTGCAGACGAATGGCGGCGGACTGCGCCACGCACCTCCGAAGGCGCGGTCGCCCATCGCAATGACCACGGACCTGCGGTCCTGCTCGATATGCTGGCCGGATATGCGCCGCTCATGGCAGCCGCCGGTGCGCTTTCGGGCAATGAATCATTTTTTGACGAATGCGCCCGGCAATGCCGCCTGTATCGCGACATCCTGCGCGACCCGGCCACCGGACTCTGGCATCATACGCGGGGCTGGAGGGAACCCGGCACTCTTTCTCCCGCCGGATGGTGCCGCGGGCAAGGCTGGGCGATGCGCGCGTTAGTAAAAAGCCTCGAGTGGATGTCCCCGGTTCGTAGTTCCGCGTTGACTCGTTCGCTCCCGCTCATCTCGCCCTCCGGGCTGCACTTCGTGCAGTCTTCCCCGAGCACTCCCATGCTCCGGTGGTCAGGCGGCTCCGGCGGGCGCGGCACGGCAGAAACAGCACCGCATGAATGCGGAGCTACAAACAAAGACGCCGCTTCCACGTTGGGAGTTCCGCCTTCAGGCGGGGACTGTTTTGCTAACGCCTTGCTGGAAATCCTCTACGAACTCACGGATTCCCTCCTTCACCACCAGCAGCCATCAGGCATGTGGAATCAACTTGTCGACGAGCCCGACTCCTATCCGGAGACCTCGGGGACGGGTTTCATTGCCAGCATGCTGGAAGTGGCAGGCCGGAATGCATGGATCGACACGACCCCCGCAGCCACCCTCGGCACCCAGGCCTTGGCTGTTTTCATCGACCTCGATGGCACCGTGCGCAACGGCTGCCCCGGAACACCACCGATGGCGACTCGCGAAGACTACCGCAAGCACGCCCCGCAGACCGACGACCCGCACGCGGTTGCCGCAGTCCTCATGGCACTGGCGTGAAATGAGTAATGACCGCACCTTATCAACGCAGAAGAACGAACGCTGGGACTGCTCCCCCGGTTGTAGTTCCGCCTTCAGGCGGGCTTCGGGGTCATGGCACGGAAGATCAGGCACCGCATAAATGCGGAACTACAAACGAAGACTCCGCTCGCCCGTTTGTAGTTCCATTGTCAGGCGGCGGATGGTGGTGGCCGGAGGGGCTGATTCCCGAACCCGACCAATTTGCCGATTTTGCAGCCGACGTCGCTCTCCCTGAGCAGCCCTCGACGGCATGGATGTCGCTCACTTGCGGGAGTTGGTATTCGCTCTGGGTGAATGGCGTCCTGGTCAGCCACGGTCCGCCGCGCGAGGTGCCCCCATGGCAATACTACGATACCGTGGACCTCGCGGCCACGCTGCAGGCCGGAATAAACCGGATCCGGATCCGCGCCTATCACCTCGGTGTTGATACCCAGTTCCATGCGGCCTGCCTGGCGGGTTTGATGTTGGTGGGCGAAGTGGCGGGCCCAGGATGGCGGATCGATCCCGGCAACCGTGAATTCTGGCATGCGGCAAAATCTCCCTCATTTCTGCCCGGGGCTCCGCGGCTGCTCGGATGCCTTGGTTTCGGCGAACATGCCGATCTCACGGAAGACACGGAGGAATGGCTGCATCGCCCTGTCGATCGGTCATGGAGAGAACCCGCAGTTGTCGCGCATCATCCGTTGCCCGGACGCGAAAATCTCATCCCGAGCGACCTTCCGGCACTCTCCGGCCAAGTCCGGGAAGCGGTCTTCGCCGACGAAACTTCGAGCTGGCAGGTGTGGGACTTCGGGGGCGAGGTCTTCGGGTTTTTGGAATTACAGATCGAGGCGGACCAACCCGCGACCTGCACGCTCCTGCATGGAGAAAGCCTGACGAGGTCCGGCCTGCCAGACCACGGGTTTTGCGGCGGTGATTTCCGTGAGTTGCTGGATTTACCTGCCGGCGTCCGATGCTGGAAGGCGTTCGAAAAGCGGGCGCTCCGGTACCTCGCGATGCCTTCCGGATTCCGCGTCAACCGGCTCGTCATCCGCGAATCCCACTGGCCGCTCACTGAGGCATGGCGCGACATCCCGGGTGTGGCGGAAATGCCAGCGTGTGACATGTCCATCGTTGCAGCCGCCGCGCGAACGATCGCGCTCTGCTGTGACGACCTGCTGAACGACTGCCCGCGCCGCGAGCGCAGCCAGTATGCAGACCCGGCGGACTACATGGAGTCGATGCCGCTCCTCTTCGGAACGTTGGAGCCTATCCGGCGCTGGCTCCGCCAATACCTTCGCGGGGCGGGACCAGATGGAGTGCTTCGGATGTGCTATCCGAGCCCGCCGGACAAACCGGTCATCCCCGACTTCAGCATCGCGTTCGCGGCGAACCTGCTCCGCTACTATCGCCTCAGCGGCGACATCGACACCGTGCGCGAGTGCTTGCCATCGGCCTATGCTGGTCTCTCGGTCTTCGAACAATATACAGACGCAGTGGGACTGCTGGCCGATGTGCCGGGATGGATTTTTCTCTGCAATTCGTTTGAGCTGGCCAAGCATCCACGCTCCGCAGCACTCAACGCCCTGTGGTCGGATGGATGGCAGGCGCTTGGGGAATTGTCGCTGGTGCTC
>JBGTAT010000265.1:0-5388 GCA_041749755.1 Terrimicrobiaceae bacterium | reverse complement strand
GAGCTGCCGTGGGACAAACGCGCCCGCTTTGTCGCCGACTTCGGGGTGAGCGACTACGACGCCGCCGTCCTCGCGAACGACCTCGACCTCGCCGCGTACTTCGAAGCCGCCGCCCGCGAGGCAAAGAAGCCGAAGAATGTGGCGAACTGGATCCTGAACGACCTCCAGAGCGCGCTGTCCATTGCCTCGCTCGCGATCGCCGACTGCCCGATCCCGCCGGCCGCGCTGGATGAGCTCGTGAACCTGATCGACGCCGGGACGATCAACTCGAAGCAGGGGAAAGAGGTTTTTGCCGCGATGTTCGAAACCGGAAAGGCGGCCGCCACGATCGTCGAGGAGAAGGGGCTCAAGCAGGAGAGCGACATCGGGGCCATCGAGGCCCTCGCCGATCAGGTCATCGCCTCGAACCCCGGACCGGTGGCGGAATACAAAGCCGGAAAAACCTCGGTCATCAACTTCCTCAAGGGCCAGCTCATGAAGCTCTCAAAGGGCAAGGCCAACCCGACGATGGCCGGCGAGATCCTGGAAAAAAAGCTGCAATGACCCCCCGTCTCTTCGCTCATGCTTGACGCCTGGACGGCCTGGATGGACCAGGGGATGCTCTGGATCGCGGCGAGCGGATGGGTCGGCTGGATCTGGTTCATCATCCTCTACACGCTCTCGTGCGTCCTGTTTCTGCCCGGCTCCGTGCTCAGCTTCGGCGCGGGAGCGGTCTACGGATTCTGGGGCGGGACGATCCTCGTCTCGATCGGCTCGGTCGCCGGCGCACTCGCCAACTTCCTCACCACCCGCTACCTCCTCCGCGGATGGATGGGCCGAAAATTTGCGGCCAGCAGGAAGTTCCACGCGCTCGACCATGCGGCGACCAGCGATGGCTGGAAGCTCGTCATCCTCACCCGCCTCTCGCCGATCCTCCCGCACAGCCTGGTGAGCTGCGCGTTCGGGCTCTCGCGGATTTCCTTTTGGAGATTCACTCTCGCCTCATGGATCGGCTTTCTGCCGATCAGCGCCGCCTACGCATACGGGGGGGCCGTGATCGGGCGCGCCGCCAAGGGCGGCCTCCACCAGGGCCCCTGGGCCTGGGCCGCCTACTCGATCGAGCTTGCGATCACGATCCTCATCACCATCTGGATCACCCGCATTGCCCACAAAGCCCTTAAATCCTACGCCCCCGAGGTCGCCGAGGCGATCGCCGAAGAATCCGACCCCGCCCCATGAGCGCACGCCAGCAGAGGGCGCATCTCCGAAAGTTGCAACCGGAGCGACAGGACCCCATCAAGCATGGGCGTCCCGCCCGTGTGGGCGTTGGTTTGGCAGCGAAAGCCAGTCTCCAAACAGGCGAGACGCCTGTTCTCCCTGCTAAGCAAACGGGGGGTCAGGCCTTGCCTGTTGACATCAGCACGCCACCCGGTGCCAAGCCGCAGCGCCCGTTCGTTCTCGCCCACTTCGCCATGACGGCCGATGGAAAGATCAGCACCCGCTCGCTCACCCCGTCCCAGTTTACCTCTGCGGCAGATAAGCGCCGGCTCCAGGAGGTGCGCGCCGGATCGGATGCCGTCCTGGCCGGGCGGGGAACGGTCGCTGCGGACACGATGAGCATGGGGCTTTCCCCGGCTGACCTGCGCGAGATGCGCGTTGCCAGCGGGCGCCCCCCCGTCCCGCTGCGCGTCATCGTCTCAAACGCCGGCCTCCTCGACCTCTCGTGGAAAGTGTTCTCGTACCGCGAATCTCCGCTGGTCATCTTCACAAGCTCGAGGATGCCGGAGATCGTCCGCCAGGCCGTCACCCAAAAGGCCGAGCTCTACATCTTTTCCGGACCGGCCGTCGATCTTGGCCAGGCGCTGTGGATTCTGCGGGCCGACTTTGGCGTGAAGCGTCTTGTCTGCGAAGGCGGGGGTGCACTTCTGCGATCGCTCGCGGAACAGGATCTGGTGGACGGCATCCGGCTCACGATTGCGCCGCGCATCTTCGGCGGCCGCGCGGCCCCGACCCTCACCGGCCTGCCAGGAGACTTCCTTAGCCCGCTTCGTCCTTTCCGCATCGTCCGGCAGGAGAAGGTCGGCGACGAGTGCTGTCTCGAGCTGCGGCGGATCAGGCCAGCTTAAAAAGAACCTCGGCGAGGACCATTCTATCCATTCAGATCGGTCTGTTGCAATACGTCGGAATTCGGTCGCCTCACCGCCCGCCTTCAAAGTAGAAGGGAAGCATGCCGTCCTATGAACCCTGCTCTGATCGCATCTGGATTTTTCACGCGGCCCCATTGAAGGCTATCTGCCTCGCAGTGGCACTTGCCGGGTGTGCGGCGGTTCCTGACGAGCCGACGCCAAACCTCGGGATCCTCCGGCAGGAGTGCGTCTCTTGGTATCAATCGGGCGGCTATGCGGCGGCTTTTGAGCGGGCTGCCGAACCGGCCGGCCGGATCGCCCGGCAGATGACGGTCATCCCGGGAAAAACCGCTGTCGTCTTCGACATCGACGAGACACTTCTCTCGAATTGGGCGTACCTTTCTGCCAACCATTTTGTGCTGGAGATGACGACTTTCAAGCGATGGGTTCGTGAGGCCGAAGGGGTCGCACTCGCGCCGACGCAGGATGTCTTCAACATCGCCAAAACCCGGGGCGCGGACCTCTTCCTCATCACCGGCCGGCCGGAATCCCTCCGCGCCGCGACCGTTCGGGAACTTCGCCAAGCCGGGTATTCCGGATGGAAACATCTCTATCTCAAGCCAGACGCCGACCCCGTTGCCTCGAATATCCCGTACAAGTCCGGCGTTCGCAAAATGCTCGAGGACCGCGGCTATCAGATCGTCCTCAATATCGGCGACCAGGAAAGCGATCTTGCCGGCGGCCACGCCCGGAACCGGATCAAGCTTCCCAATCCGTTTTACTACGTGCCGTGATCCGCGGCGGGGACGTCGAATGTTTCTTGTTGGGTGGGGCGGACGGGTGGAGAGTGCCCGCGTGAACAGCTATTTTCAGGAGCTCGGACGAACGGTTTTTGACCGATGGAAGCAGGCGAATTTTTCGCTGGAAGTTTTTCCAGCGATCGCGCGTGCCGCGCTCGACGAGCGGCCGCCGTGCGAGCATGTGAGCCTGGAGGAACTCGTTCGCGACTTCCTCCTCAACGACGACCAGCCGCACCAGACGCAGTCGGGGTTCGGTGAGCCCGAGCTCGTGACGTACGAATGCCCGCGCTTTTACATCCAGGTTCTCTTCTGGCTTGATGGGACGACCGATATCCACCAGCACGAATTTTCCGGGGCCTTCCATGTGATGGCGGGCTCGAGCATCCATGCCGAATTTGCCTTCGAGAACATGCGGCCGATCACCCCGCACTTCCGGGTTGGCGACCTCCGCCTCCAGCAGATCGAGCTGCTGGAAACCGGACGGACGGTTCCGATCACTTCGGGATCCGGCGGCATCCACTCGCTCTTCCACCTCGACAAACCGTCGGTGACCGTCGTGGTGCGCACCCAGAACGATCCGGGAACCGCGCCGCAATTTACCTACCTACCGCCGCATGTCGCGCTGGATCCGGTCTACTGCGATGCCCTCACCATGCGCCGCAAGCAGGCCCTGGATGTCCTCGAGCAGACCGGCGACCCCGACTACGCCCGCCTCATCCGCGAGATGATCGACGAGCACGATCTGGAGGCCGGATTTTACATCCTTCAAAATGGCATGCGCCATCTGATGGACCTCGACGAGTGGGAGCCGGCGCTCGAAACCTTCCAAAATAAGCATGGCGCGCCGGCGGCCGGCATTGTGGCCTCAATGGTCGAGTGCCAGCGGCGCGATCACATTCGGGACATGCGGGGTGCGATCACCGATCCGGATCACCGGTTTTTTCTGGCCCTCCTGATGAACGCGCCCTCCCGCTCCGCCCTCCTCGCGCTCGTGGCCCAGCGGTTTCCCGGCGACGATCCGGTCGATACCGTTATGGCCTGGATTGAAGAGCTCGCGGAACCTTACGACTCCGGCACCGTCGTCATGGACCTGCTGGTGCCTGACGACCTGAACCCATTCCTGGCAGCGCTCCGGCAGATGCTCGCGCCCGGCGGAGTGCGGAGAGCCGCTCGTATTTCCGCCAAAAAAATCCAGCAGACCCGGACCCTGATCGAGGGCTCGTGCCTTCGGCGGCTGCTCGATTATTGAGCGGACCGGAGAGCCGCCCCGCTGGCGCGCTCGTCAATTTCCCTAAGGATGGGTCGCAGTTGGCCGGACCACATCCCGAGCATCCGGGTGTCGGTTTCAAAGCCGGCGACGCCCGCGCGATTGACGCGGTAAATACTCGGAATAAGCCGGATGTCTCGGGACTCCGCCAGGGGAACGAGCTGGACGACGACACGAAATGTCGTCGTCTGGCTGAAGCTTCCAAACATGAATTCGCCGAGCTTGCCGGCGGGGCGCTCAAAGGTCAGGGAGCGCGGAGAGCGGCTGCTGCGCTCGGTGTATCCATGCCGCGCAAAAACCGGCACGGCCGCGCGGCGGATGGCATCCGGGGTTGTGTTGCGGATCGTGGTCGATCCGGTGGCACCTGAGCTTTCCATCGGGCGGAACAGGCAGCCAGTGAGGACCATCGCGATCACGAGAGAGCACGGAAGAAGAAATTTCATCGGGGTTTTCATTTCAGTCGGACGGGTTGGAGTTCTCGGAGGCAGCCCAATCTGTTTGGGTGGGCCTTACCCAAGGTGCCGAGGTTCTCTCATCGAACCGGAAAAACAACAATCATTTTATCCTGCATCGCGCGCGGGCGGGTGCATTTCCGAATGTTGCAAAAGCGGGCTTCGCCTTGCGGGATCTTGTTTGGAGTTCGGCGTTGACGCGCTCGCTCCCGCTCGTCTTGCCCTGCGGGCTGCACTCCGTGCAGTCTCCCCCGAGCACTCCCAGTGCTCCGGTGGTCAGGCGGCGCTTTTTCGGCTGCCTCGCCCTCGCCAGCCGCCTAAAGGCGGAACTCCGAACCCGGAGGCCCTCTGCCGGACAGGCGTGCACAACTCCGAAAAGTGCAAAGAACAAGTGATCCCTCTCGCTAAGTCCGTTTGGAGTTCAATCTGTGCAACCCCCTAAACAATTTCCGATGCAGTTTTGAAGTGGGTTTTGGCGTGGTTTTCGAGGGCGTCGGGGCCGAGCTTGGCGACGAGTTCGCGGGCGGCAGCCTTGACGGCGGCGGAGGCTCCGCGGGGGAGCTTCACTCCTGCGGCGGTGCCTGCTGTATCGAGCCAGCTGATGAATTTTTCGCGGGCGAGGATCGAGGCGGCGGCGACGGCGAAGTCGGACTCGGCCTTCGTGCGCTGGTCGAGCTGGATTTTCCGGCCCTTTTCCATGAGCGCGCGCTCGATCAGGCGAGAGTCGGCAAATTTGTCCGAGAGAGCGCGCGGGCAATCAGGGC
>JBGTAT010000264.1:0-2102 GCA_041749755.1 Terrimicrobiaceae bacterium | reverse complement strand
TCGCCGGCACGCGCCCCGCGTACACAGACGAGGACAACCGGTCGGCCGTCGCGGGCCAGGGCGCTCACGGAGACTCCATCCAACTCTTCCAGCGGATGGAGGACCGAGCCGGGGATGTGGGCCCGCACGTACTCTTCCGGGCTCCGCACATCAAGGATGAGGACGGCAGCGGGTTCAACCTCTGAAGGCGTGATGGATTTCATGTCGGATCGGGAGGGACACGGGGGGCGTTATCTTCCAAGCTTTTGAGCCCGCGCAATGACGTAGGAGGCCGGGTTCTTTGTCCAGTTGATCTCCGCGAGCACAGCCAAGGGGTGGAGATGAAAGATCCGGCTCGGCGATTCCGGGATCATCCGGAGCGCCTCAGCCCTACTGGATGCGGTGTCCCGCACATGCGGAAACATGGCGGCCAAATAGGTGCGCTCAAGCGATGAGCGCACGAAACATGCAATGGTGTTCGAGATCGGCATGAGCAAGCGCTGGAGGCGGTCAAAATGATACCGGAGCGTTTGGCCGTAGATTTGAGTGATCTCAAAGTGCCTGGCCAACAGTTCCACGAACTCATCCTTCTCCATCTCTGAGCAGTGGAACGGATTAGAAGCGGAACGGATGTTGTAGGTCGACTGGTTCGGGGTCGAAATGATCACCTGCCCTCCAGGCTTCAAAGTACGGGCGATTTCAGCGACAAAGCATGCCGGGGAGGGAAGGTGCTCAATCGTTTCGAAGGAGACCACGAGATCAACCGAGGCGCTTTCGCAGGGAATCTCCTCCGCATTCCCAACCAAAAAATGATCCCCGTATTTTTCCCGCGCCCGGGCGATGGTTTCCTCATCGCGATCCATCCCAAGGCAGGATCTGGCGACCCGGCCGAGGGCGTCTGTCCCGTAGCCTTCGCCGCAGGCTATGTCGACGACCGTTTTGCCAGCGGCAAACTGGCAGGCAAAATGGTAGCGAAGCACATGCTCCCAAAAAACTCCTGCCTCGCTCCTGGCAGGGTTCATTCGTTCAGAAGTTGTTGTCATGAACGGTCTGTTTTTCTCAAATCACATCTACAAACTGGCGTTTGACCTTGCGGAAGTAGGTGAGCCCGGCGGTGAGGAATGCGGCGAGGGCCGCGCAGGAGACGGCGAGTTTGGTGGGGGGCGAGCTGGTTTCGAACTCAGCTCAAGCGGAGAGGCAGAAGAGTCAGCCCCTCCGCATCGGCCAATTCCCGCTGCCGCCGGTCGAAACTTGCGAAGGCACCGGATCCAAGCAGAAGGGCCGAGGCAACATGGAAGATGTCTGCGCTACGAAGCCCAGGAATGGCTGCCGTGTGGCGCTTGGACAACTCCCTCGCTTTGGCATGGTTGATCGCGTGGTTGAGCGCCGGGCGCATCAGGAAACCCTGCGCCTCATCGTCTGCCATTCGCCGCATGATGGCATCGTGCCCGGCCATGGAGATTTGGCGGAGAACCTCGGCCCGGCGCAGCGTGTGCGTGAACTCCAGCTCACACCAGAGGGTGTAGGGAATCGCCTCGGTGAATTTTGCCGCCACCTTCCGCGCCGCCGCATGGTTCAGGTCCCCCTCAACAAGCAGCGAGACGAGAAATGAGGTGTCGCAGTAAACAAGCATTATCCCCTGTCTTCAGCCACCAGCGCTGCAAGGTGGCAGCCGATTTTCGGATCCGGGGCTTTTCCGCCGAACCGTTTTGCAAAATCCGGTCTCTTCACAGGGACCGGCCCACAGAGCATCGCGACCGGCCGCGCCCTCTTCGTGATGCTAATCACGTCCCCGGCGCGGATCCAGGACTCAAGGAGCGGAAATTTTGTCCTCAAATCTTTAACGGTTGCCGTCTTCATAGATCTGGAAGGTATGGCCGCTGCAGTGGGATGTCAATGAAGTGAACCTTTGAGGGTTCATTTACGAAGCTGATTCTCTGAAAAATTTATTGCACCCACGGACCCGCAGCGCACGTCTCAGATCACATCCGCAAACTGGCGTTCGACCTTGCGGAAGTACGTGAGGCCGGCGGTGAGGAATGCGGCGATGACCGCGCAGGAGACAGCGAACTCGGTGGGCGGCGGCAGGGGGCCTGCGCCGAGCGCCCAGCGGAAGCCGTCGA
>JBGTAT010000263.1:0-3751 GCA_041749755.1 Terrimicrobiaceae bacterium | reverse complement strand
AGGTCACGGAACCGACCCAGCCCGTATCCCAGGCCGAGCGTCACCGCCTCGGAGGCGGCCCGGGCCAGATGCGCCGGCGTAAAATTCTGAATCGTCAGCCCGTGGAGGACGCCGGTGCCGCGGGGCAGGTTCGGGGTGCGCTCGCCGGTCAGGTAGGGGAGCATCAGGAGCCCGTCGGCCCCCACGGGAACCGACTCCAGGGCCGCGTCCAACGCGGCAAAATCCCACGCGAAGAGACTGCGGATGTGCTCGGTGATGAGAGTCAAATTCATCGTGCAGACGAGGGGCAACCAGCGGTCGGTGCTGTCGCAGAACCCGGCGACCTCGCCCTGCGCGTCCACCACGGGGGTTTCCGAACACGCGTAAAGCGTCCCGGAGGTTCCCAAGCTGGCCGTGACGACGCCAGCGCGGATGTTTCCGGTCCCGATGGCCCCCATCATATTGTCGCCGCCTCCAGCGCTCACAATCACGTCGCCGGAGAGCCCCCAATCCGCTGCAAGAGCTGACTGCAGGAGGCCCGCCGCCTGAGCTGAGGACTGGAGGGGAGGCAGCTTCTCCGCAAGATCGGGCGCGATCCAATCCACCACGTCGCCCGCCCACTCGCGCTTCGAGATATCCAGAAGCGCGGTTCCCGACGCATCGCCAAATTCCATCACCGCGCGCCCGGTCAGCCAAAAATTCAGATAGTCGTGCGGGAGGAGAACGGTCCGGGTCTTTGCCCAATTCTCCGGCTCATTTTGCCGCAGCCAGAGGATCTTCGGCGCCGTGTAGCCGGGGAGCATCGCGTTGCCGGTGCGGCGGATGATTTCCTCCGCTCCGCCAAAATGCCGGGTCGTCTCCTCGCATTGTGCGGCCGTCGAGGTGTCGCACCAGAGCTTGGCCGGCCGGACAACCTGACCTTCCCCATCGAGCACGACCAGCCCGTGCTGCTGGCCGCTGACGCCGATTCCTTTGACCTCGTCCTTGCGTCCGCCCAGCTGGGAAAGAACCTTACGGACCGTGGCATCCGCTGCGGAGACCCAGTCCCGGGGATCCTGCTCCATCGCGCCCGGCGGGAGGTTTGGAATAAACCCGTACGCCTGCTGCGCGGAGGCCAGGACAGCTCCCGTGGCCCAGTCAACCGCGATGGTCTTCGTGCTTTGCGTCCCGCAATCAATTCCAAGGAAAATCATAGTGCCTCGTCGTGGAGCCCACCAACATATCGCACGCATCGATTTCGTCGACCCCGAGTTTTGCCGGCCGGCGGGAAAATTCGGGCGCCCGAAAGTTGCATGTCTGTTCGGCGGAGGGCCTCCGGGTTCGGAGTTCCGCCTTAAGGCGGCAGGCGAGTGGGGAGGCAGCCTGAAAAGCGCCGCCTGAAGGCGGAACTCCAAACAAGCTCCCTCAAGGCGCAGCCCGCTTTTGCAGTTTTCGGGCATGCGCCCGGAAAATTCCCCCCCAAGAAGATTGTGAATGTCCGGCTCTCTGGTAGATTCCGCCCCAGGATGAACCCCACCCCAGCCAGCGGGCATGAGCTCGACAATTCCGACCGGCTTGATGTCCTCAACGAGCTGGGCCTGCTGGACTCTCTCCCCGAAGCGTCGTTCGACCGCTACACCCGGCTGGCGGTGGCGATGCTGAAGTCGAAGGTCTCGCTGATCTCGCTGGTCGATGACGAGCGTCAGTTTTTTGTGAGCCAGCAGGGGCTCGAAGGCCCGTACAAGGAGGCGCGGGGGACACCGCTCTCCCATTCGTTTTGCCAGCATGTCGTCCGGGAGGGAGTCCCTCTCGTGGTCGAGGATGCGCGCACTGATGAGCGGGTCCGCAACAACTTTGCGATCCGCGATCTCGGCGTGATTTCCTACCTTGGCATCCCGGTTACATCGAAGGAGGGGTATGTGATGGGCTCTCTTTGCGCGATCAACCCCGAGCCAAGAAAGTGGTCGGAGCAGGATTTGAATATCCTCACCGATCTGGCAGATGCCGTCTCCACCGAAATCCACATCCGCCAGAGCGAGCTGGCTCTCAAAGATGCCTTGGGGCTTTTGAGAGAGGCCGAGGAGCTGCGGGAAAAAAGCCTGAAAATGCTTGTCCATGACCTGCGCACTCCGGCAGCGGCGATCATCTCGCTGACGGAGCTGCTCGAATCTCCGGGTCCCGGCCCGGACCACCAACAGCTCGTCCTGGCGTGCAGGGAGTCGGCGCAGAAGCTCCTGGACATGATCGGCGAGCTGTTGGAGATCAATACGCTCCGCGCAGAACCCGGCAGCCAGCCGCCAATCCTTGCGGCCCCGCTCCTGCGCCACGCCTGCCGGATTGTCGAGCCGACCCTGAGGGATGCCTCGCTCCGCATCGAGATCCGCTCCCCCGAACCCGGCAGCACGGTCTCCGCGGACCCCCGCCAAATCGAGCGCGTCCTCCTCAACCTCCTCACTAACGCGATCAAATTTTCCCCGGTCGGCTCCACGATCGTTCTCGCAGCGCGCCAGCAGCGCCTCGGCGGGGTGCAGGGGGTGCGATTTGAGGTGGAGGATGCAGGCCCGGGGGTGCCTGAGGCGGAGAAGGACCGGATTTTTGAGGCCGGGTTCACCGGGTCCCAAGATGCGCAGAGGGGGATGCCCTCGTTCGGGATCGGCCTCGCCTTCTGCAAGATGGTGGTCGATGCCCACCACGGGGCCATCGGGGTCGAGGACGTGCCCGGCGGAGGCAGCCGGTTCAATTTTTTCCTTCCGTCCTGATAAAGGCGGGAAGATCATCCCGCCGGCCGCCTGCCGATGGCTGTCGGTTTTCGCGTGATTCCTGAGTCGTCTTCGGGTTTGATGCCCGGGATACATGGCTAGCACGCTTGGAACACTATTTCGAATTTCGACCTGGGGGGAGTCGCATGGCGGGGGGGTCGGAGTGGTCATCGACGGCTGCCCGCCCCGGCTTCCGCTCTCCGAGGCGGACATCCAGCCCGACCTCGACCGGCGGCGGCCCGGACAGAGCGACATCGTCACGCCGCGCAAGGAGGAGGATACGTGCACGATCCTCTCGGGGGTTTTTCGCGGGGTCACGCTCGGGACCCCGATCTCGATCATGGTCCGCAATACCGACGCCCGCCCGGAGGCTTACAGCGAGATGGAGACCCACTTTCGCCCCTCGCATGCGGATTACACCTATCAGGAAAAATACGGGGTTCGCAACTGGGAGGGCGGCGGCCGTTCCTCCGCCCGGGAGACGATCGGGCGCGTGGCGGCCGGCGCGGTCGCCAGGAAGGTCCTCCACCACCTTTACCCCGACCTCGAAATCCTCGCCTGGGTCTCGTCAGTCCACGACATCGGCTCGTCGGTCGACCCGGCGGCAGTCCGCCTCGACCAGATCGAAGCCAATCCGGTCCGCTGCCCGGATCCAGAGGCCGCTGCCCGGATGATTGAGCGGATCAAGCAGGTCCGCAGTGAGGGCGACAGCATTGGGGGGATCATCGAGACGGTCGTGCGGGGATGCCCTCCGGGCCTCGGAGAGCCGGTCTTCGATCGCCTGGAGGCCGACCTTGCGAAGGCGATGCTCAGCCTGCCTGCGACCAAGGGGTTTGAGGTGGGGTCGGGGTTTTCCGGCGCGCGCCTCCGCGGCTCGGAGCACAACGATCCGTTTGCCATCGAAAGCGGCCGGGTCCGCACCACCACCAACCGCTCGGGCGGAGTGCAGGGGGGGATCAGCAATGGCGAGACGGTCGAGTTTCGGGTCGCCTTCAAACCGACCGCCACGATTTCGCGCAGCCAGTCCACGGTCA
>JBGTAT010000262.1:0-8285 GCA_041749755.1 Terrimicrobiaceae bacterium | reverse complement strand
CCGCCACATCCTTCCGAACGCGCTGGCCCCGATCCTTGTGACGGCGGTCGTGAGCATCCCGGACGCGATCCTGATCGAGTCCGGGCTGAGCTTTTTGAGCTTCGGGGTTCCGCCGCCGCAAGCGACGTGGGGGAATATTATCGCCGATGGAAAAACCTACTTTTTGGACGCCTGGTGGTTGATCTGCTTTCCCGGCCTGGCTATCTTCGTGGCGGCGCTTTCCTTCTACCTGGCCGGCGACGCGCTCCGCCGCGCGGCGGCAACCCGACGATGAACCTGCTCGAACTGCACAACCTATCAATCCGATTCCGCACCGAGCATGGGACGGTGGATGCGGTCAAGCGCGTCTCGCTCTCGATGAAGGAGGGCGACTCGCTCGCGATCGTCGGGGAAAGCGGCAGCGGAAAAAGCGTGACCGCCCTCGCGCTGACCGGGCTCCTCCCCTCTCCCCCGGCCGAATACGTGAGCGGGAAAATCCTATTTCGCGGCAAGGACACCCTGCAGATGGCGCCGCGCGAGCTGCGATCCGTCCGCGGCGGGGGAATCGCCTACATTTTTCAGGAGCCCGCCACGTCCCTGAACCCGGTCTATACGATCCGGAGCCAGATTGCGGAGGGGATCCACCTCCACCGGCCGGACGTGACCGACGTCACCGCCGAGGTGGTGAAATGGCTCGGGGCCGTCGGGATTGTCGATCCCGAGCGGCGCATGAGCGACTACCCGCACCAGCTCAGCGGCGGCATGCAGCAGCGCGCCATGATCGCGATGGCCCTCAGCTGCCGCCCCCGGCTCCTCATCGCCGATGAGCCAACAACCGCGCTGGACGTGACGATTCAGGCCCAGATCCTCGCAGAGCTCCGGCGGCTCCGGGGCGAGTTTGGCATGGGGCTCATTCTGATCACCCACAACTTCGGGATCATCCGGGGACTTTGCGACCGCGTCGCCGTCATGTTCCGGGGTGAGGTCGTCGAGTACGGAGACACCGAAAGCCTGCTCAAAAACCCCCAGCATCCCTACACCAAGGCGCTGATCTCCTGCGTGCCCAGATTGGGGGCCAAGCAGACCCGCCTTCGTACGATCGAGGATTCCTGGACCTCCGGGCCCAAGAGCCTGGCCGCCACATGAACGGCTCGGGTCAGGCGGGTGTGGTCCTGTTCCTTTGCACCGGGAACTTCTACCGAAGCCGCGTCGCAGAGGCCCTGTTCCGCTCGCTCGCGCCTTCCGGCTGGACGGCGACATCCCGCGGCCTCTCCGTCACCGGGGCACTCCGCGGCCTTGCCCCGGAGGCTGGCTATTTTCTCGAGGCTCAGGGCATTCCCTTTGACCCCCGCGACCCCATGCCGCTGCTCGTGGACGAATTGATCGCAGCCGCTCATATCGTCCTCCTTAACCACGCGGAGCATGAGCCAATGATCACCCGCGACTTCGGAGCCGTCTATCGCAAACTTCTCGCCCGCGATGCCGTAACCCGCTGGAATATTTTTGACCTGCCACCCCGTAAGGTGCCTTGGGGCAGGGAGATCCCTCCGTCACAGCCTGCCATCAGCGCCCTGGAGCATATCCGATTTGCCGTCGAGTGCCTGGTGCGGCAACTGCCCGCAAAGCCCGGATCACCCGACGAAAAAGAAACCAGTTGCACTCATTGAAAAGGATCCCTATAAAAAATGCGGCCTCGGGTAAGAAAGCCTGTAGGCTTTTGGGAGGCTGTTAGGTACGATACAACACATGTCCGTTCGCATTAAAATTTTCATTTGTCTGGCCGGGGTTGCCCTGGTGCTTTGGGGGTCCTCCGCGTACATGGCGACGCAGGTTTTTCTGGAGCGTTTTGACCAATTGGATTCGCAGCGTGTTGGGCGGACGCTCGGCCGGGTGAACGAGGGGTTGCGGGACCGGGAGCGGCAGATGCTTGCGGCGATCGGCCTGTGGCTGCGGGACAACCAGGGGTTGGAGCGGGAGCGGTCCGGCGCGGAGTTTTTAAACGAGTTCGACATGAACGCGCTGGCGGTTGTGAGTGCCTCCGGGCGGGTTGAGACGGTTGTGCTCCGGCGTGCCCCGGGCGGCGAGTCGCGCCTCACCTCGACCGACGAGGCGGTGCTGGCGGATCTTCTGCAGGTCAAGTCATCGAAAGGATCGGGGCTGGTCATGACGAGCCTGGGGCCGATGCTGTATGCGGTCTCGCGAGACGCCTCGGGCCTTTCTGCCATCGCCGGGACGTTTGTGGGCGGCGAGTACGAGCAGTACCTCCGGAACTCCCTGCTCTCAGAGCTCAGCATCCTGCCGGCGAGCGGGTCCTTGATGGAGCTCTTCCGCGGCCGCTCCGAGGAGAATCAGATGTCGGTGATCCCCGTGCCCAAATCCGGCAGCAACCAGGTCGACGCCTTCTCGCTCCTCCGCGACGCGAAGGGCGAACCGATTCTGATCCTCAAGGTGACCGAGGCGCGGCACTCCTTCCTCGACGGCTCGGCGAACCTCCGGTTTTTTCTCGGCCTGTCGGCCGCCGTCGCCGTGGTGACCGTCATTGTGGCCACGTTTTTGGTCGAGGCGCTGGTGACGGGAAGGATCCGACGCCTGACGAACAGCGCGCGCAGGGCGGACATCAACAGCATGGATGATCTGCCGGACAGCTTCATTCGCGGGAAGGACGAGATCTCTACCCTGGCCCGAGTGACCAAGGGAATGGTCGACCGGCTTAAAAATTCCCAGCTCCTCTACCGGGCCGTCGTCGAGACCCAGCGGGAGCTGATCGTCCGCTTCAAGCCGGACGGAGAAATCACGCTCGCCAACGAGGCGTTCGCAAAATTTTTCGCCCGCCACCTGCGGAGCGTGGTGGGAAAAAATCTTCGGGAATTTTTCACGCCGGCCACGCTCGGCGGGGCGGATATCCTGGCGTCGCTTCCGAGCGATGCCCAGCGGTCGAACTCGCGGGATTTCCGGGTGGTCCTTGAGAACGGCACCGAGTCCTGGCTGCAGTGGAGCCAGCGGGCGCTGGTTGACGACGATCGCACGGTGACCGAGATCCAGGCGGCCGGCCACGACATCACGCTGCGCCTCGACTACGAAAACAAGCTGCGCGATGCCAAGGAGGCCGCCGAGTCCGCCAACCGGGCGAAGGGCGAGTTCCTCACGGTCATGAGCCATGAGACGCGGACGCCGCTGACCAGCATCCTCGGGTTCATCTCGATCCTGGAGAGCACTCCCCTGAATGACGAGCAGTCGGAATACCTCGACCTGATTCGTTCGAGCGGCAACAGCCTCCTCCTCCTGCTCCACGACCTTTTGGATTACAGCAATGTGGCGGCGGGGCGGATCGAGCTCAACCCGAAGACGATCCAACTGGCCGCGATCACGAGGGAAATCGTGGCAACCCAGACGCCGGAGGCCCGCGCCCGGCACCTCGACCTCGACCTCGACATCGAGCTCGAGACTCCGGCGTATATCGAGGTCGATGCCGGCCGCCTGCGCCAGGCACTCCACAACGTCGTTTCCAACGGGATCAAATTTACCGAACGAGGGTTTGTGCGCCTTTCGGTCAAGCCCGGAAAGGACGGCATGGTGGACTTCCTGGTCCAGGATACCGGGATCGGCATCCCGCAAGAAACCTTGCCCCGCCTCTTCCAAGCATTCGGGACAGCCGATGGAAGCAACTCGCGCGGACATGGTGGGGCCGGCATCGGGCTGGCGGTCACCCGCAAAGTTCTCGAGGCCATGGGGGGGAGCATTTCCGTGCGAAGCCAGCCCGGCATCGGAAGCCTCTTCACGATCTCCGTTCCGGTTGGAAACCCTTCGATCGAGGCGACGGAGCCGTCGTTCTCATGGTCGCCGCATACCGAGGGGGCAGCCGAGCGGGCGGACTTCTCACATGACGACCTCCGCGTCCTCGTTGTCGATGACAACAATGTGAACCAGAAGGTTCTCTCCCGCATCCTGCGCATGGTCGGGATCTCCGCGGATTCTGCCTCCAGCGGGCGCCAGTGCCTCGATATGACGGTAAAAAACCCGTACGACATCGTGTTCATGGATATCCAGATGCCCGACATGGACGGCTACGAGACGGTCGCCAAGCTCCGCGAGCGGGAAGCCGAAGGGGACGAAACCAAAAAGCTTCACATCATCGCGTGCACTGCGTTCTCGCTGCCCGGCGATCGCGAAAAGTGCCTCCGCTCGGGGATGGATGATTATGTGAGCAAGCCGGTGCGCGTAGACACCATCGTGTCGGCGATCCGGGCCTGGACCGAGCGCGTTCCCTCGCAGGTGGCGGTGCCGGCCTGAGCCCCGCAGGAAGGCTTGCCCCGGATGCGGCAGTCGATCTAGTCTCGCGGTCATGCAAGCGAAGATCAAAGTGCGCCCGTCGGACGGGAACCCGTTTGAAGTGGAGGTCGGAAACACGGCGACGATCGGCCGGGGCCTCGACAACACCGTGAGTCTGCATATGAGCCCGCATGTTTCGCGCCAGCATGCGATCATCCGCTGCCACAACGCCTGGCAATACCAGATCATGGACCTCGGCAGCCGGAACGGGACGTTTGTGAACGGCCGCCGCGTGATCACGCCGGTCGTGCTAGAAAATGGCGCGCTCATCCGGATCACGAACAACGAGCTCGTCTTCGAGCAGACCGAGGCGGCCTCGGCCGACTCGATCTACGACGTGACGCTCGCCGCCGGGACGGATGCCAGCCAAGACGAGGCGGCGACCGTGGCGATCATGGTATGCGACATCCGGGGGTTCTCGACGATGTCGGAAATTTTGCCGGAGGACAGCCTGGCGCGCTCGCTGGGGGATTGGTTTCGCGAGGCGGGGAACCTGGTTCAGGAGAGCGGCGGGACGATCGACAAGTTTATCGGGGACGCGGTGCTCGCGTACTGGATCCAGGGCCAGGACGCCGGGGCCGAGGTGCGCAGCGCGTTTGCCACTGGGTGCAAACTGCTTGAAAAAGCCGCGACGCGGGTCTGGCCGGACCACCCGGAAAAACCATTTTGCATCGCGGTGGCCCTCCACCATGGGTCGGTTACTTGCGGGAACATCGGCCTCGTGGCGCAGCGGGATGCCACGATCATCGGCGATTCGGTCAACACCGTCTTCCGCATGGAGGGGGTCATGAAGCCGCTCGGCCAGCGCCTCACCGCCTCGGCCGAGTTTGTCTCGTTCCTGCCCGCCGACTCGCAGGCCGCGTTTGATGATCTCGGCGAGCACCAGCTGAAAGGGAAAAACCAGCTCGTCCGCCTCATGGGCCTCAAGGCCTCATCCTGAAATTCTGTCCGATTTGCAGGGCGCCGCAAATTCCGGGCGACCCGGCTGCCCGATCCTGTTAGAATCCCGTCATGCTGGAGTCCGGGCTGATTCAAAATCTGGGGTGGATGGTCTTCGGGGCGGCGTGCCTGGGGGTCCTGGCGCGCCTGATCCAGATGCCCTCGATCCTTGCCTACCTGGCGGCCGGCCTCCTCCTGGGCCCCCTCACCGGCGTCATCCGGATATCACCTGCCATCGAAGAAATCTCCGAGATCGGGATCGTGCTCCTGCTCTTTTTGGTTGGGCTTGAGGTGAGCTTCGCCCGGATCCGGGAGGTCGGGAAGCTGGCTATTGTTGGCGGGCTCGGCCAGGTCGTCTTCACGATGGCGGCCGCGTTCGGGATTGCCCGCCTGCTCGGGTTCGGACCGGTCGAGGCCGTCTTCCTGGGTTTTGCGATGGCGATCAGCAGCACGGTGGTCCTGGTGAAACTGCTTTCGGATCAGGACCAGATGGACTCGCTGCACGGGCGGATTGCCGTCGGATTTTCGCTGGTTCAGGACATCGTGGTTGTGGTGGCGCTCACGGTGCTCGCGGGATTTAGCAAAGGTGCCGGGATGGATGCCGGATCGGTCGGCCAGGGGCTGCTCTCGGCCTTTGGCGGGATGGCGATCCTGCTGGGCGGCGTGCTGGCGGCTTCGCGGTTCCTGCTGCCCCGCCCGTTCGAATGGGCCTCCTCGTCTCCTCCGACGCTCTTTATCTGGAGCTTGGGATGGTGCTTCCTGGTTGTGGCGGCGGCGCACACGTTCCACCTGTCCATCGAGATGGGGGCGTTCATCGCCGGGCTCAGCCTCGCCCAGCTTCCGTACACCCACGACCTCCAGCACCGGATCAAGCCGCTCATGAACCTCTTCGTGGCGGTCTTCTTCGTCCTGCTCGGTGTCAAGATGGCGCCGGGCAGCCTCGCCGTGGCCTGGCTCCCCGCACTGGCGCTGATCCCGCTCGTCCTGGTCGGCAAGACGCTGGTCACGATGTTTGCCGTGGCCCGGTTCGGGTACGGCGCGCGCACCAGCTTTCTGGCGGGCCTGACGATGTCCCAGATCAGCGAGTTCTCGTTCCTCTTTGTTGCCATGGGGGCTGCGGCCGGGCTCGTAGACGAGCGGGTCGTTTCGGTGATCGCAGTAGTTGGGGTGGTCACGATGGCGGTGTCTTCGTACGCCATCCTTGCCGGCGACCGGCTCTGCGCGCTGCTGAAGGGAGGCCTCCTCTTCCGGATCCTCCGCGTGCCCGCCGGCGAAACGGAACTTCCCCGCGAAGCCCTCTCTGGCCATGTCATCGTGATCGGGATGAACACGCTTGGCCGGCGGATCGCCTCCGCCCTGCACCGGCGCGGGGAGACGGTGCTGGCCATCGATACCGACCCCCGCAAGCTTAAGGGACTGCCCTGCCGGACGCTGCACGGGAACATCGAGTTCCGCGCGGTGCTGGAGGAGCAGGGGCTCCTGCGCGCGAAGCTGCTGGTGAGCGCCCTGCAAATCGAGGACACCAATGACCTCTTGGCCTACCGCTGCAAAGAGGCCGGCGTGCCGTGCTGCATCCATGCGGTCGACCTCTCGGTGATGGAAAACCTTCTGGCGCACGACGTCGCCTACTTCATGCTCCCGAAGGTAGATGTCGTCAAATACCAGTCCGCCCTGCTCGCCCAGAAGGGGCTTCTGAGGAAGGAGGCCGCGTGATCGGGCTCGCCGTCCTGCTCGGATCTGCAGCCGCCGGATACGGGCTGGCGCAGCGTTTCCGCCTCCCGGTCATCCCCCTCCTGCTCGTCCTTGGGTTTGCCGCCTCGCTCACGGGGCTCGCGCCCGAGCAGGAGGCGTCGAAGTTCCTCCTGGATTTCGGCCTGGCCTTTCTCGTCTTCACCGCAGGGATCGAGCTGAATCCCCGCCGGTTTCTTCGCCAGACCCGGCCGGTGCTTTGGGTGGCGATCGGCCAGTTTCTTCTGGTCGGCCTCGCCGGCTACGCCTTGGCGAGCTGGATCGGCTTCGAGATGGTTGCCTCGCTGTACATGGGGTTTGCCACGGCGGCGAGTTCCACGCTCGTCGTCGTTCGCCAGCTGAAATCCCAACAGCAGATGTTCGAGCCGTTCGGGCGCCTCGTGACCGGCGTCCTGCTCATCCAGGATCTGATATTGATTTTCCTCATCGTGGTGCTCGGGCGCATCGGCGACGGGGCCCCTGCCATCGCGCAGGCGGTCGCGAGCGTCGTCGCGCTCGCGGGCGTGGCGGCAGCTCTCCACGTGTGGGTTTTCCCCTGGATGGAGCGAGCGCTGCGGCCAGACGAGGAGACGCTGCTCATGATCTCGCTCGCCCTGCTCTTCGCGTTCCTTGCGGCGGCAGGAGCCCTCGGGCTGCCGCTCATTGCAGGGGCGTTCCTGGCCGGGTTTGTGCTCTCCACGTTTCCGATCAACGGGCTCGTCCGCGGGCTGCTCGGCTCGCTCACAGAATTTTTTCAGGCAATCTTTTTTGCGGCGCTCGGCTCGCTGGTGGTCTTTTCGTCGCCCTGGATCATCCCGCAGGCGCTGGCATTTGCACTGATCGTCCTGGTGATCACGCCGCCGGTCGTGACGTTTTTGGCTGAATGGCAGGGGCTCTCCTCGAGGAGCGCGATTGAGAGCGGACTTCTGCTGGCGCAGACCAGCGAGCTCTCGCTGGTGCTCGGCCTCGTCGGGGTGAGCACCGGGCACCTCGGGATCGAAAGCTTCTCGGTCATCGCGCTGACCTGCGCGCTGACGATGGTCCTCACCCCGTTTGTCGCCACCGACTGGTTCACCTGGAAGCTTCTGCATTGGCACCCCGGACGCCAGTCCAGCGACGGCTTTTTCGGGTTCCAAAACCATGCCGTCATCATTGGCTTCGGCAGCTCGGGAATGTGGGTGGTCAAGGAGCTCCAGGATGCCGGGCACCGGGTGCTCGTGATCGACGACGATGCGAGCGTCATCGCCGGATGCGAGCGCAGCCGGATCGCCTGCCTGCGCGGGGATGGCTGCGATCCCCGGCTTCTGCGC
>JBGTAT010000261.1:0-1862 GCA_041749755.1 Terrimicrobiaceae bacterium | reverse complement strand
CCCCGGCCCACTGCGCGTCGCGGCCGAAGCCATCGCCATCGCGGAGGCGGAGGAACGATGAGCCCGCGCTCCCAGCCGAACAGGCCGGTCTCCTGCGCCGGATGGAACCTGGTATTGCGCATAAGATTTGTCCGTATTACTTTTTGCCCATGAATACTATTTCGCTCAAATTGCCGGACCGCCTGCTGGAGCGCCTGGAAGCGGCGACGCGCGCGCGTGGCACCACCAAATCGTCTTTGGTCCGCGAGTGCCTGGAGCAGTCGCTGGACGCCCGTCCCGCCAGCGGCAAGGCCACCTGTTATGATCTGGCGAGCGACTTGGCCGGGTCGCTGAAAGGACTGCCGCATGATCTGGCGACCAACCCGAAGCATATGAAGGGCTTTGGCCAATGAAGCGGGCTGTGCTGATGGACACCGGCCCACTGGTGGCGTTTCTGGCAGCCGGGTCGGAGCATCACGCATGGGTTTGCGAGCAGTGGAAGCGGCTTCACGCGCCCTTGCTCACCTGTGAGCCGGTGCTCACGGAAGCGGCATTCCTGCTGAAGCGAGAGGCGCGGGAGACCGATCCGCTCTTTGAGCTGTTGGAGCGAGGCGTGGTGCGTGTTGGCCTGGAGATCGAGGATCAGCTGGCGGACCTACGAAGGCTGATGAGCCGCTACCGTGACCGGCCCATGTCGCTCGCCGATGCCTGCCTGGTGCGGCTGAGCGAACTGCACCGGGACAGCGCGGTCTTCACGTTGGACTCGGATTTCCGGATCTACCGCCGCCACGGCAACAAAGTTATCCCGGTGCTCATGCCGGGGAAGTGAGACAATGCCGAAACGAAAAAGAGCCCCCGGGCGGAATTTTCCGCAGCACAGCGCAGAAGCCGGATGAGCCCGCGTCTTGTCGAACCGGTTTGGGCCTCAGCCGCGGCGTTTTATTCGCTGCGGGAGCTGGCCTCGCGCCTGCGCCATGCCCCTGCCCGTGCTGCCATGAGAAAGCGGGCGGCATCGCTCGCAATCGCCCCGGCAGCCGCCGGGCCGGCCGTCAATTACGGTCGGCTCGAAAGGCCCGGATCTGCTCCGGGCGGACCGCTCCCGATTGGCGGCGAGATCAAGCTGATCCCGCTCAAATCCCGGTTTCCAGAATCGCCGAACGACTTCAACCTCATCTACCTCGTCAGCAGCGCGCTGCCCCCGCATGCGGAGGAAATCGTCGCGGCGGCGAAGGCGCGCGGCGCGAAGCTTGTCTGGAACCAAAATGGCATCGCCTACCCCGGTTGCTACGGAAGCTATTATGCCTGGTTCAACCTTCGCATGGTCGCCCTGCGCCGCCAGGCCGACTACATCTTCAACCAGAGCGAGTTTTCGCGCCTCAGCGCCGAGCGCTACCTCGGGCCATCGTCCGCTCCCTCGGAGATTTGCCTGAACCCGGTCGATACCGGGATGTTTGCTCCCGCCCCGGAGGCTCCGGATCCGCACACGTGGCAGATCCTCGCCGCCGGCACCAGCCACGCGCTCTACCGGACGAAGTCCGCCCTGGACACGCTCCGCGTCCTCCTGGCGCGCGGCCGCCGCGCCCACCTCACCATCGCCGGTGAGTTCCGGTGGAAAAATGCGGAGGCCGAAGTCGCTAAGGAAATGCGCGGACTGGAACCCCACGTGACCGTGCTCCCGCCGTTTCGCCAGGGCGAGGCGCCCGCAATCTATCGGAAGGCACATGTCCTCCTGCACACCAAATTTAACGACCCCTGCCCGACCGTCCCGATCGAGGCGATGGCGTGCGGGATCCCGGTCGTCGGGACCGCGAGCGGAGGAATGCCGGAGCTCGTCCCGCGTGGATGCGGCATTCTCACGCCGGTTGCGGCCAGCTGGACGCAGG
>JBGTAT010000260.1:0-2541 GCA_041749755.1 Terrimicrobiaceae bacterium | reverse complement strand
CGTCCCCAATCCCGCAGCGGATGAGCCGCGCGGCACCGTCCGGGTTCGCATCGGTAAACGCTTTGACCCGGCGGTTGATCTCGGGAAAAAGGTCGCCGGCCTTGAGTTTGAGGTAGTTCGAGTTGAGGCGTGCCATAGGGTGAAAATAGAAAACGCCCGGCACCATGGCACCGGGCGTTTCTTGCGGGAAGTCTTAAGCGAGCGCCGCGTCGTAGTTTTTTTGGGCCGCCTTCCAGGAGACGGTATTCCACCAGGCCTTGAGGTAATCGGCGCGGCGGTTCTGGTAGTTCAGGTAGTAGGCATGCTCCCAGACATCGCAGCCGATCACCGGGGTGGCCGGGCACTCGGCGACGCCCTTCATGAGCGGGTTGTCCTGGTTCGGGGTCGAGCAGATGCAGAGAGATTTATCGGCCTTGACCGAGAGCCAAACCCAGCCGCTTCCGAAGCGGGCGAGGCCGGCCGCCTCAAATTTTGCCTGGAACTCGGCGAAGCTGCCGAAGGTGGCGTTGATGGCCTCGGCGAGCGATCCGGTCGGGGCTCCGCCGGCATCCGGGCCCATGAGGGTCCAGAAAAAGCTGTGGTTCCAATGACCGCCGCCGTTGTTGCGGACGGCTCCACGGATTCCCTCGGGAACGGAGGCCAGGTCGCCGATCAGGGCGTCGAGGGATTTTGAGGCCAGCTCGGGAGCGGACTCCAGCGCCTTGTTCAGGTTGGTGACGTAGGTCGCGTGGTGCTTGTCGTGATGGATCTCCATCGTGCGGGCGTCGATGTTTGGCTCCAGCGCGGTGGCCGGGTACGGAAGGGCAGGAAGTTCAAAAGGCATAAGATTAATTTTATTTGAGAGGCCAAGGTAATTCGCTTCGGACGTCTTTCAAGTGCGATATTAATTTATGTTGGCGAATGCCGCCCGGCATGGGAAATGATCGCGGGATGCGTAACGTCCGCCTGATCCTCCTGATTGTTCTGGCCCTGCCGGGTATCCTGCCTGGTGCCACCGAGCCGCTCGGGTTTTTTCTCACCTGGAAAGACGATCCCTGCACGACGATGGTCGTCGACTGGCACGTCGCCCCTGGCACCGAGGTGCCCCCGCTTCAATTCCGGAAGCTGGGGACCTCCGGGTGGGCGGAGGCGAAGGGAACCGAGGGAACATTTCCGTTTGCCGAGAGGCGGCTCTTCCGGGAGGAACTGGCCGGGCTCGAACCGGGCAGCACGTATGAGTTCCGGTTCGGGGTGGACGGCGAGGTGCGGACGTTTCGGACGATCCCCGCCACGCTGGCGGGTCCGCTGAAGTTTGCGATCGGCGGGGACACCCGGCACCAGCGCGACTGGCTCGAAAAGATGAACCGGGTCGCGGCCTCGCACGACCCGGAGTTTGCGGTTCTCGGCGGGGATTTGGCGTATGAAAACGGGGATCCCAAGAGCGTAAACAACGTGATCGAGTGGTTCGATGCGTACCAGAAGACAATGGTCACCGGCGCGGGCCGGGCGATCCCGGTGATCGTCGTGATCGGCAACCACGAGGTGCGCGGGGGGTTCGTAACCGGAGAGCCAACAAAGGCGCTTCGCGCGGTTGTGCCGCCGATGTCGGAGGATGCGATCCGGGCCGAGGTCGCCCCGTATTTTTACCACCTTTTCGCCTCGCCCGGCCAGCCCGGCTACCGGGTTCTCGATTTTGGCAAGGACTTGAGCCTGGTGCTCTTGGATTCGAACCACACGAACCCAATTGTCGGCGAGCAGGCCCGCTGGCTGGATGAGACGCTCTCCGCCCGAGCGACCCGCCCGCACGTTTTTCCTGTCTACCATGTTCCCGCTTATCCGTCTGTGAGGCCGTATGACGAACCCCTCTCCGCGCTGGTCCGCGAGCACTGGGTGCCGCTGTTTGAGAAGCATGGGGTGCGCCTGGCGTTTGAGAACCACGACCATGCCTTCAAGCGGACGCATCCGATCCGGAAAGGAAAAGTCGACGCCTCGGGGATCGTGTTCCTGGGAGACGGGGCCTGGGGGGTCGCCCCGCGCGAACCGCACGCCGACTCGTGGTACCTGGCAAAATCGGCAGGCGTCCGCCACGGGATGCTCGTCACGCTCGACGGGCCGGAGCGGATCGTCGAGGTCTTCGATGAGGAGGGGGAAATCATCGACTCGTTCCGGTCGGGCCCAGCCCCGAAAGCCGATTGAGATTTTGCGGGATCTCCAGCATATTCACGGAATGGCCCAAGATCCTGTCACCTGGAGAAACCGATCGCCCGGCGATTTGGCGGTCGAGCTTCCCGAGGCGCGCACCGGGGATGTGGTGCTGGCAGTCGAGGCCTCGCGGCGGGCCTTTGCCGCGTGGAGTGCGACCCCGCTGGAGGAGCGATGGACAAGGCTGCAGGCGTGCCGGGAACGGCTTGTGGCGCGCTCGGAAGACCTCTCAACTCTCATTGCGACGGAGACAGGAAAACCGATCCGGGAGGCTCGCCTCGAGCTCGGTGCCGTGATCGCCAAATTTGATCTGGCATTTGCAGACGCCGAAAAATTCCTGCGCGACGAGCCGGTCGTGGA
>JBGTAT010000259.1:0-9221 GCA_041749755.1 Terrimicrobiaceae bacterium | reverse complement strand
CGCGTCGCCGTCAAAACCGGCACGAGCTCGGGCTTCCGGGACGGCTGGTGTGTCGGGTTCACGGCCGGCCACACAGTCGGCGTCTGGGCCGGAAACCCGGATGGATCGCCGATGGACTCGGCGCTCGCCGTGCGTTCCGCCGCACCGGTCTGGAATGCCGTCGTTCGGCACCTGCTAGCCCACGGCGATTTTCCGGTCCGGCAAATCGAAGCATCCGAATCCCTCAGCCCGGTTCTGGTTGCCGCAGAAACCGGACTCCTCCCCCGGCCGGGCGAACCGACAGTTCTCGAATGGTTTTTGACCGGCACGGCGCCGACGGAATCTGCCGCCTCGATGTACCGGCCGATTGGCGGAAAGCAGATCCTCCAGCTCCCGGGCTCGTACGCCGGATGGTGCGCCAGCCCGCAAAACCGGATCGGCGCCACCGCCGGGAATCAGCGCTTGGAAATTTTATTTCCGCGCGAGGGCGCGGTATTCACCCGAACCCCTTCCCTCCCGCCAAGCCAGCAGGTCCTCCGCCCGCAGAGCAATGACCCGGATTGCGAATGGTTCTCCAATGGCGAAAAAATCCCCGCGGGCGGGCTTCCTCTCAGCCCCGGCACGTTCACCCTGACCGCGAAATCCGGCGGTCAGCAGCAGACGCGATCGTTCCGGGTTGAGGAGCTCGAGTGAGCGAAAAAACGCTGTAGCGGCGGTCTGCGCAGGCTGTCGGACTTTGAATAGCAGGCCCTTTAGGGGAGTCCGAGAGCTGCGGGTCAATTTTCATTCAAGCGGAGCGACGACTGGGATCAAAAACGGTAATTGGGTCAAAACTTATCGGGAGCGAACAGCGTGGATTCATTTTGGCGCGAAGGGGGGCTCTGGTTTCTGCAAAATCCCCCCTTCACGTCGCTTTCTGCGCGGAAAGGAGGCGGTTGAGTAATTGAAAGTTGAAGGCAAGGCACACCAAATCCCATTCCGTCCCGACCTTGGCCATGCCACGGAGATGAAAGCGTCTGAACCCCATCGTGGTCTTGATCCAGCCGATGACTGGCTCAACCGTCGTCGCCCTCAGTCGCTGACTGATTTTTCCAAATCCGCTTTGCATGCAAGCCCTCATACCCTCCCGGTATTCTGCGGTGCGTTTTCGTGACTTGCTGCAGCGCGGGGCTTTGGCCGCGTTGCTCTTTTCTTCCGGCGGGCAATAGATTGCCACCCCATGCTTTTGCTCCATCTTGAAGATCTGCGCCGAGTTGTCGTAGCCAGCGTCCACCACTACACGCTGCGTTTCAGGCTACCGGAGGACGATCTGCTCCACCATCGGCTCAACTTGGCGGCGGTCGTTGCTTTCATCGCACACGCAAGCGGCCAATATCAGGGGGGCTCGGGTATCGGCCTGCACGGCAATTTGCACATTGTAGCCGGGCGCGTAGCCCCCCTTCTTCTGTGGCAGCAGCCGCGCCTGTGGATCAGTCAGGTTGATCGTGTCCGTTTCAGCGACCTGCCCCTCCAGAGCCTTGGGCGGCTCTCCCGGCCCGCTTTGGTCAAACTCAGCCCGCTCCCGCTCGCGTTTGGCTGCCCGTTCACGCTTCTGTTCTTTCAGTGTTTCCATCGCCTGCTTGATGGCTGAGCGGCGGTTCTGCGCCCGCACCAATTCCGCAGGTAGCCGGCTGCCGTCCTCGCTCTGCGCTTCCCCCGCATCAACCTGGTCAGCGCGCTCCAGCAACCCCTTGACTTGCTCCTCCAGCTTCAAGGCCTGCTGGCTGAGCTCTTTTTGCCTGATAACCTTCTTCTTGGAAGCGTTGGCCTCCAGAACACTGCCATCCAGGGCAACCTCGCCCAACCGGCGGATCTTCATTGCCGCCGCCACTTCCAATACCTTGACAAAGCACGCTTGGAAAAGCCGCCGGTTCTCGCGCCGGAATGTCGAAATCGTGTCGTGATCGGGATGCGTATCCCCAGCAATAAAACGCACGGCCACATCCCGGTGCGTGGCCCGCTCGATCTTGCGCGAACTGAATACCCCGTTGGCATAGCAATAGATCAGCAGCGCCAGCATCATATGCGGGGGGTATTGCTCGCTGCCGCTGCCTCTCCAATTGAACGAACAACTCTCCTCCCCGAGCGCTCCGGCTGCCTCAACCACAAATCGCGCCATATCGTCTTCAGCGACCCAGTCCTGGATCGCCGGTGGCATCAGCATCGGTGTATCGCGGTCTATGCTTACAAGTCGTCGGGCCATTCTCTTTGTTCCTAGAGAATGCCTCCGGTTTCAAGATTCAAAGTCCGACAGCCTGCACAGACCGCCGCATGATTTCGAGCGCCATCTTCCGACGCTCACAGAGCGACGCTACAACATGGAGCGCGCCGCGGCTACCGGGCATCCGCCCGGGCGAGCAGGAACCTTGCGATCGCGCGGGAAGCAGACGGCTTTTGCAGGACAGAGAGATTTTTCCTCCAGGCATGCCAGACCGTTCCGCCATTTGCGAACGCGCCCTTGACGTGATGCAGGATCTGCTCCGGCGAGTTTGCCACGAGCGCCCCGATCCCCGTCTGCTCGATGAATGCAATATTCCCCTCCTCCTGGCCGGGAACGACATGGCTGACCAGAAACGGGATCTGGGCGGCGATGGCTTCCTGCACCGTCGCCCCTCCGGCCTTTCCGATAAAGAGATGGTGCGAAGCCATGAGCTGCGGCATCTGGTCGGTCCACCCGATCAGCGTTCCCCGCCTCGGCAGGCCGGCTGCCGCGATCGCATCGTATGTCGCCTTGCGACGCCCCGTCACCACATCGATCTCAACCCCCTCGAGCCCGGATAACAGCTCGAGCGTCGCGACCGCCCGGGCCGACTTCCCCCCGGGAAAAAAGAGGATGCGCCAGGGCGACGCGGGCAAAGCCGGCTTCAGGCTTTCAAACTCCAAGCCCACCGGAAACCCGAGGATGTGGATCTTTTCCGGCGGCACGCCGTCGCTGAGGAGCACCTGGGCGGTGGACTCGTCGGCCACAATCGATCCGTCGCACGGGCATCGGTACCAGGCGGAGTTGATCTGCGTCGAGTCGGTGATCACCGTGTAAAACGGGGTCCTCTGACCCGCGTTGGCCTTCCGGATCTTCGCGTTTAAAAACGAGAAGACCGGATACGTCGAGGCGATGACATCCGGGCGGAATTCCGCGATGAGCCCGCGCACCGCAGCGGTGAGCTCGGCCAGCATCGGCCCCATCCCCTCGACAACGCCCCTTTTGCTCAGGATCTCGAAGACGACCTTCCACGCGCGCGGGTACCGGTTGATCGCCATCGTGTAGCCTCTTTGCACAAGTCGGTTGACAATCGGATTCGTCCGCGTGTAGGGGTCGGCCACAAGGACCTCTGCGCGGCCGGGACGTTCGGCCATAATGGCCTCGCGAATGTTGCGCGCCGCCGTGTTGTGTCCCTCCCCCATGCTGGCGGTGAGGAGGAGGATGCGGACCGGAGGTGTGGGATCTGAGCTCAAGGTTGCCCCGAGAGTGAAGGATATTTTTTTGGGAATCAAGCCCCGGGGCGGGATGCGCAAGGAATTGCTGGCATCGCCGCCGGGCACGGTGTAGGTTTCTGCGCATGATCAATCCACTGCTCGCACTTGGAATGCCGGGATGGCCGGAAATCGTATTTATCCTAGTTATTGTCGTTCTCCTCTTCGGGGCGAAGAAGCTTCCTGAGCTGGCCCGCGGGATCGGGCAGTCGCTGGGCGAGTTTAAGAAGGCGCGGGATGAGTTTGAGCGGGAGGTTCACAAGTCCGCCGCCGAGCTCGAGGTCAAAGAAGCCCCGGACAAGCAGCCCCACAAGCCGGCCTGAGGGCCCTCGCGGTGACGCTGATAGGACCCGGGACGGCGGTTCAGGCGTTCGTCCGGGCCCTTCTCTCTTGCGCAGTCTGGGCCCTCGTGCTGGAGGCAGCTCCCGCTCAGTACCTTGTCTTTGCGTCGTACAACCTGAAGAACTACCTCCGGATGGAGCGCGTCGTTGGGGATCAAGTCGATCCCATCGCGCCCAAGCCGGAGTCCGAGATCGCAGCCGCCATCGGGATCATCCGAACGATTCGCCCCGACGTCCTCGGGGTCATTGAGATCGGGGATGAGGAGATGCTGGCGGATTTGCAGCGGCGGCTCGGACAGGCCGGGCTCGCCTACCCGCATCGCGAATGGGTTCGCGGCGCGGATCCCGACCGCCACATCGCCCTTCTGAGCCAGCATCCGATCGTCTCTAGGAATTCCCAGGACAACATCCCCTTCGAAATGGAGAACTCGCAGCACCGGGTCGGGCGAGGAATCCTGGACGTTTCAATCCAGCCGAAAAATTCCGGAGTAATCCGGTTTGTCGGAGCCCATCTGAAATCCCGCCGCCCGTCTCCCGGCGTCGAGGAGCGGACCCTCCGGGCAAAGGAAGCCTGGCATATCCGGCGTCACTTGGAATCGATCCTCTCCGCCAGCCCGCACGAAAAGGTTCTCCTCTTCGGCGACCTCAACGACAATAAAAACGAATATCCGATCAAGCTTCTCATCGGGAGCCCGGGCACTCCGGATTTTATGCGCCCCCTCCCGCTGGAGGATCGCAACGGCGAGCGCTGGACCCACTATTGGCAGGAGGCGGACATCTATTCGCGTCTCGACTACATCCTCGCAAGCCCTACTCTTTGGCCGCACATCGATATGGCCCGCAGCGGGATCAGCGGCGAAAGCGGCTGGGACCAGGCGAGCGACCACCGCGCGATCTTCACCACCATCCGACTTCCCGAATTATGAAATCCCTTCTCCTTCTTCTCCTCCTCCCCCTGACCGTCCTCGCCGGCGTTGACGACGAATGGTCGGCTATCGTCGCCCTCGATGCCGGACCCGGAAAATCTCCGAAGTCGCGCGAGGAGGCGCAGATGCAGGCCCGCACACATTTTCTCCGGCACCGCGCGCTTCTGGAGGAATTTCTCTCCAAATATCCGAACGACCCGCGAGCCTGGGATGCCCGGCTCCGCCTGGCGGCGATCCTGGCCGCGCAGGGCAAGATGGATGGCCTGCAGCAGCAGGTCGACGAATCGATGAGGATCCTCGCCGACCTCGAAAAGGCACCGGGCATCCCAGCCGAAAAGCGCGCTGACGCCGGCTTCCGCCGGGTTTCGCTCTACATGCAGAGCCTGCTCGGACGCGAGACGGAAATGCGCGACTCGCTGGTCTCGGCCGCCAGAAACTTTGTCAACAAGTATCCCGCCGACCGCCGCAGCCCGCGCCTCCTCGTCGAGGCGGCCACGATCTGCGACAGCGATCCAGCGCTCAAGCGCAAGCTGCTTAACGAGGCCAAAGACCTGTCCAAAGAGGACGCTCTCAACCGCCGGATCGCAGATGACCTGGTGCGCTTGAACCTGCTCGACAGGCCGCTCGACCTCAAGTTTTCTACGATCCAAGGCGGCTCGTTCAGCACGTCCGCCCAAAAGGGGAAGGTGGTCATCATCGTGTTCTGGTCGGCCGAATCCCCGCACTGCCTGATGTGGATGGAGGGGTTCCGCCGCGCGATGGACAAGCTTCCGCAGACGGAGCTCTCAATCGCAACGGTCAGCCTGGACACCAACAAAAAGGCGCTGGCCCAAAGGATGAAGGAGTTTCAGATCGAGGCCTGGCCGACGAACTTTGATGGCCTGGGCTGGGATAATGCAGCCGCCCGCCCGCTCGGAATCAACTCGCTGCCCACCGTATTTGTTCTCGATAAGTCCGGGATCCTGCGCGCCATCAACGCACGCGACAACCACGACCTCTGGGCCCGCCGGCTTCTCCGGGAATAGGGCGCATCTCCGAAAGTTGCAAAAGCGGGCTCCGCCTTGGGAGAGCTTGTTTGGAGTTCCGCCTTCAGGCGGTGATTTTTTGGTTGCCGCCCCGCTCGCCAGCCGCCTGAAGGCGGAAATCCAAACCCGGATGCCCTGCGCCTGACAGGCGTGCAACTTTCGGAGATGCGCCTCCGGGAATAGAGCTTCGCTCGCTCAGCAGGCTCGATGCCCTCAGGGCGCCCCGTGCCCGGCGTGGAAGCGGCTCAGGAACTTGAGCATCCCGGCGTTGAGGTCCTCGCTGGCGGGCCCCAACGGCACGATGTGCCCGGTGCCCGGAATGTCCAGAAGAGTGGCTTGGGGAAGCCGCTTGGCGACTTCCTGCACGTCGGCGACGGGGATCCATTTGTCCTCAGCCCCGTGGATCAGAAGCACCGGCAGGGCAAGGTCCTCGTAACGGACGGGGGCCAGCGCGCGGAGCTGGAGGAGGTCGTTTCTCAAGCCGGTCTCGCGGGCGCTGATCGGTGCCAGCGTGCTGACAAGATCCCGGAACCATGCAACCTGCGACGGCCGATCGATCACCGCGCGAACCCATTCGTCACGGGCGGCCGGGTCGCCCACCTGCGCCAGGTCAAAGGCTCCTCCCAAGGCCTTGGCCGGATCCCGCTCAGCCACCTCGCCGAGCAGCCAGGATCCCACATCGCCGGTCATGAGCTCGTTAACGGCGAGAGGGAGCGGAACATCCGTCACCTGCCAGGCAAGCCTCTTTGTGACCGGAGAAATCAAAACCATCGCCCACGCGCGTCCCGGATACCTCCGGGCAAATTCCACGGCGGCCGGCGCCCCGGACGAAACCCCCACCACGGCTACGCTGCCGATGCTCAGGGAATCAAGGAGCGCGGCCATCGCATCCGCCTGCTTCTCCGGCGTCATCCCGGTCGCCAGCGGCGTGCGAAGGTAGCCGGGGCGGGAGGGGGCGATCACCTGGAAACCAGCCTCCTCCAATGCGCTTCCGAAAAGCATGGCCTGGTCGAACCCGCCCGGCGCCGCGTGAAAAACCAAAACTGCCGGGCCATCCCCGGACTGAACGAATTCCACTTTTCCGGCCGAAGTGTCGGCCAACGTCGAGGCACCGTGGAGGTGGGAGAGGCGGTCGGCACGCCACGAGCTGAACCAGGCCAGCACGCCGCCGGCCAGCAGCAGGGCCGCGACCACCAGGAGGAAGACGGCGCGGATCGCGAGGCTAAAAAATGGTTTCATTACCGCTTGGAGAGGCGCACAAAGAGAAACGAGCCGAGCCCGAAAAAGAGGATGTTCGGGATCCAGATCAGCACGGCCGGAAAGGCGGCCGGATTGTTCCGGAACGTGTCGGCCATGATGATGAAAAAGAAGTACGTGAAGGCGATGACGAGGCTGAGCGCGAACCCGACCGACGTCTCCTTCCGGTGGGTCGTGATCCCGAGCGGCACCGCGATCAGGACGAAGGCCGCGCAGGCGAGCGACACAGAGAACCGTTTGTTGAGCTCGACAAGGGCCTCGGTCTCGCGCTTGCCGGCCCCCTTGGCCAAAAAGTCGATGAGCTCGGGGAGCGTGTAGGAGCTCAACCGCCGGGTCCCCTGGTATTCCGCAAAAAACTTGGCGAGTGAGATCGGGAAGACCCCTTCCTCCATGACGATCCCCTGCTGGATTTTGTGGACATCGCGCGGGTCCTTATCGTCCCGCTGCTCGAAGCGCGCATTAAACAGGCGCAGGAGGAGCCGGGAATTTTCCGGGTCGGGGCTCAGCACCCCTTCCCTCGCGTAGATCATCTGCTTGGGCACAAACGCATCGTCGAGCTCGAAGACGATGATGTTGAACAGGCGGTCGCCTTCCTTGCGGCCGACATAAACCCGCCGGTCGGGGAACTTGTCCACGATCTCGTCGGCGCGGAAGAGGGACGCCGGGTTGCTCGTGGCAATATCCATCACCGCCCGCGTCATCGCCTGCTCGGCGCGCGGAGCCACATCAATGTTGATCCAGAAGCAGGTCAGGGTCAGCGCCACAGCCAGCACGAAGACCGGAACGCAGATGCGCGGCACGCTCACCCCGTTCGACTTCAGCGCGATCAGCTCGTTGTCCGCAGACATCCTCCCGAAAACCAGCAGCAGCGAGGTCAGGAACCCCCACGGGATCGTGAACGTCAGCGAGAACGGCAGGACGAGCGCGATGAACGCCAGGACCGTCGAGATCGGGACGTCCGGGTTGTTGATCAGGATGTCGAGGAGTTCCTTGAAGATGTTGCCCAGAACCAGGACCAGGCTCAGGACGAGGACGCCGAAAAATGTGGTGAGAAGGACGCCGAGTCCGACCGTGCGATCGATGATCTTCACAACGACTATTCCTGAAAGACACCCATTTTCCGGAATTTTTCATACCGCTGCCGGACCAACTTATCGATGGGAACCTTCACGATTTCGCGGAGCGCAGCCGTGACGGCGGCGCGGAGATTTTCCGATGCGACCGCCGGATTCCGGTGCGCGCCGCCCAGCGGCTCCGGTATGACGCCATCCACCAGGCCCATCTCGGTCAGCGAGCGGGCATTCAGCTTGAGAGCCTCGGCCGCCTCAGGGGCGTGCTTGCGGTGCTTCCAAAGGATCGCGGCGCAGCCTTCCGGGCTGATCACCGAGTAGTAGGCGTTCTCGAGCATCAGGACGCGGTCGGCGACCCCGATGCCGAGCGCCCCGCCTGACCCGCCCTCGCCGATGACGACGGCGACAACCGGCGTGCGGAGGACCATCATTTCCCGAATGTTGACCGCGATCGCCTCCGCGATGTGGCGCTCCTCAGCGCCGACTCCCGGGTAAGCCCCTGGCGTGTCGATGAGTGCGACGACCGGAAAACCGAACTTTTCGCCCAGGCGCATCAGGCGGAGCGCCTTCCGGTATCCCTCGGGATGCGGGCTGCCAAAATTGCGGAGGAGGTTTTCCTTCACGTCCCGGCCCTTCTGCTGCCCGATGACGACGCACGGGGTCCCGTCAATCCGCGCAAACCCGCCGGGCATCGACGCATCATCGCCGAAAAGGCGATCCCCCTTGAGCTCCACAAAATCGGTGAACGCGCTGCCGACGTAGTCGAGGAAAAACGGGCGGGCGGTATGCCGGGCGATCTGGACCCGCTGCCACGCGGTGAGGCGGCCGTAAATTTCGACCCGAGTGGCATCGATCTTCTCCTGCATCCTGCGCACCTCGGCGTCCATGTCGATGTCGCGGTCCGCCAGGTGGCGCTTCAGCTCCTCGAGCTTGGCTTCCAGCTCCAGGATCGGCTTTTCAAATTCGAGCGGCTGAATGGTCATGGTTGATATCTATTTGATCGTGACCGGGGTTCCCCGGGTCGTCAGCACAAAAATTTCTTCGGCGTCGGCCGGGTCAAGCACGATGCCTGGTGGCATGGGCGGCGCCTTCGGGGCGGGCGTTGCGGCAGCG
>JBGTAT010000258.1:0-4958 GCA_041749755.1 Terrimicrobiaceae bacterium | reverse complement strand
CACCGCGCAGATGATGCGCGCGGCCGGCGCGCTGTGCGGCGTGTATCCGCACCTCAACCGCGACCTGCTTTTGTCGGGGGTCCTCTTTCACGACACGGGAAAGCTCTGGGAGATGTGTCCGCCGGAGCTCGGGTTTGAGATCCCGCGCCAGCTGCGCGGCGAGATGCTCGGCCACATCAGCATCGGAATCGAGCTGGTGAACGCGCTCTGGCGCAAGCTTCCCCTCGAAGAATGGAAATCCCTGGCCCCGGCGACAGACGACGTCCGCCTCCACCTCCTCCACTTGGTTGCGGCGCACCATGGAGAGCTCCAGTTCGGCTCGCCGGTCGAGCCGAAAACCCCCGAGGCGGTCGCCCTCCATTTTGTGGACAACATCGACGCCCGGCTCGAGATGTTTGCGATGGCGTATGCGAAGCAGCCCGAGGTCGCGCCCGGGATCTACGAGCGGGTCCGCCCGCTCAACACGTCGCCCGTGCGCCCGCTCCCGACCGCGGCTGCCTGAAAAAGAATGCTCGTTGCGCGGCGGGGGGATGCGCTATGCGTGGCGGATGAGGATCATCGTCACCGGCCTGATCGGCCAATACGCATTTGGCGGGGTCACCTGGGACTACATGCAGTACGTGCTCGGATTCCAAGCGCTCGGCCACGACGTCTGGTATTTGGAGGATACGTCGGCGTGGGCGTATGACCCGGTGAAGCAGGAGCCCAGCGCCGACTGCTCGCACAATACCGGCTACCTCGGCCGGGTGATGCGAGAGTTTGACATGGGCGACCGCTGGATCTACCGGAACGGGGCGGACGACACCTACCACGGCCCCTCTGGCTCGCACGAGGCGGAGAGCATCCTGGCCTCGGCCGACGTGCTGGCCAATGTCTCGGGGGCCTGCTGGCTGCGCGAGCCGACGGCCGCCATCCCGCTCAAGCTGTTCCTCGATGGCGATCCGATGTTTACGCACATCAGCCTGGCCGCTGCCCCGGAGTCCGAGTATGCGCAGCGGATCCGGCAGCACGAGCGGCACTATTCGTTCGGAATGAACATCGGCCAGCCGGGCTGCCTGGTCCCCGCGTGCGGGCTGCAGTGGCGGCCGACCGTGCAGCCGATCACCCTCGACTGGTGGGAAAAAACCCTGATGCCCGCCGGATCCGGCCACATCGCCGCGGACGCGTGGACGACGGTGATGAACTGGGCGAGCTACGCGCCCAAAGAATACGAGGGGCAGACGTACGGGCAGAAGGACCTCGAATTTTCCCGCTTCCTCGACCTCCCCGGGCTCACCGATGAAAAATTTGTGCTGGCGATGGGCCAGGGGGTCGGGCAGAGCCGGCCGACCGCGATGCTGGCTGGGAAGGGCTGGGAGATCATCGAGCCGGATATCCATATCCCCGACTACGCGAGCTACCACGACTTTCTCACCAACTCCAAAGGCGAGTGGAGCATCGCAAAAAATGGCTATGTGCGTTCGCGGAGCGGGTGGTTCAGCTGCCGCAGCGCCTGCTACCTGGCGGCGGGCAAGCCGGTCGTCGTGCAGGACACCGGCTGGACCGACCACCTGCCGTCCGGCGACGGGGTGCTGGCGTTCAGCACTCCGGAGGAGGCGGCCGAGGCTCTGGGCAAGGTTTCTTCAAATTACCTGCATCACAGCGCGGCGGCCCGCGCGTATGCAAAGGAGCACTTCGACGCTGCAAAAGTCTGCGCCGGGCTTCTGGAATGAACCGCTACAAAAACTCTGCCCTCATACTGGTCGGCCACGGGTCTTCGCTGAACCCCGACTCCAGCACGCCCACGCTCCAGCATGCCGACGAGATCCGCCGCCGCGGGATCTTCGCCGAGGTCGTCTCATGCTTTTGGAAGGAGGAGCCCTCGTATCGCGAGGTGCTGCGGATGGTGGACAGCCGGGAGGTTTTTGTCGTTCCGAATTTTATCAGCGAGGGGTATTTCACGCGCACGATCATTCCCCGCGAGATGGAGCTGGGCGGGAGCATCACCGAGCGCGACGGACGCAGGATTTTTTATTGCGATCCTGCGGGGAGCCATCCGCGCATGACCGACCTCCTCATGCGCGAGGCGGCGGAGGTCGCGCCCGATGCGCCTCCGGCAGAAACCAGCCTGCTCATCGTCGGCCACGGCACGAGCCTGAATGACAACTCGGCGGTGGCCGCCAAACTTCAGGTCGAGCGGATCTTGCAGACCGGCCGCTACGCCGAAGTTCTGGCGACCTACATGGAGGAACCTCCGCTCATCAAGGAGTGGGACCAGTTCACGACGCAGCCCCATGTCGTCGTCGTCCCGTTTTTCATCTCTGACGGCCTGCATAGCTTCCAAGACATCCCGGTCCTGCTCGGCATCGCCGAGGAGCCGGGGCAGGCGGCCAGCGAAGCGGACGTCTTTCACCACAACCCTCACCTCCTCCGCGGCAGGAAGCTTTACTACGGGAGCGCCATCGGGACAGATCCCGGGTTTGCCGATATCATTCTGGATCAGGTCGCCGCCTTCTCGCCGGCTTGCCTGGAGCCGCAGGCTCTTGCCTGAAGAGGTCAGCCCAAGCTATCCAGACCGTCGAGAACGATCTGCGACCACGTTTCAAACGCGTCCCGCCGCGCGAGGAGTTCCGCCGGCGTTGAAAACCCGAGCTCGGCAATCGCCTTTTCGCCGGCCGAGACGTCCGCATTTTCCAGGTCGACGATGTGGACGACCCCGAGGTGAACGCGACCGACTTCCGAAGAGTCGTCGTTGAGGAGCGCAACGGCGCGCTCCGAGAACCCGCCGCCCAGCCGGAGCTCCTCGGAAATTTCGCGGCGCACGGCGTTGTGGTAGGTCGATTGGTCGAACGAAAACATGCTCTCGTCGGTATCGTTGATGTGCCCGCCGATCCCGATCGACGCCTTGGCAACCAGGCGCTTTTCTCCCGACTTGGCCCCGCGGGTGTAGTGGAGGATTTTACCGCCGTGGCGAAAGACCGCGTACGGGATGAGTTGCTTGAGCGAGGGATCGTCCTCGGCCGCCGACCTCGCCACAAAAAAGTTGTTTTCTTTCCGGAGGAAAATCGGGAGGTACCGGTCGACATCCGGGCAGAGGCCCTGGAAGCTTCCGATCTGGTCGAATAGTTCGCGCTTGATGACGAGGATCTGCTCTTCCGGTTTTGACATAGTCGGCGACTTTGCACAGGTGCCGGATGGGATCAAAGCGAAAAAATTTGCACGCAACGGCATGCAACAGAAAGCTTGCAGAGCGCGCTCCTGACCGATAGGGGAGTTAGTTGCCGTCATGAAACTTCAACGCATCTCCCTGGAACACATCGCAAAGCTGGCGGGTGTTCACAAAGCGACGGTATCCCGCGCCCTGCGCAACCACCCAACAATCCCCTTGCACACGCGCGAGCGCATTCAGGAGATTGCAAAGCGGGAGGGCTACCGACCGAATCCCTTGGTGGCCATGTACCAGGCGCAGGCGCGCTCGAGTCGGCCGACGGCAATGCAGTCGAGCTTGGCGTGGCTTAACGACTACCCAAACGCCTCGTGCTGGCAGGAATTTCCCTGGCTGAGGGGATATTTGAGCGGGGCGCGGGAGCGCTGTGAGGCGCGCGGGTTCCGCCTGGAGGAGATCCCGATCGGAGGGAATGCCAACACGAGCGGTGCCGAGGTGGGTCGGGTCTCCGCCGTCCTGCGGCAAAAAGGGATTTTCGGTGTGATCCTGCCGCTGATGCTCCACCAGCAATTTCTTCTCGAGGAATGGTCGGACTGCGTGATCGCACTGATCGGGAGCGGGAACCAGGTGAGCCCGGGAGCCTTGCCTGCCACCGCGTCGAGGTTCTATCCTCAGGGGTTTCCGATTGCCGACAGGGATTTTTACTTCAACCTGCGGCTCGCGTTCCAGTCGGTCGTGCAGCGCGGGTACTCGCGGGTGGGATTTATCTACAGCCGGTATCTCGATCGCGAGTCCGAAGGGCGCACGCAGGCGGCATTCCTCGTCGAGCAGTCGCAGTTCCCGGAATCCCAGCGCATCCCGATCCTCTTCCTCGACCGGTTCAAGGAGGGACGTCCGCCCGCATTCGACCGGTGGATGGATACCCACCGGCCGGACGCGATTCTTTCGATCAACCCGGTCGTGCGCGAGTGGGTCGAGCAGGTCGGCCGGTCGATCCCGGGCGATTGCGGGCTCGTCAACCTGAATGTCGTCGATGATGTGGAAAATTGGAGCGGCGTTCGGGAAAACCACGCGCTCATCGGCGCGGCGGCGGTCGATTTGCTGATCGGGCAGCTCAGCCGAAACGAGATCGGCGTGCCCCGGCATCCGAGGAAGGTTCTTATTCCCGGCGAGTGGCACGAGGGGGGCACGCTGCGCCCGCTGGCGATCGAGCGGCGCTGAGGAGTTGCCTTAGCGAAGCCCGGCAGCCTCTTCAAAACCAGCGAGGCAGTGCCGGACGCCGCGCGGGTCGCGCAATAGGGACGTGCCGACGAGGGCCGCGTGAAAACGGCCTTGCACATCAGGGAGGGATTCCGGGCTGATCCCGCTCTCCGCTACCCTCAGGCAGGTTCCAGGCAGCTTTTCCGCGAGCGCAAAAACCCCCAGGTCGAGGCTGAAATCCTTCTCCGATGAGCCGCCGGCTGCGACGAACCCGGACTGCGACTTAAACTTCCGGCTGTTGATCCCGACAATCCGGGCGTCCGCGGGAAGGGTGTCGATTTCCTCCTCCGTGTGGACCTCAAAAAGCGCCTCCATCCCAAGCTCGCGGGCCAGCTGGTAAAACCCGTTCAGGCGGGCCGCATCGAGGACGTTTGCCATCAATAGGACCGCGTCGGCTCCGAACGCCCGGGCCTCGCGGACCTGGTACTCGTCGAGGAAAAAATCTTTCCGCAGGACCGGTTTGCCGACGCGGCGGCGGATCTCCGGCAGGCGGGCGACCTCGCCGCCGAAGTGTCGCTGGTTCGTGAGCACCGAGACCGCGCGGACGAGCGGC
>JBGTAT010000257.1:0-5406 GCA_041749755.1 Terrimicrobiaceae bacterium | reverse complement strand
CCGCCGGTTTTCTTGCCGCCGGCGGATGCTCCGGTGACGGATGGTTCGCGCGGGCGGATGAGCTGCACCGGGAGTTCATCCGACGCAACCTCTCCCCCGGCGGATGCGCCGACCTGCTCGCCGGCACCCTGCTGGCGGATGCAGTGGGGTAACACCCCATTGGGGGGGCGCGAGCGATGGAGGTAGTCTGCGCTCATGAAATTAATCCTGAAATCCCCTGCGTGCGTAAAAGCCGCCATTTTTGTTATCCCCTTCATCAGCCTGATGAGCCCGTCTGCATATGCCCTGATCGAGGATGTCGTGAGGATCCCCGTGAACGCGGCTAACGCAGTGGTCCGAACGATTGACCGCGAGGTCGTGCGACGCCAGCTGTCTGTCCGCCCGCAGGTCGTCGTTGTCGAAAGGCAGTCGCCAGCAGCCGAGACGGTCACTGTGGTCGAGACCACCCCTCCGCGCCGGGTCTATAACATGGAGCGCAGCGTGGTCGTGGTGGAGAATGAGGGAAAAACCCAGGAGCTCACCTACGTGACGTTGCCGGTGCTTTTTGAGGTTGAGACAAATGCCCTGCTCGACCAGGAATCGCGGGCAGCGCTCGAAGAGGTGGCCCGGATCATCCTGGCGATCAGCAAGGAGGAGCCCGGAACCCAATTTGACATCGAGGGGCATACCAGCACCGAGGGTACAGATGAGTATAACATGGCCCTCTCTGCGGCCCGCGCCAAGAGGGTGTTTGAGGAGCTCACCCAGCGCTACGGAATTCCCGCCAGCCTGCTCACCGCGCACGGATACGGGGAAAACTTCCCGGCGTATCCGGACGGTTCGGAAGCCCAGAAGCAACTCGACCGCCGCGTGCTCGTCGTCCGCACAAAGTAGCCACGCGTTGCGGTCGGAGTGTTCGAACCTCTAAATTGCGTCGCCATCGGGCGCGCAATCGGCGATAATACTCGTCGATGAGTGGCCGATCGGATGCCGACACCCCCCCGGATGGCGAGAGGACGCGCCGCCTGGTGATCCTGCGTCGATTCGGCCAGCTGGCGAAGGCATTTTTCCTCTACGGAACGCGCCATGAGACGCGGACGTTTGTCATCCTCCTCCTCGTGCTCAGCGCGCTCGTCGGGGTCGTGCAGGTGATCGTCAGCTACGCCGGTAGAAATTTCATCACGTCCCTCGCGCAGCGGGACAGCGTCGGGTTCTATCGCAACTTGGGTGTCTATCTCGCCACCTTTCTTCTCGCAGTTCCCGTCGGCGTCTTCTACAGGTTTTGCGCCGAGCGACTGGCCCTGCTTTGGCGGCTCTGGATGACGAACATCCTGGTGAGCCGGTTCTTTTTCAACCGCGCCTACTACCGGCTGCGCATGGCCGAGCGGGTGGATAACCCGGACCAGAGAATTTCCGAGGACGTCCGGTCGTTTACCACCGGAGCGCTCGGGTACCTGCTCACGCTCATCAACTCCGGGGTGACCCTGTTTGCGTTTATGGGCGTGCTCTTTTCCATCTCGTGGAAGCTTCCGCTCGTGCTTTTCGTTTATGCGGGGGCGGGCACCGTCCTCTCGATCCTCATCGGCAAGCGGCTCGTCGGCATGCATTTTTTGCAGAACCAGAAGGAGGCGGATTTTCGATATGCCCTCGTCCGGGTCCGGGACAACGCCGAGAGCATCGCATTTTTCCGAGGGGAAAAGCGCGAGCAGCACGACCTGATGAGCCGGTTCGGCCAGGTCGTTGACAACACGCTGCGGATCATCGGCTGGAACCGGACGCTCGGGTTTTTCACGCACGGCTACAACTACATCGCGCTGATCGTTCCGCTGCTGGTCGTCGGCCCGATGTTCATGCAGGGCAAGATCGAGTACGGGGTCGTGACCCAGGCGCAGGGGGCGTTCGCGGCGGTCCTCATGGCGCTGAGCGTCATCGTCTCGCAGTTTGAGGGGCTCAGCACGTTTGCCGCCTCGATCCAACGTCTCGGCGATTTGTGGGATGAGCTCGACGAGTACGACATCGAGGACTTCCATGCCAATGAGGACCCGGGGATCGGGGTCAGCGAGAGCACGCGCGGGCTCCGCCTAAACGACCTGACCATCGAGACTCCGAACCGCGAAAAAACCCTGACCCGGAAGCTGAGCTTCACGCTTCCGCCCGGCCGGAGCGCGCTGATCATGGGCGAGAGCGGAACCGGGAAGAGCTCGCTGCTGCGCACGATCGCCGGCCTGTGGCAGTGTGGAAACGGAACCATCGAACGCCCCAATATCAACCGCCTCATCTTCCTCCCGCAGCGCCCGTACCTCCTGCAGGGAAGCCTGCGCGATCAGCTCGTGTACCCGCGCAGCCCGGATGCTGCCGACGACCCGCTGATCGTTGATGCGCTGAAAAAGGTCCATCTCTCGGACGTGCTCGATCGGGTGGAGGGCGACCTCGGGCGCACGGAGGACTGGACGAATATCCTCTCGCTCGGCGAGCAGCAGCGGATCTCGTTTGCCCGGATCTTCCTGAACCGGCCGGCGATCGCGTTTCTCGATGAGGCCACCAGCGCGCTGGACGAACCAAACGAGCGCCTGCTCTACCAAAACCTCCAGGCCGAGGGGATTTCGTTCGTCAGCATCGGCCACCGAAGCACGCTCAAGGAATTCCACGACTTCCTCATCGTGCTCGGCAAGGACGGCTCGGCCGAGATCTCAAAACTCCGGGAATAGAATGGTGCACCGGCGGCCTGCTCACGCGGCGTCGCGAAAAATTTTCCCGATCCGGGTGAGCCGGTGTGCGCGGGGGTCAAAGATCGATCCGAGCGAGTACTCGTCGTCCGCCCGGTCGGCGAACCAGGCGTAGCGCTCGACATACGGCAGGCTTTCGAGCAGGGCGAGGAGGTTGCGCAAAAAGTTTTCTGTCGTCTCGGGGGTGGGCTTATGGATCTGCGGCTGCCGCCAGGCGCTCACATCGGCCGCGCCGCATTCGGTGAACCAGATCGGGAGCTCGTATTTCCGGTGCGCGTCGTCGATCATCGCGGCGATCCTGTCGACCGCAGCCGGGTCGCTGATATCCGGGTACATGTGGACGCAGACAAAGTCGATACGCAGCCCGCGCCGCTTGGCTTCGGGGACGAAGGAATCGAGCCAGGTCGAAACCGCGGGAGCCGGGCTTCCGAGGCGCTGCTTGAGCTCCGTCAATTTTGGCCACAGCGCGAGGCATTCCTCCGCGGTCAGGTTTGCTTGGCCGACCATGTCGGGCTCGTTGAACCCGAGCACATGGGTCGCCTCGCTCTGCTCAACCGCCGCCAGGTTCTCCGGTGTCACGTCCGTGGCCCCCCAAAACATCGGGACGTATTCCACCCCGGGCACCGCCACAATTTTCTGAGTCGGCCGCCAGTTGTAGTACCAGCCGAGATTCAGCCGGCGCAGCTCCGCGGGCGAGGTGAGCGTGCTCCAGGCGCCCAATCCTTTTTTCCTGCTGCGGCGAGGCGCCGCCGGCTCGCCCGGTCCGGGCTTGGGCACCTTTGTTTTTCCGGCAAGCAGGTGCTCCCGCGCCTGGAGCCAGTGGTCCTTGTCTCGCCCGTGCGGACATCCTTCTTGAAGCCAGAGCCGGTACGCGGTCAGCGCAATTTCTTCGTCCGTGGGATCGAGGGAGTCGTGATCCGGTGCATCCATGGATCCGGGTTTACCACCAATCCCATGCCCGGAACAGAAATAAGGCGACCCCTGCGCAGGCCCCCCGGCGATTTGTCCGACGAGTCCGACTCCCTGGCAGGCGGTCTGCCCCTTACCCGCCGCGCTCGAGTTCGGTGACGCAGTCGCGGAGGGATGGCGAGACGTAGCAGTGGGATCCGCACGGGACGAGGCCGGCGTGGCGGAAGATTTTCCGGTAATGTGCCGCGCTTCGAGGATGCACGCCCTCCGTGTCGCCGGTGAGTTCGGTGGTTGATGGGTACGCCTCGAGGAAGGCCATGCCGTCGAGGTGCTCGACCAGGATCTGCAGCCCGATGAGCAGCTCGTCATCCGGGACGTAATAGAGGCTGTCGCTGCAGATGAGGAGGTCGTACGACGCTGGCAGCTTGGGAAGGTTTCCGAACGATCCCTCGACCAGATGGCGCCGCCGTCCGAACCGGCGGATCGCATAAGGGCTGGGATCGATTCCCGTGTAGCGAGCTGCCGGGCGGAGGCGTTTGAGGACCGGCTGCCATTGGCCTTCGCCGCAGCCGACATCGATGACGGTCCGGATCGGGCGCTCCAGGTAATATTCGGCCATGGCGATCGCCAAGGTCGCCTTGCGGATCAAGGCGGCCCGGGTGGTCACCCGCTGTGAGGAGCGGTACCAGCGGTCAAAGTAGGCTTTGTCGTAGGAGCGTTCCATGGGTCCAGATATGGCCATCCCCGGATGCCGGGGAGGAGGTCCTCCCCGCGCATCCGATGACCGATGCGGGCCTTACTTTTCGTCCAGCGCGGCGACTCCCGGGAGAGACTTGCCCTCGAGGAGTTCGAGCGAGGCGCCGCCGCCGGTCGAGCAGTGGCTGACCTTGTCGGCGACCTTGAACTTTTTCGCGGCGGTGGCGGTATCCCCGCCTCCGACCACGCTGATCGCGCCTGCGGCGGTGGCGGCCGCAACGGCATCGGCCATGCTCTTGGTGCCCTCGGCAAAGCGGTCAAACTCAAAAACCCCGGCCGGGCCGTTCCAGATGATCGTCTTGGCGCGGGCGATGACCTCGGCAAAGAGGGCGCGGCTCTTCGGGCCGACGTCGAGCCCCATCCAGCCGTCCGGAATCCCGGCGGTGTCGTCGGATGCCAGGATCTCCGCATCCGGCGCAAACTTGTCCGCGCAGACGAAGTCGACCGGGAGGTGGATTTGCACGCCCTTCTCCTTGGCCTTGGCCATCAGATCGGCGACGAGCTTCGCGCCCTCCGGGTCGAACAGGCTATTGCCGATCGGCATCCCGCTGATTTCCTTCTTGAACGTGTAGGCCATCCCGCCGCCGATGATGATCTCGTCCGCCTTATCGAGCAGGTTGCTGATGAGCGGGATCTTGTCGGCGACCTTGGCCCCGCCGAGGATTGCGAGCAGCGGGCGCTTCGGGTGGTCGAGCACGGCGGCAAACGCATCGAGCTCCTTCTGCATGAGGAAGCCGGCGACCTTTTCCGGCAGCGCGACGCCGACGACCGACGAGTGCGCGCGGTGGGCGGTCCCGAAGGCATCGCTCACAAAGACGTCGCCGAGCTTCGAAAGGCTCGCGCGGAACGCGGCGACCTTGTCGGGGTCCGCCTTCGTGGACGTCCCGTCTGCATTTTTCCGCTTCCCCTCCTCCTCGAGGTGGAACCGAAGGTTTTCGAGCAGGACGACCTCGCCCGGCTGGACCGCCGCGCAGGCGGCCTCGACGGCCGGCCCGACGCAGTCGTCGAGGAACTTGACCGGCTTCCCGAGCAGCTC
>JBGTAT010000256.1:0-7128 GCA_041749755.1 Terrimicrobiaceae bacterium | reverse complement strand
CAGTGCATGTTGCAGCCCTGCATGATCGACACGAACGCCGTGCACTGGCCGGGCGCGACCTCCTGGTCGCGGATCGTCTCCTGCGAGCCGGCCTCCTCGTCGACGTCCACGATCGGCAGCCGCTCGTCGTCGATCCGGGCCTCGATCCGCCGCCGGAGAAGATCGTCCACGTAGTCGGCCACGCGGTGGAATTTTTGCGTGCCGACGACGAGATCGATATGCGGTGACGTGCCCACGAGCGCCTCCCCGCGGGCCTGCGCCATGCACCCGAGGTAGCCGAGCACGAGGTGCGGCCGAGCTACGCGAAGCTTCCGCAGCATCCCCATCTTCCCGATCGCCTTCTGCTCGGCCATGTCGCGCACGCTGCACGTGTTCAGAAGGATGACATCCGCATCGGATTCGACATCGGTCATCCGGTATCCGCGCTCGCCGAGCATGCGCGCGACCTGCTCGGAATCGCGCTCGTTCATCTGGCAGCCGTAGGTTTTAATGTGGACGCTGGGCATGGAAGAGGCAGCAACGTAACCGATGACCGCAGGATTTCCAGCCCTACCTCTGCGGCCCCGCCGGGCCACCCAGGCGGATCCCGTCGGCTTCGATCACGAGAAGCTTTTTCCGGTAGAGGACCCCGACCGCCTGCTTAAACGCCTTTTTGCTGACCCCGAAGGCATCGCGGATCTCGGCCGGCGTGCTGCCGTCGTGGAGAGCGAGCCGTCCGCCGCCCGCCCGCAGCGTTTCCAGGATTTGTTCGGCAAGCGGCTTCACCCGTGAAAACCCGGCCCGGTCGAGCGCCAAATCGATTTTGCCATCCGGGCGGACCGCCCGCACAAACGCGGTGAGCACCTCCCCGATGCGGAGGGGACTGGCGAGGTCCGTCCGGTACAGCAGCCCGACATGCGCATTTTCGATGATCGCGCTGTAGCCGAGCGGCGTCTCGCGCGCCACCAGGATTTTCACCTCCTGATCCTTGGCGTATTCCGGCGGGGTTAGGTTCAGCCATCGGTCGATTCGCTCGCTCGCCACGATCCGGTCGGACTTTTCATCTATAAAAACCCGCACGACGACCAGCGCGCCCTCCCGGGAAAACGTGACCTGCTCGCGCCGCGGCAGCAGGAGGTCCTTCGCAAGCCCCCAGTCCAGAAACGCGCCCAGGCTCGGCTTCACCTCCTGAATCCGCAGGCACGCAAACTCGCCGGGCATTGCCAGCGGCGTCTCGGTCGTCGCCACCAGGCGGTCCTCGGAATCCCGGTAGATAAAGACGTCCAGGTCCCGTCCCAGCTCGGCCGGCACGTATCGGCGGGGCAGCAAAATCTCCCCGAGCGGGCCGCCATCCAAATACAATCCCGGCGTCGTCTGACGCAAGATCTCCAGCCGGCTCCGCGAGCCCAGGGCAGGCATCTCGCTCACTTCTTTTCCGACTTGCGATTCTGGAACCTTGCCAGCGTCGAGCGCGTCGCCATTTCCTGGAGACGTTGGGACTCGCGCTGGCCGACCCGGTCGGGCGCAGCGGACTGCGCCAAGGCGCGCTTGGACTTTTTTGGTGGGCGATGTGGCATGCCAGCCACTGTCCCAGATTCCCCCTGGCGTGGCGAGGAAGATCCCCCGCGGGCAGTGAGTGCCGAATGGCGCTGACGTTTTAGGATGCTGCCCCTACAGGGCAGGGTCGCATACTGGTCCAAGACCCAGGGCGGCGCTGGCGCTTGCCCTGGGCTAGGGGATCGAGCCCCGTTGGGGCTTCTTCGCCATTCCGTGCTATTGGTGCCCGCTTATCGCGGGCCTGTGCTGTCCCTTTTAGATTCCGGCGGCTGCCGGCGCCTCGTGGTGGTGGAACTGCAGCTCGTAGAGGTTCCGGTAGAGGACGGATTTTTCGAGGAGCTCGTGGTGGGTCCCGGTATCGACGATCCGGCCGAGATCCATGACGACGATGCAGTCGGATTTCAGGATCGTGGAGAGGCGGTGGGCGATCGCGATGACCGTACGGCCTTCGGAGAGGCGCTCGAGAGCGACCTGGATCATGCGCTCAGATTCCGAATCCAGAGCCGACGTCGCCTCGTCCAGAAGGAGGACCGGCGCATTTTTGAGGAGGGCGCGCGCGATGGCGAGCCGCTGCTGCTGTCCGCCGGAGAGCAGGCACCCCTTGTCGCCGACAATCGTCTCGTAGCCATCCGGCTGCGCGAGGATGAAGTCGTGCGCAAACGCGGACTGCGAGGCCGCGATGACCTCCTCGCGCGTCGCGTCGAGCCGGCCGTAGCGGATGTTTTCGTAGATCGTGTCGTGGAACAGAAACGTCTCCTGCGTGACGACGCCGATCTGCTCGCGGAGCGAGCGCTGTGCGATGTCGCGGATGTCGTGCCCGTCGACCCGGATGCACCCGCTCTGCGGGTCGTAGAACCGGAGGATGAGCGAGAGCAGCGTGCTCTTACCGGCCCCGCTGGAGCCGACGAGCGCATACTTTTTGCCCGGCTCGATTTTGAGCGAGATGTCCTCTACCGCCGCCTTGTCAACGCCGTAGGAAAAGCTCATCCGGTCGAACTGGATGCTCCCCTCGCACTGGGTGAGGACGACGGCGTCCGGCTTGTCCTGGATCTCCGAGCGGGTCTGCAGGAGGTCGAATATGTTTGTCGCGGACGCCATGCACTTCTGCATGAGCATTGGGATTTTGCTGAGCGCCTTGACCGGGTTGTAGAGGAGGAAGATGCCGGCGCAGAGGGCGGCGAACTTGATGAAGCTGATGTGATAATAATACACGTACACCATCGCGAGCACGATTCCGAGCGCCGAGACCGACTCGATGAGCGGCTGCACGATGTCCGAGCTTTTTCTTACGCGCAGGCTGTTCCGGCACTGGATCTCGCCGGATTTTTCGAACTGCCCGCCCTGGTAGTCCTCGCGGGCGAACGACTTGATGACCCGGATCCCCGCAAAGGATTCCTGGAGGATGACCGCCATCTGGCCGGCCTCGTTTTCCTCCGCGCGCCCGGCCAGGCGGACCTTGCGCCCGAAGATGACGACCGGCACGATACAAATGGGAAAAAGCACGAGCGTCGTGAGGGCGAATTTCCAGTCCATCGAGACGAGCACGATGACGCCGGTGATCACGGCGATCGGGTCCTTCACGATATCCCCGGCGATCGAGGTCAGCGCGTTCTGCGCCACCCGCGTGTCGTTCAGGACCCGAGAGATCAGCTTGCCGGATTTTGAGCGGTTAAAAAACCCGAGCGACTGGTCCATGAGGTGCCGGAAGAGCTGGGTGCGGATGTCCCGCAGCACGCGCAGGCTCACCCAGGCGAGGTAGTACGAGTTGAGGTAGGAAAAAATTCCGCGCGCGATCATCGCCGCCGGGATGAGCAGGCTGATCCAGATGACGCTCTCGATCCCCGGGCCCGCATCCATCCCGGTCTTCATCATCTGCATAGGATTCCCCATCTGGCCGGCTGGCATGATCGCGTCGCCCGCCTTTTTGATGACGAGCGGGAAAACCCCGTTCAGCACACCGGCGAGAACCCCGAAGCTCAGGCCGATGAAGAAGCGCTTCTTGTAAGGCTTGAGGTAATGGGCCAGCCGGAGGTACGGGGCCCAAAACGCGCGGACAAGTTGGAAGAAGGGAAGTTTTTGTTTGGCCATGGTCGTCTAGAAAGTATGCGGGTGCCTCCGGTTATCCCCGCTGAAATTGTGAAAAATACCAGTCCGTAAGCTCGCGTCCGCCGAACAGCCAGAGGGCGGCCCCCAGCGCGAGGTACGGGCCGAACGGGAGGATCGCCTTCGCCTTGTCCTTCGCGAGAAGGAGGCCGCCGACCCCGAAGATGCAGCCGATGATCGAGGACGAAAACACCGTAAAGAGGACCGCCTGCCAGCCGAGGAAGGCCCCGATGCAGGCGAGGAACTTGACGTCTCCGAACCCCATAGCCTCGCGGGGGATGACGACCGACTCGAGCTTGCCGGAGATCTGGTCGAGCGTGTCGAGGTCGAGCGTCTCAGCCCCGACGGCCACCGAGTTGTAGCGGAATTTCAGCGGGCCGGGCGGAAGCGGCCGCCCGTCGCACTCGGCCGGCCCGCTCGGGTGCAGGATGAGCTGGTCGCTCTCCCGGCTGAAGATGTCCTCCCAGCGGTGGACCTCGGAGCCGACGTGCAGGTCGGCCCGGTCGCCATCGCGGACCCAGCGGAATTCCTCCGCCTTCTCAAAGCGGACTTTCTTTTTTCCGAACGCCAGCTTGCCGGCCTCGACGACGAGCCAGAGGATCCCGGCTCCGAGCGCGGCCCCCGCCAGCGACCAGGCCCCGGATGCCAGGCGCGACGACGTGTCCATAAGCCCGGGAACCGCCAGGCAGCACAGCACGCCGGCCGCCGTGCCGCCAAGCGAGATCTCGTCGGGAATGATGTAGTGCCCGATATCGATGAACGTCGCCGCGATCAGGAGGGAGATCAGGATCCAATACGCCGGCGCCAGCGGAAGCCCGAACCTTAGCCAGAGCGCCAGGAACGCGGCCGCCGTGAGCAGCTCGACCAGCACGTAGCGGGCGGAGATCTTAGCGCCGCACCCGGAACATTTTGCGCGCAGCGCGAGCCAGCTGATCACCGGAAGGTTCTCGTACCACGGGATCAGCTTGTTGCAGGCCGGGCAGAACGAACGCTTCGGGTTCGAGAGGCTGATTCCTCGCGGCATCCGGTGGATGCATGCGTTCAGGAACGATCCGACGATCGCCCCGAGCACCGCGGAGAAGGCCGCGAGGACGGAGGTCATTCTTTTTCCAGGCCGGGCTCAACGAGCTCGCAGAGGACGTGGAGAAGGAACTTCTGCGCCTCCTGGATCCGCGCGGTGACCGTGCCGGGAACCATGATTTCGATATCTGCCGCCCCCTTCGTAAACCCGCCCCCTTTTCCCAGAAAGACGATCGTCTTCATGCCCAGCCGGCGGGCCTCCTCGACCGCGGAGAGCACGTTGCGGGACTTGCCGCTGGTCGTCAGCGCGATGAGCACATCCCCGCGCCGGCCGTAGGCGCGGACCTGGCGGGAGAAGATGTCCTGGAACGAGTAGTCGTTGCCGATCGCCGTGAGCAGCCCGCCATCCGCGCTGAGCGCGATGCCGGGATACGGTCGCCGGTCGCCGTTGAACCGGCACGTAAACTCGGTGGCGATATGGGCGGAGTCCGCCGCGCTGCCCCCGTTTCCGCAGAAGAGGAGCTTGCCGCCTGCCTGCAGGCAGGCTAGGACCGCCGCCGCCGCAGCGGTGATTTCCGGCTCCAGCGAGCCGAGGGCGCGAAACGTCTCGACGGCGTCGTGAAGCGAATGGGCGAAGGGGGTTACGGGGTTGGTGGTTTTGGGCATAGTCGGGAATCGGATTCGACCAGTGCCCGCAGCCCGGGCCACTCGGTCATTTCCATCGAACAAAAAAGATTCAGATACGTCCGCACCGCGACGGCGGGGTGCTTTGCAAAGAGCCCGTCCACCGCGGCTTCGACCGCGCCTCCCGCCGGCTCGGCAGGCAGGTTCTCCAGCATCCCCTTGCCATCATGCGGGACCTTCAGCGCATCGAGAAAATCGCAGACCAGCTGCTCCTGGGCTCCCATGATCCATGCTTGGAGGATCTCGGTGGCGAGATCGGCGTTCGCCGGGCGGCTGAGCGCCTCCCGCATCCAGGCGTGCCGCTCGTCCCGCGGCTTTCGCTCGACAAAAACCGGGCGGAGCTTCCGGCGGCTCGCCAGCATCCCGACCGTCGTCTTGTAGGCGGCTTTGTCATTTTCGTGGAGCCAGGAGAAAACCTCCCCGGCCTCGCCTGAGGAATAGGTGGCGAATAATTCGTGAGCTATCATGGACCGTACACGCTATCAGAACATCCCGCTGCCCCGTCAAGCTTCCCTCGTCACTCCCCCGCGGGCGAATGCATAGACTCTCCGGGAACTGGGGGGCAGGAACTGGCGATCCGTGCGCAACCAGTGCCATTCCACCATGACCAAAGCTCCCCTGTCGGGCACGTCAGCAAGTCGGCCATCCGCAGGCGCTGATATAGAATCCATTCGGTTCCGGCTTGCCAGGCCACAGCACACGAACTTACCAAAGCACAGATTATTTGTGCGGCCGCACAGATAATCTGAAATTCGCTTGCCCTGCTTTTTTGATGCCCCGGTGTCATTTTGACTTGAGGCAACGCGGAAGGGGCGACCGTTTCTCATCCCGGTGGCGATGGGACAGGCGGCACGGATGGCCCTTCGTGGTGGCCCTGGCGCGAGTGGGTTTGCCGATGCCTCCAGAGCCCTTCGGATTGCCAAAGCTCACTTTCAGGGACAAACTCGTGTCCTCTGATGAACATCTTTTCTGTGGAGCAAACCCTGGTCGCGAGCCCCCTGCGCGACATTGAAGCGGAGGTCGGGAATCAACTCGCCTGCCTCGGGCGCCCTCCGCAAGGTCCGGTCGCGATCACAGCCGGCAGCCGGGGCATCGCCAACATCGCCAAGATCACCAAAGCCGCAGGCGATTGGCTCCGGGCCCACGGCGCCCAACCGTTTCTCGTTCCATGCATGGGCTCGCACAATGGAGGAAGCGCCGGGGGCCAGCGGGCGATGATCGAATCCCTCGGCCTCACCGAAGAGGCGATGGGCATGGAAATCCGCGCCTCCATGGATGTCGTCAAGGTGGGCAGCGTCACCTCCGGCGACGTCTGGATGGATCGCCACTGCCACGAGGCCGCAGGCGTCCTTGTGCTCAATCGGGTCAAGTTGCACACCTGCTTCTCCGGACCAGTGCAAAGCGGGCTCGTCAAAATGATGGTTGTCGGCATGGGAAAAACGCCGTCCGCCGAGACGTTTCATTCCGCTCCCACCACTCAGATGAAACACATGCTCCTGGAGATGGGCGCCGAGGTTGTTGCATCAGGAAAAATCTGGGGAGGCCTTGCGATTTTGGAGGATGGTTATGACGATACGGCCGAGCTGCACGCGGTTCCCGCCGGAGAAATTCTCGCTCGCGAGCCGGAGCTGTGCAAAAGGCACCGGGAGTATTTCCCCTCCCTCCCGCTGGACGAATTTGCCGTTCTGATCGTGGAGGAAATTGGCAAAACCTACAGCGGGACCGGGATGGACACCAACGTCATCGGCCGTCGCGGCGTGCACGGCGGCGAGGATCTCGAGCGCC
>JBGTAT010000255.1:0-30783 GCA_041749755.1 Terrimicrobiaceae bacterium | reverse complement strand
CTCCAGCGGACCTTCCCGTCGAGCCCGCACGTCGCCAGGTCGCCTGCAAACCAGGCGGACTCGCCATTGCCGACCCCGTGTCCCGGATGGGATACGACATCGCGGGTCTCGAGGTCCACCACCAGCACGTCCCCGGTCGACGGCGTCGCAGCCAGCCGGTCGCCATCCCACGCCAGATGAAGGACGTTGTCATCCGCCTGAACCGCTCCGATTTGTTTCATTCGTGCTAGGAAATCGGACGCCGCGCGCGATGCAAGACCCTTGTGCAGATTTCGCTCGCTCAGCGCCCGGCCAAAGCCTCCGGGAGCAGGAGAACCGAGCCCGCAAAAAACCCGGCGGCACCTATCAAAGTGAAGACCACGCTGGCCGCGGCCGCGTCGAAGGCGAGCGGATGCGGGGGGACAAAAGCAAAAACCGCCGACGCCATAAACGCGATGCAGCCGATCAGGTTGGTAAACGTCACCCACCAGGAGAGGCTGGACGGATCCCATTTCCAGAAGGCGTGACATGTTTCCCCGAATGCAAGGTAGCCGGAGGCCAGGAACAGAACGGAGCCCGCGAAGTCCGGGGCCCAGACCCACGCGTCCTGCTGCCACCAATCCAGTCCCGGAACGAGGGGGGCAAACGTGCTCAGGTTGAAAAAGACCGTTCCGATAAATTGGAGGGCGCAGCTCAGCCAGCCGATGCTGAGCGGTGCCCAGCCGAAGAGAACCCGCCGGGACGCCCCCCGCGACCGCCCGTCTTCGGCGGAGAATTCCCCCGCGTTCGCCGCCTGGTAGAGCTGGAGGTAGGCGGCCGTCGTGAACGGGATGGAGCCGCAGAAAAACGCCACGTTCGCCGCGGCCGCCAAACCAGCCGGTCCAGGGAGCAGCCACAGCACGCTGCCCAGGCCAAACAAGAACGAACCGAGCGCAAAAATCACACCGATCCACCAGTTCAAGTCGCGCGGCATCCACAGGCTGCGGACAAACAATTTCCCGTCGGCACGCAACGCATCCAGCCCGGGGGCCGGGAGTCCCTTGCGGTGATGTCTGGAGTGCCAGACCAGATGGCTGCCGTCGCCGCGCAGAAAGACCTGCCGGGTGACGAATGGGCCCAGCCCGGAAGCCTCAATGGGTTCGCGCTTCGGAAGCCTCACTCCCTCGCCGTTCTTGCCATGAGGCACGGACTCAATGGTGGAAGCCCGAGGCTTCCCCGCCTGTCAGCGGGGTCCGGCCGGGATGCTTCGCCAGGTAGTCGAGCGAGGCCCTTATGTCCCCGAGCAGCAGGGAGGCCAGGTCCCGGCTCACCCCGTGGCGCACCAGGATCCGCTGGACGGACAGGTCCTGCCGGTTGGGAGGCAGGGAATAGGCCGGCACCTGCCAGCCCCGCGCACGCAGGCGGTCGGCCAGATCGTAAAGGCTGAACCCCACCCCGTCCTTCATTTTCCAGCACAGGGCCGGGATCCCCCGCTCCATCGCCCCGTCGTAGAGGATCTCAAACGGCCCCATCTGCCCGATCTCGCGCGCCAGAAACGCCGCCGTCTCGTAGCACGCGGAGTGAACCCTCCGATAGCCCTCAAAACCCAGCCTCAGGAAATTGTAATACTGGCACACGATCTGCCCGCCGGGACGCGAGAAATTCAGGGCGATATCGCGCATGTTCCCCCCGAGGTAGTTGACCCAGAAAACCAGGTCGTCGGGAAGATCCTGCGGCTCGCGCCAGAGCACCCAGCCCACGCCGAGCGGCGAGAGCCCGAACTTGTGGCCGGAGGCGTTGATCGACCTCACCCGCGGCAGTCGAAAATCCCAGACGACCCCGGGCGCGCAGAAAGGCGCCAAAAATCCCCCGCTCGCCGCGTCCACATGGATCGGAATGTCGAGCCCGGTTTCCTTTTCCAGACGGTCAAGCGCCGCCGCCACATCGGCGACCGGTTCAAACTCGCCGGTAAATGTCACGCCGAGCGTCGGCACGACCCCGATCGTATTTTCGTCGCATCGCTTGAGCACCTCGTCCGGGGTCATGAGGAGGCGGTCGGCCTCCATCGGAATCTCGCGGTGCTCGACATCCCAATACCGCGTGAACTTGTGCCAGCAGACCTGCACCGGGCCGGTGATGAGGTTCGGCCGGTCGATCGGTTTTCCGGCGGCCTTGCGCTTTGCCTCCCAGCGGCGCTTCATCCCCATCCCTCCCAACATCGCGGCCTCGCTCGAACCAGTCGTCGATGTCCCCGGGACCGCCTCCCCGGCGGGCGAGTGCCAGAGGTCGCCGATCATTCGGACGCACCGCGCCTCGATCTCGGCCGTCTGGGGATACTCGTCCTTGTCGACCATGTTCTTGTCGATGCACTCATCCATGAGCCGGTGGATCTCAGGCTCCTCCCAGGTCTGGCAGAACGTGGCCAGGTTCTGCCGGGAATTTCCATCGAGGAGAAGCTCGTCGTGGACGAGCGCATACACGTGCCGCGGCGCACGCCCGGATTCCGGAAATTTCGATTTCGGGATGTCGCGGGAGAGGTCGGCAGACCCGTAAATGTCGTCGTCGTCGTTTGTGTTCATGGGATTCAGGCGAGGCAGCTCCGGAACCCGCTGGTGAGCGCTTCGCGATCGAGGTTTCGTCCGATGAAGACGAGGCGGTTTGCCCGCGGGCGCGCGCCCCAGGGGCCGCCGTTCGCGGCATCGATGATCATGTGAACCCCCTGGAAGATCACCCGGTCGGGGTTTGCCGCAATCGCAAAGACCCCCTTCATCCGGAAGATGTCGGCTCCCTGCTCGCGGACGAGCGTCGAAAGCCAGTCGTTCAGCCGTTTCCCGTCGCAGTCCCCCTCCGCCTCGATCCCGACGCTCGTGACATCGTCGTCATGGTGGTGGTGATGGTGCTCGTCCTCCTCTTCGAGGAAGTGCGGGTCGACCTCCATCGCATGGTCGAGGTTGAAGCCTCCGACATCGAGGACCTTGGCAATTTCGATCCCCGCCTGCGTAGTGCGGTGGATTTTCGCCAGCGCGTTCATCGCGCGGATCCTCGCCTCGAGCCCGGCCAGATCCTCCTCGGAAACCAGGTCGCACTTGTTCAGGAGGACGACGTCCGCAAACGCGATCTGCTCGCGCGCCTCGTCGCTGTCGTCGAGGTGCAGGAGGATATGCTTCGCATCCACCAGGGTCACCACGGCGTTCACAAAGAGTTTCTCCTTCATCTCCTCGTCCGCAAAAAACGTCTGCACGACCGGCCCGGGATCGGCCAGCCCGGTCGTCTCGATCAGGATGTGGTCGAACTTTTCCTTCCGCTTCATCAGGTTCCCCAAAATCCGGATCAGGTCCCCGCGCACCGAGCAGCAGATGCACCCGTTGTTCATCTCGAAGATCTCCTCGTCCGCGTTGATCACCAGCTCGTGGTCGACCCCGACCTCGCCAAACTCGTTTTCGATCACCGCGATCCTCAGCCCGTGCTCCTCGGTCAGGATCCGGTTCAGCAAGGTCGTCTTCCCGGCCCCAAGGAATCCGGTCAATATCGTCACGGGCGTCTGTTCCATCCCGCTAAAGAATCCGCCACGCCCCAGGATGCAAGAATTTTAACCGCTCCAAAGAAGCAAAGGTGATCGACGAAAAATTCCGCTTTGACCTTCAGATAAATCGGCTCCATTATTGTGCTACAGTGAAAACCGTAACCGTTCGAGATTTGAGGAACAATTATACGGGCGTCCTGCGATGGATCAGCGCGGGGGAAGATGTGCTCATCACCCAACGGGGGACCGTGATCGCAAGGCTTAGCCCGGAGTGCGCACAAGCCGCAGAGGCAGTGGACTGGGCAAGCAGTCCCGAAGTGCTGCGCGACCGCTCTGGAGAGACAATCCTGAGCGCGGAGCAATCGGCCAAGATTCTGGCCGAGGCGGGCGGACAATGGTAATTTTTTGTGATACGAGCTTTCTCTTCTCGCTGTATGGGAACGACGCCCACAGCCAGAACGCGGTGGCCTGGGCTTCACGGAACAGGCGGGCGCTTTACCTCAACATCCTGACTCATTTTGAGTTTGGGAACGCCCTGCGGTTTTCGGAGTTTGGAGGAGCCATTCCAACGGGATCTGCCGCCAGGTATTGGGCGGAATTCGAGGCGGCCGTTGCGCAAGGCCGATTGATCGTGGCAACTTCCAATCTTGCCGACGTCGTCGATGAGGCAAGGAGGCTCTCATCCATCCGCACTCTCACTGGCGGTCACCGGGGATTCGATATCCTCCATGTGGCCGGAGCACGCCTCGGGAAGGCAACGCACTTTCTCACCTTTGACGGCAACCAGCGAAATCTCGCAGAAGCCGATGGGCTCGTCGTTCCGGTCTGAGAAAGCGGCTCAAAAAAATTATCCCGCACCAAAAATGCTTTGGCCGATCAGAAAGCTTTCGTATCGAATCTCAGCGTATTGTTTGGTGGAGAGCCGATAGCCTGATATCGAACGGAGAAGAAGGGGGGAGCGGGTGACGAGACTCGAACTCGCGACATCAACCTTGGCAAGGTTGATAAACACGATAGAGATTGGTAATTCTGTTTGGTAAAAAATCTGCCAGAACCTGTTTTTGTCTCGTTTTTTGGGCTTCCTCCACTGGCGGTAGATTCCCACATTACCCGGTGATTCTCAAAGGAAATCGCGGGGCTCTGCCCCCAAAGGACAAGGGATAGCAGGCTGTTCCTTCCAACTTGCCACACGACGCCCGCCGCTCAATCATGCCGTGTTGTTCCCACTTTGTTGACATGCCACGAACCGAATTCACACCCCAGCAACGCGCCGCGATCTACGCGAGGGACAGGGCGACTTGCTGCTTTTCCGGTGCGAACCTCTGGCTTCTCGATACCCCGCTTCGGCCGGGATACGAAACCGATTGGGCAGACCACGTCCGGCCTTCGGCTCGCGGCGGTCGCTCGGAAGTCGATAATGGCGTCTGTGCTTCCCATACTTTCAATGGAAAGAAGCGGCAAAACTCGGCAGACACCAGCTACCTTTTCGAGAACGGAATCCCGACGCTGGTTTACTTCAATATCTTCGGTCCTCTCCCCGCTATCCAAACGGCCCGCCTGCGTCGTCTGGAAAAACTGGTGCCAGCGGACTGGTTCTTCAACCGTGCTCTGACTTCAATTTTTCACGGTTTCGATTACCGCTGCCGCTCGGAACGATACGACGAACGCCCGACGCGGGACGATGCGTATTGGTTCGGTGCGGCATACCGGAAGCTCTGCGAATTTCAAAACCTCGCGGCCTCGTCATTGGAAGAAAGAAAAATTGTCGTCAACCCCTCAGAAATTCAGCGCCATTGGCTCGCGCTGCGGGATGTCGGCTCGATTGAGCAACTTCAAGCCCGCCTGCGCCCGCTGTATGCGGTGTATCGCGGCAATTTCCGGGCCTGGGCGAAGTATTTCTTCGACGCGGAGACCCCGGCAGCACGCAAGGCGGCTTTGATATCAGCGGAGAAGGCGGAGCGGCTCAGTGGGGACACGCTGGCCTGTATTCGAGCGGATCAACGCTTGCGGGTGCGCTAGATTTCTCCACTGCCTTCTTTTCGAAGAGAATCCATTCAAGCGCGGAGCAACACACCCCGGCATCTCTCGGTGACTGCGACCAGGGGCGTCGCGACCGCCGCGGTATCTTGTATGCGTTATGACCGCCGCGGCCCTACCCGAGAATATCCTTGCACGCATGAGCGCGGCGGATCGTCGCGCCCTCGGGGTCCAGACCGCGACCGAGGCATCAGAAAAGGTTGAGGCCAGACAGGAGAAAGCGCTTCAAGCGGAAATCAGGAAATTACTGTCGTATCTGCGAGCAAAGGGGGAATGCCAATACATCAACCCGCCTATGAACAGGAAATCGGAGCTGCCGGTGGGATGGCCAGATTTTACAATCTTCCTGCCCGGCGGTCGGGTTCTACTCATCGAATGCAAAGCCGCTGGCGGGCGGTTGCGGCAGGAGCAAGCCGAAACCCGCATAAGGATGTCTGCGATAGGGCACGAAGTCCATGTCGCGAGGTCTTTCGAAGAGTTTCACCAACTATTTTCACTTTTGTGAATGTTGCGTAAGTGTCACACGGCAAATTGATTGATTGAACAGGAACCAAGCGCGTTTGGTTGTCGTAAAACACTTTTTTTGCGGATTTGCAGGTTTCCCGAGTGTCTTTCGTTATGAGAAAGACCCACTCCGCAGAATCCACCGCAGCATCCACCGACAACACGAGCCTCGTCGACCGACTCAGCGTAAGTGTCGATCCGGCTCCCGCGAGCATCATCCTGTGCCAGGCATCGGCCGCGGCACGGGTGCAGCAACTGCTGAGCGTTGACGTTCGACCGGCGATGTTCTCAGAATTCGAAGCGGCAAATCTGGTAAAAACCCGCGAAATCACGATTCTCGTCGACGCGAACGTGGCCTGCTCGCCCGACTTTTGCCGGTTCGCAGCCGTGCTAACCGTGGCCAGCGCGGTCAAAGTGGTAGCATTCCAGACCCCCCTCCTCGACGACTCCACCGGGCGCTTTGAGATCGAAGACGCGATCCGCAAAACACCTGTGCTCCCAGGCAAATCCGACTTTTCATCGGTCGCCAGGGCTATCCTGACGCCAAATATGGCAAGCCTGGCCGCACAAGCCGAGGGCCGCGACCAAATCATCGACTTGCTGGCAGAAGTCGACGCAATGATCGCCCCCGGCCTGGAAAAGGCTCTCGCCGCGGCTCTCGGGTCCACCGCGGCGGCCGTAAAATCAAAAGTGGCAGCGGCCCGGCGGCAGCACCACTTCGAGCGTCAAGCCGACCTCATCGACGTTGGCGGAGCGATGGTGAGGATCCGCAAAGGGGAATGCTTCGAGGTCGTCTCACATGGCGTTTACGGCGAAGTTGCGAAAACAATTGCCGGGTTCAGTGCTGAAATCTCGGAGCAGCTGACATTTTTCAACGCTGCGGGAAAGCCAGTGAGCGTGAAATACCTGATCACCGGCGAGGGTCCCGTCGGGCCGCTCCACGAAATCCAAGTCTCACCCGCAGAGCTTTTTGAACTGGACTGGACCAGGAAAAGTTGGGGCACAGAAGCACCGCTGCCCGTCCGGAACACAACAACAGCAGAATTCCTACGAGTCGCACTCGAACATGAAGCCCGGAAAAACGCCACCAAAACTGCTGTCTATACGACGGTTGGCTGGCACACGATAGACGGGGAACCGGTATACCTCCACAGCGGCGGAGGAATTTCCGCAGCGGGGGATATCAGCGTTCGGATGCAGCTTCCAGACCGGCTCCAAGCTGTAAATTTCCCGCCGGCCGCCACATCCGGCCGTCGCAAGGTAGTCGAGGCCATGCTTGCAATTGCGAAAGCCCGCATCGCTGCACCGATCCTCGCGGCGGTCTTCCGCGCAGTTTTAATGCTCGCCGATGACCAGGTGGATTCGCTCTATCTGCTCGGTTCGCCCGGTTCTGGCAAATCCTCAATCCTGGGGACGATGATGCAATGGTTTGGATCGAAATTCGCCAGCGGCCACGGCAACGCGAAACCGCCCGGATCTTTCGAGGCAACAGCCAATGCGCTGCGAACACTTGCAAATGCGGCCGGATCGATGATCTTCGGCGTCGACGATGCCGCGCCCCAGGATAACGTCAAGGCGAGGGATATCCTGATCGACAAGATTGAGACTGTCGGACGATCACATGCGAACAAATCGTCCCGATCGCGGCTGACGCGGGATTCAACGCTTCAAGAAGATGCGCCGCCGCGAGGGCTGCTCGTCGTCACGGGGGAGGAGTTCTTTGTGCGCACACCGTCCCTGAAAGCGCGCTTTTTCCGAATCGAAATCGGCCGCGATGACGTCGACTTTGCAGCGCTCACAGCAGTGCAGGATTTTGGGAACGACGGGCACCTTGCCGCGGCAATGGCAGATTTTATCAGGTGGCTTATTGAAAAAGGTGCGGACGGCGAGGCTCAACGGATCGAAGTGCCGAATGTCCCGCGCGCTGGGCAGATGGTGGGGACGCTGGTCTGGGCGGCAAACAATATTGGAAAATGGCTTCTCGATCGCGGGGAATTTTCCGACCAGGAGGCGAAGGACTTTGTCGCAAAGGTGCGTTCGGGCATTGTCGACGCGGCCCGCCGCTCGTATTGCGACGACTATGTGGCTCCGGGGGAGGCATTCATGCAGCAACTGCGCACGGCAATCAGTTGTGGATCGGCAACAAAATCACACGACTGGGGCTCGACTGGGACACCCAGTTGCCCGCTCGTTGCGTATATCGACTCCGCAAACAACGTGGCTTATGTCATCTGCAACCAGGCGTTCCTCGTTGTAAGCTCATTGAACCGCAATGGAGGTGAATATCAGCAGCCAACCAATGCCGTTGTCGTCAAGAACCTGATCAAAGAAGGATTCATAATTAACCCTTCGACATCGCGGGGAACAGCGCATTTACGCAGGACCATCAACGGACAAATGGTAAATGTGTGGATGATGCCGCTGTGGAAATTCAAGGGGTATGACTCTGAAAAAACGCTCCCGGATGTGGTCCAGGCAGCCCCGGAACCCGTGCAGGGGAGCCTGCCACTGGCATCGTAACCCACGGCTTCACTCCCCAAGTGTCACTAATGTCGGTCGTGGAAGCCCGCAATCACGGACAAGCACGGTTCGTAATGTTCCCTGCCACAACTGAGATTGCGAATATAGAAATGAGCCATATATCCACTGACATTACTGACATTACTGACATTTAAGGACATTCTCTATCTATCCACACGTTCTGATGGGCTGTCAGTCGGTAAATCCTTTTTTGACATTGCTGACATCGCTTAGCGACTTTTCGGACGCTGAACCTGCCATCCACGCAGTCTTAGCATTTTTTGCGCTCTTATCGGAGCATGTTTTTACAAAACAGAATTATTTTTCGCTCACCTGTATTTTTACTATTGACGCTGTGATATCCTACGGGAATAGAAACCATGCAAGCTAAACCCTCCACCCCCTCCCCCACCATCACACTCTACGAAGTCGGTGGCATACTCAGCGCAGCAATGCTCGCAGGGCTTGTCTATCTCGGACAGCCGGCTAACCCCTCCACCGGCCCCCTCCTGCTCGCACTCTGGGCCGTCTGGATGGTCTCCACCGTGCTTGGCCTGGTCATGTGGCTGGCCGCCGGCCGCACCGCTCCCACTGTAAACAAGGATGTCTTCGGCAGCGATGCCGGCAATGCATCATACTGCATCCCTCCGCGGCGCGCCCCGGGCGTGCCCGACAACCATCACGCTCCGAGCAAGAGCGATCCGCGCTACGCCCGCTATGCGAAACAGCTCGAAACAGATCGGGAAATCAACCGCGCAATCATCGACTGGGAGCCTCTGGCTTACAACCTCGCGTCGCACAAACCAGTTTTTGGAATGACGTCTGATGACGTTTACGGTGCGCTGCTCTGTGCGATATCAATTGCCGCACAAAAATGGAAACCCTCCCGCTCGTCATTCTATTCGCTCGCTCGGGTCTGCGTCTCCAACCGGCTGATCGACTTGATCCGCTCTGCCCAAATCGCAATCCGGCACCGCAACGAGATGGAAAGCATCCGGCTCGGGTTTGTCCTTTCTCGCGGTCACAAAAACAATGGCGAGTTCAACGTCAGCCTAGTTTACACGACAGCTGAGCACGAGCTGATGCGCCGCACAAACGAAGATTGATCCGCCACCCACAACATTCACGACCGCCACCAACTCAACAGTAACTTAAAAATATGAAAACCCTCCTCATCACCTCCACGGCGGCAATGGCCGTCCTCACCGCTGCCTTCAACATCGTAGTCCCGAACTCTGCGCTCGCAATGCTCGCTGGGTTCTACGCCTGCGTCTGGTTCGTGCTCGTTTGCCTCAAATATGCGGCAAGCAGTCCGGGGCGAAACATTGCGCCCGGACTGCTTGCAGCGTCTGGACTCTCGCTATGCCTCGCAAGCGTCATCCCCGCGCTGTCGCCCGACGGGTTCGCGCTTGTCGGGCTGAGCCATATGCTGCACGGCTGGGCGATCGCCGCCGGGCTCTCCGCGATCGCTCTTGGCCAGCGTCAGATTCTCTCCCTGCTCTCCTCCTTCAACATCAGCACCCCCCGCTAAAATATGAAAAACGGCTTTACCCTCGTCGAAATGCTGGTCGCAATCGCGATACTCTCCATCCTGGCATCAATTGCCAGTGCGTCGGCAATCACCGCATACCGCAGCGCATGCGCGGAAACTGCGAGCGTCAATGCCTGCCTGATTGAAGCGGCAAAGGATGAATTCCTGAGCCAAAACGAATTCTGGCAGGGGGATTCGACCTCTGGGACAAATATTTCACGATGCATTCCGGGAAAGCGGTTCCCGGCCGCTCCGACGGGGTTCGTCTATGTGGAAGACGGCGTCGCAATCGGGGCTGCGCATGAAGAGCTTGTTTCCCGGACGTTTGATTTCGGGAAAGTCGTCACGTGCGTCAAGGCACCGTGATTTAATTACTGTCGTTTCCGCGGCAGGTTTACTCCCCTCTCTCTGTCTCGGCACCCCTAGCGGCGTGCTGCGCTTTTTCTGGGGATCTTCATTCTATTCCGGATGAAAGGCGAATAGTCCTCGCCCACTGCCCGGACCCTCGGCGGCCTTGCCGGTATCTTTCGGCATGAGGACTATTGTATTCATCGCCGCTTTCGCCATTGCCGCGGCTTCAAATGGCGCTGTTATTTCGACACCAACTTACTCCGGGCCATACGATTCCAATATGGCCGTGGCAAATGGCATTTCAACTGTGATTGACGGTGATAGCGGCATCTCGAACGTGTCGCTGTGGCAGATTGGCACGAATGCGTCCCTTGCTATGTCGTCTGGGTTTTCCTGGTCGGGCTCGGCGAGTCCTTCGCTCGCACGATTTGATGTCGCCTCGGGTGCTACGCTTTTCGGGGGAACACCGGATAGTGGCAACACTCTCGCGGGAGCGATCAGCGGCGATGGATCCTTCGTTGTGAATTCGGGGTTTCTTACGCTTACCGGTATCAATGCTTACACCGGCGGAACTACGGTGAACTCAGGGCAGCTAACTGGCACGTCATTGTCCATCCAAGGTGATATTGCGATGGCTCTCGGCTCAGTCAGTTTTACCCAGGATTTTGACGGCGAATATTCCGGGATCATTCGCGGCACGCCCGATGGCACTTCCCGGTTTTTGACAAAGTCAGGAGCGGGGATGCTTCGTTTGACGGCCGACAGCGCTGTTCAAGTCGCACCTTTGCGGTCGGCTTACGTCGACATCAATGGCGGCACGCTCTGGCTCGGTAACGGTGGGACAAGCGGGTGGATCGATGGCGTTACGAATTTTGATCTGTATACGGGCGGGAATTCGACGCTTGTTGTTGATTTGGCAAAAGACGTGTTTTTCGGCGGTGCAATAGTCTCAAAGAACGGACTGGACACTTTTATGCGCAAACTCGGCAGCGGGACGCTGAGCCTTGTCTCGGCTCCCGGCTCCGGGCAGACATGGGTTGAGGCGGGCCGGATGGCAGTGGACACAAGCAGCCTTCCCGGAACCAGCGGGACAGGGGCGAACAACGTTAGAATTGACGCGGGTGCGGAATTTGTCTGGAAGAATTCTGCGGCCCGTGATGACGACTCAGTGTCGAATCTGTCTGGTTCCGGGCGTGCGATAAAGCGCGGCGATGGAACGCTGGGCATCCTCAATCCCGGACGTTTCTCTGGACTCTTTCGTGTTGAGGGTGGCAGCGTGGATTTTCTTTCGAACTCCGGGTCGACGGCATGGAGCATGAGCCTTGACCTGTGGTCGGGCACGTCCGCGTTATGGAGGGTGGGCGAAAATATCAACTTCGCGGGGATTATCTCCGGCCCCGGACTTTTCACGAAGTCTGGCCCAAATACCCTAACCCTGACCGGCACGAATACCGCTACGGGGCTTGTTACGGTGACAGCCGGAGCCATTGAGGTTGGTGATGGTGGTTCGACCGGATTTATCGTCTCAGACATCGCGCTGGCCGGCGGGCAACTGCGCTGGAACAAGAGCCGCGATGACATCTATTCGAATGTCATCAGCGGGACTGGCCCGCTTGCGAAGGCGGGCAATGGGACACTGACCCTCACCGGCACCAACACCTTTACGGGCGGCACAACCATAGCGGGTGGCAGCCTGTTTATCGGCGGTGATTCCGGCTCGGTTGCCGGGAACATATCGGTCGGATCTGGCTCGATTTTTGGAGTCAACAAAGAAAATGACGTCAGCCTGAGCGGTTTCATCAACGGCTTCGGCGGGCTTGCAAAGATGGGCAACGGCACCCTCACCTTGCTCGGCACGAACTCATATTCCGGCGGCACAACGATTTCGGGAGGTGTCCTGCAAGTTGGCGACGGAGGCTCAACCGGGAGTCTGGTCTCTGGCGTGAATATCGGCAGCGGCAGCCGATTCATTTGGAACAAGTCCACTGTGGTGGACACATACGGTGGCGTCCTTAGTGGCAATGGTTTCTTTACGAAAAGTGGGGTGGGAACGCTGGCCCTGACCGGCACAAATACCGCAACCGGGCTCACAACTGTTTCAGGCGGAATCCTGCAAATCGGGAACGCTGGCGCGACTGGCTCCATCGGGTCGAGCATTGCGTTGGTCGGGGGGCATCTTCGCTGGAATAAGTCCACGAGCGATGTCTTCTCCGGGACAATCAGTGGCAGTGGTACGTTCTCCAAGACTGGCACGGGAACGCTGACCCTGACGGGAAACAACACCTACACCGGCGCAACAAGCCTCACTGGTGGCAACCTGCAAATCGGAAATGGTGGCTCAGATGGAAGCATTGTTTCGAGCGTTGACATGCTACCAGGCCGTCGCCTGACGTGGAATAAATCCACGGCGGACACCTACGGGGGCGTCATCAGCGGCAACGGTGCCTTCTTCACAAAGACCGGGACGGGCACATTGACTTTGACCGGCTCAAATACCGCAACTGGCCTCACGACCGTATCGGGAGGCACGCTCGAAATTGGAAACGGGGGCTCATCGGGTTGGATCGGATCGAACATCGCTTTGCTAGGCGGTCGCCTCCGCTTCAACAAGAGCAGCGATGACCTGTTCGCCAACGCGATCACCGGCACGGGGAGTTTAACGAAAGCGGGATCCGGGGTGCTGACCCTGACCGGCAACAACACCTACACCGGCTCAACGACTATCGCGGGCGGCACGCTGCGCTACCTGACGGTCGCGGTGCCAACCGCTATCTCCGGGACCGGATCCTCCACCCGGCTGCAAATCGACAATGCCGCGGCTGGCACGCTTACCTCGGCTCTGACGGGCGGAATGGTTCTCGGCAAGGGCGGAGCGGGCACGCTAACGATTGCCACGACGCTGGCGAACACGTCCGGGCTGTTCGTGTCCGGCGGCATGGTCAGGCTGACCGACGCGACGCCGGGGTTCGATCTTTTCGCCTCTCCGTATTCGATCACGATTTCTGATACCGGGTATCTGTATGTTGAGCGCACGGGAAATGAACGCTTCGACATCTCGCAGTTCACGGGCACGAGCGGGACATTCGAGAAAACCGGGGCAGGAACCTTGACCCTCGGGGGCAATTCTCCGGCGAATGGATTCCTCGGGGCGACGGTCGTGAGCCAGGGGATTTTGCGCGTCGAGGGCAACTACCTGTCGCCGATTACCGTCCGCGGCGGGGCAAAGCTCGTCGTGAATGCGCTCATTGATGGCAGCCAGGAACCGGGCGGAGTCATAGCGGACTCCTTCGCCCGTGTCAGCGGCTCAGGAACAATCGAGCGCACGTTGACGATCAACAACGACGCGGTGCTGGCCCCCGGCAACAGCCCGGGCACGCTGACGATGGATAGCCTGATCCTTTCCTCGTCCTCCCGCATGGAATACGAGCTTGGGACACCGGGAATCGTTGGCTCGAACGTGAATGACCTGTCGATTGTGACCGGCGATGTGACGCTCGATGGCTTCCTCGATGTTGTGCGCTATCCAGGCTTCGGCCTCGGGACCTACCGATTGATTGATTTCGGGGGTATCCTGACGAATTCCGGCCTCGCTGTCGGCACAATGCCGTTCGGATATACTGCCGCAAACTTCGTTGTCTGGACCGCCCCCGGACAGGTGAATCTCGACGTCGTGAGCACCGGGAATCCTGACCCTATTTCGACGGAATTCTGGTTTAACGGAACCACTCTCGCGCCGGTCGGACATATCGTCGGTGGCTCGGGAATGTGGGATAACTCCTCTGCCCGCACGAATTGGAGCAATGCGGGTGGCACCGCCTCAAACGCGTGGGCCGGGCCTGCCGTCGCTATGTTCGCGGGTGCCGCTGGAAACGTTGACGTCGCGGAAGACGTTCTCATTTCCGGCGCAAAGTTCTTCTCAAACGGTTATTCGCTCGCGGGCGTCGGTCGGATCGGCTTTCGCAACGCGGCGACCGAATTCAATACCGCAAGCGGTGTCACCGCCACGATAGCAAACGAACTGGCGGGCGTCGGTGGAGTGCGGAAAACTGGTGCGGGCTCGCTCGTCTTGACCGGCGCAAACACGTTCGCGGGCGGGCTGTCTATCGAGTCCGGCACAGTCCAGATCGGGAATGGCGGGCCGACTGGCAGCATCCAGGGCAACGTCGCAAACTCGGCAGACTTCAAATGGAACAAGTCGTCCGACTCTACGTTCTCTGGCAATATTTCCGGTTCCGGCCGGTTTACAAAAATGGGTTCAGGAAAGCTCATCGCGACCGGCGATATAAGCAATTCCACCGGCATAACGATTTCTGGCGGCACCCTTCAAGTCGGCGATGGCGGCACGACTGGGAGCATCACGGCTCGGATTGATAACGCTGGAAGCCTAGTCTGGAACCGCTCAGCTGACGGCTCGTTCAATACATTCATCTCCGGCAATGGAACACTGACAAAGCGCGGCTCCGGCACGCTGAGTCTTCTCACTTACAGGAACGACTTCACGGGGCTTACGACTATTGAAGAAGGAAGGCTTCTCGTCCGCCTCTCCGCCCGTGTGCTTGGGAATGTCGATACATTCGCCGGAACCCAATTTGAATGGGATATCGCGGGGGCCGGGACAGAAACGCTGGCCGGAAACATTTCCGGGGCAGGTGAACTCGTGAAATCCGGACTGGGGACTCTCACTCTGACCGGCAATATGACCGCCGCGGCAGGCTCGACGATTTCCTCCGGGGTCCTGCGTGTCGGCAACGGCGGGACAACTGGGAGCCTGGCGGGTGATGTCAGGACCAGCAGCGCTGATGCCTGGCTTGCCTGGCGAAAATCCAGCGCGGACACGTTCGCGGGCAATCTGAGCGGAACGGGCAATCTTTGGGTTCAAGGCACTGGAAGCCTCACACTGACCGGCAATGCCACGCACACGGGGCAGACTGTCGTGGCCTCCGGTTCGACGCTTCAAATCGGAAACGGCAGCGCCACCGGGCGGATTTCCGCGAGCAACATCGATAATTCGGGGGTTCTCGTTTGGAACCGGACCGCGGCGGATGTCTACGCTGGAATCATCTCCGGCAGCGGGGCATTTACGAAGCGCGGCTCTGGGGCCTTGACTCTCTCTGGCAACAGCACGGGCAGCGGGGCAACGAGGGTGGAAGCGGGCTCGCTCATCGTGAATGGCAGCACGCGATCTGCAACAACGGTGGAAAGCGGGGCGACGCTCGGCGGCAGCGGGCGGATCGACAACCTCGTGACGATCCGTGACGGGGGCGCGCTCGCTCCGGGAACCTCACCGGGCACAATCTCGGTCGCGGCGTTGACGTTGGATCCCCTCTCGATCCTCAATTTCGAGCTGAGCACGCCCGGGGTTGTTGGCTCCGGGGTGAATGACCTCATCGACGTGAGTGGCAATCTGGTGCTCGACGGGCTGCTGAATGTCGCGGATGCGGGGGGCTTCACGTTTGGAACCTACCGGCTGATAAATTATGGCGGCTCAATTTCGGATCAGGGGCTGACCATCAATTCCGTCCCGCTCGGGTATGGTGCGTTTGTTGTTCAAACAAGCATTGCCGGCCAAGTGAACCTCATTGTCAACAGCGCGGGGCCTTACGCGTTCTGGAATGGCACCAATCTTCTCCCGTCCGGGACTGTCAATGGCGGCAATGGCGTGTGGAACAACGCGGCCGCAAACACAAACTGGACAAATGCGCCGGGCACCGGAACCGGCCCGTGGGCGGTTGGCGACGCGATATTCACCGCCACCCCCGGCACGGTCGACCTGGGCGACAACGTGGCCTTCAACAACATGCAGTTCGCCGTCGGCGGCTACTCTATCAACGGCAACGGGAACACAATGACCGCAAGCCTGCCTTCGTCTGAAATCCGCACGGATGCCGGGACCACGACGATCAGCGCGGCCATCTCGGGTTCGACGATCAATAAAACCGGTGCGGGAACGCTCGCATTGACGGGTGCGAACATGTATGGCGACACGCTCGTCTCCGCCGGTCTCCTGAAAATTGGAACTGGGGGCACGTCGGGCACGCTCGGCACCGGTTCGGTCGCGCTCGCGGGCGGCAACCTGGAATTCGACCGCTCGGATGACATCGCGGTCTCGAACGCCATCACCGGCATTGGTGGCCACGTCATCAAGAGCGGATCCAACACCCTGACCTACACTGGCGCGGGCTCGGCCGCGGCAACTGTCAATGCGGGGTCGCTCATCGTGACCGGCACGCTCGGGGATATCGATGCCGCTGCAACACTTGGCGGCACCGGGACTGTTGGCAACGTCAACGCCAGCGGAACGCTCGCCCCCGGCCTGCCGGGGCTGGCGGGCACGCTCAACACTCTGAGCCTGACGCTGTCCCCGACGTCGATCCTCGCGTTTGATTTCGGTGCCCCAAACATCGTCGGCTCTGGCGTCAACGATCTGCTGAACATTGTCGGGAATCTCGTTCTCGATGGCACGCTCAACGTCAACAACCTCGGCGGATTCGCGCACGGATCCTACCGGATCGCAGGCTACTCCGGCTCGCTCACGAACCTGGGCCTCGCACTCGGCGTCACTCCCGTCGGTTTTGATCCGGCTGAGATGACAATCCAGACGAGCATTGGTGGCCAGATCAACCTGGTCTTCGCGCCGGCCGCGACCGGGCCATTTTGGAATGGCAGCACAACCAGCCCGTCGGGAGTGGTCGAAGGCGGAACCGGCATCTGGAATAATCTCGCGGGAAACACAAATTGGTCAGTGGCGTCCGGAGACGCAACTGGCGCATGGACACCGCAATTTGCAATATTCACCGGCACGGCTGGCACCTCGACGCTCGGCGACAATGTCGCAGCGACGGGAATCCAGTTTGCCGCCGATGGCTACAAGGTCGAATCTCCTCTCGGCTACACGTTGACGCTGCTGGATCCCGTCAGTGCCGTCCGGGTGGACACGGGGACAGCGACGATCAACGCTGAAATCGCGGGCAGTGTGCAACTCGACAAACAGGGGGCTGGCACGCTCGTTCTCGGTGGAGAAAACACGTATTCGGGGCACACGGTCGTCAATCGAGGCGTGCTCCAAATCGGCAACGGGGTTTCTGGAAGCGTCGCTGGAAATATCGATTTGGCCGGCGGCAACCTCGTGTTCAACCGCGACAATGACTCCACCTCGGCGAATATCATCACGGGGCCTGGTTCACTGACCAAAACCGGAATCGGCACACTCAGTATCGCTGGTTCGGTCTCCAACACGGGCGGCGTGGCAATCAATGCCGGGCGTCTGAACCTGGTAGATGGCGGCTCAATCTCGAACAACATTGTTGTTGCGGGCGGGGCGGTGTTCAGCGTCAATCAGTCCGGGGATATTACGCTTCCGGGTGCAATCTCTGGGGCTGGCTCGCTCGTCAAAGACGGCACGGGAATAATGACGCTTGCGGGCACCAATACTTATTCCGGGGGCACAACGGTCAATGCCGGACGCCTCATCGGGGACTCCAACTCGCTTCAAGGAGCGATCCTCGACAATGCGGTAGTTGAGTTCAACCAAGCCGCGGCAGGAACCTATGGCGGCGCGCTGACGGGCACTGGCAGCCTCACCAAGTCCGGCAGCGGCACACTCTCCATAACCGGTTCTCTGGCCCACACTGGCGGCACAGCGATCAATGCCGGGCGCATGGATCTTCTCGACGTGTCTTCCCTCGCTGGGAACGTCTCAATCGCGACTGCAGCTATCCTCGGAGTCAATCGCTCGTCCGACATGAGCCTGCCAGGGGCCATCTCGGGGGCGGGGTCCCTCGTGAAAGACGGTGCGGGGATTTTGGATCTCACCGGCACCAACACCTATTCCGGGGGCACGACCGTCAACGGAGGGACGCTTCGCGGGAACTCGCTGGCGATCCAGGGCGACATCGCCAACAACGCTGTTGTGGAATTCAGCCAGGCCGCGGCTGGGACATACTCGGGGGACATGATCGGCACCGGAAGTCTCGTGAAATCCGGGGCTGGCGTGCTCGGCATTACGGGTTCGCTCGGGCATACCGGCGGGACGGCCATCAATGCCGGGCGGCTGAATATCTTGGATGGTGGGAGCATTGCGGGGAATGTGGCTGTTGCTGGCGGCGCGGTCTTCGGTGTGGATCAAACCCTCGGCACTTTGACCGTGCCCGGCGCAATCAGCGGCGCGGGTTCTGTGGTCAAAGATGGCGCATCAACGCTCATTCTGACCGGCGCGAATTCCTACACGGGTGGCACGACGGTCAATGCGGGCGTGCTGCAAGGCGACACCGCTTCCCTTCAAGGCGCGATCAACAACTTTGCCGTCGTGCGCTTCGGGCAGGAAACTGACGGCAATTTCGCGGGTGTGATCTCCGGGACAGGTTCCGTGCAAAAGACAGGGGCTGGCACACTCGGCTTGACCGGGTTGCATCCGTACACGGGCACAACCGACCTTATCGGCGGCGCAATACGCATGGACAACGCGACTCTCGCCACGAGCCAATTCAATGTCGGCCCCGGCACCGTTCTTTCAGGCAGCGGCTCGATTGCCGGAAATCTCGTCAACTCAGGCACGGTGTTTCCTGCGCGGATCGGGCTCTCGATTGGCGGGGATTTCACACAAATGCCAACGGGCATTCTTGTCATCGAAGTTGCTTCGGCCTCGGATTTCTCGCACCTCGATATCACCGGAAGCGCAACCCTGGCGGGCACGCTGCGCGTCGTGCGCTTGGACTCTTACACACCCAAAGTCGGCGACGCTCTCCGCATTATTGACGCGGCCGGAGTCGATGGCAAATTCTCAGTGTTCGAGCAGTCCGGCAACGTGTTCACTGTCGATTACGGCACGGACAACGTGACCCTGCGGGTTGGCGGCGGGCCTGGGCCTGACCCGACACCGCAACCGGATCCGATTCAAACGATGCCGGAGGCGAACGCCATCCTCGCAAAGAAAGCTGTCGGAGCGTCAATCGCATGGACAGCCAGCGGGCTTAAAGAAATCGCGTTTTCTGACACTCAAAACCTGGCCTCTGCGCTGGGAACCCGTGGCGGAGCCATCCGCAGCGGGCGCGCAAGCGGCTTCCAATCCTACGGGCTCGCCAACGCCCCGATTCAGCCAGAAAATATGGGGCTGCCCGCCGGGTGGTCGGCCTGGTCGTCGGGCTCGGGAACGTTTTCGAGCGTCATTCAAATCAAAGACGTTCCGAAGTTCAATTACGTGACTGGTTCGGTCGTTGTCGGTGCGGATCGCAAATTCGAGAACGGGTTCTCGGCCGGCGTCTACGGTGGCTACTCGGGCACAATCTCGAAACAGCAAAACGCGGGGCAAGTTGAAGTGAACACCGCACGCGCCGGGATCTACGGGACATACTCGAAGGGCGCAGTCTGGGCGGCTGGATCCATCGGTGGAACCGGCAGCTCCTACACGCTGCGCCGCAAAGATCCGCTCAACAGCCTGACGGCAACGGGCAATCCGAATTCGTGGGGAATCGAATCGTCCATCTCCGGCGGCTACGACTTTCGCCGCGGCGCACTGACGGTCACCCCGTTTGCCTCCGCCCAGCTCAGCGTCCTGGCGGTGGATGCTTACACAGAAACCGGGGCCGGAAGTATGAACGCCCGCGTGGGATCTCAGACCGCTGCATCACTGCGCGGGACGCTTGGGGTCGCGGCGTCGTATGACATTGCGCTCTCGCGGGACATAACGCTGACGCCAAATGCATCGGTTTACTATCAGCGCGAGTTTTTGGATAACGGCTACTCGCTGCCAGTCCAACTTTCCTCCGGCACCGGAACCCGGCTGGATGCTGAAATCGGGGCTGGCGGCCGGAACATTGTCGGCGGCTCGATTGGGGCAACTCTGCGCTACAAAGAGAACCTGTCGGCCTTCGTGTCGGCCGGCGCTCAGGTCAGCGGGACTCAAACGACAGCCAGCGTGTCTGCCGGGCTCGGAATTTCTTTTTGATAAAAAATCGCCTTAGCATAGGGGGGCGCGGCGATGTCCCTCGTATCTTATATTATGCTAAGGATTCTCGCATTCGTGGTTCTCGCTATCTGCCCGGCCTCCGGGTTCGATGCCGCGGCATTGCGTCCAGGGCTCACCCGCATTGATAGCAATCGGGACGCGTTGAGAACTGTGGTTATTATCCCGGGAGTCAACGAAAAGGGCGGAACGTGGCGTGGGGTGCTGGCACGCCTGCATCATGAGAGGGTTCTCTACTGCGCGTGGACGTCTGGACGCCGCGATCTGGTGGAAGACAGCATCATTAACGCTCTCGCCGCTGTGCCTGCTGGCTCAGTCGTTCTGGCGCATTCCGCCGGTGGGGTCTACCTCTACGGTGCTCTCGCCCGGCACCCCGAGGTTGCGTCCAGGCTCCAATGCCATGTCATTGCTGCGCCGCTCGGGGGATACGGCTTTTACCCTGCACCTCTCATCTCCGGGCTGTTCCCGATGATCGGATATTTTGGTTCGGTCATCACATTTCCGGCCACGCCAGCGAATACCGCAATTTACGTCACCTCGCGTTCGGTGGATCCCACCATGAATTCGTTTCCTGGTATGTCCTGTCGGTTCCCGCGCAGCAATTCAAGGAGCCCCAAAATCGTCTATTTACATGAGTCCACCCACTGCGGGGCGGTCGATGCCGCGGCGGAAAAGATCTTTTCAAAAACATGAAAACTGCCTCCAAATCTATTTCTGGCTACTACCTCGTCCAATCGCTCGTGTGCGTTGCGATTGTCGGGACGCTGAGTTCTGTGGCGGTTCCAACATGCCTGGATTCCATGACGCTGGCGCGCGGGAAGGCGGAGTCCGCGTCGATCATGCAGGTTGAAGCGGCGAAGCGTGCTTATATCGTCGCAACCGGTGGAACACAGGATTTCGAGACCGACATGCAGGCTGAGATTCTTCTCGCGCCGTATTTGCAGACGCCCGACCACAAATTCCCAAAATCGCAGTTCCCAAATCAGGCGCTGACATTCCTGCGGTTTCTGTCGGTTCAGACCGGCTCGACGGCGAACGGGGATATTCGCTTCGAGCCTGCGCTTAGAGAAGGGCAGAGCCCTGCGGCGTTGCTGCAAAACGGATTCAACGACATCCCGACACCAATTTCCCACGCCTACCCAGACCCAAAGCTGGAATGGGAGGCCGCGTGGAGAACCCGGATAGCCCCAGAGCTACCCGAAATGTATCGCAACTAACTCAACCACCTAAAATATTATGGATCACGGACCACTTCACTCAGGAACATGCGGCCCATCATCGGGCGGCGGCCCAAACGTATCAGCTCCGCGATTCGAGGCCGACAGGCACCTCGGGGAAGCCCGGCAACAGATGGGGGGGCAGACCGCTGTCATTAGCTTCCTCTTCGTTCTGTTTTGGAAACCACTTCTTCAAGTTTCAGCAATCTGCGGTGCCGCTTATGCAATTGCGGGAGACCCATTCTTCCCCGGCTGGGGGGTCTGGTCGCCAATCGCCTCATACGCGATTGCGCTCGGCTGCGGATTTCTCAACGGAGCAACTGGACTGCCGAAATCGATCTATTTTTCAATGCTTGCCTACGCTGCCGGGAATGCCTGGATGTTTGGCGGGGCGGGTGTAGCTGGCGTGGAAATTCCATTGTTCGCACTCGCTGCCGTCTTGATGCTGATCGGAAAGTTCGCTTACCCGCTCCACGGCTCTTTCAATGATCAGGGTGACTTCAAAAAGAGTTTTTTCAGCTCGACGGCAATGTACTTTATCGGGCCAATTACCGCCGGAGTATTTCTGTTCTTCGCGCATAAAACTCCGCCCAAGGCCCACGTCGACAAGATCGCGGATAAAGCAGCTTACGATTCATCCGTCGTGGCTTACAAGATGATGGGCAAGCCGCAAATATCTCTCACCGATGGCACGATCGAATGGCATAATGGCGGTGGCCAGCCGCTTATGTTGAAAGCCTCATTTCCGAGCAACCCGGCCACGGAGGTAGAGATGGACGATGCCGGGTATGCATACGTCGGGCTCAAAGACGGCAGCATCATTTTAATCGGCGTCCAATCGATCCCGCCAGTCGACCTTAAAAAGGATCCTTCGTCCGCAAAGATCAGTGTTCCTCCCGGTGTGGACTCGCAGTGGAAATATGACTCTGAGACTCGGCAGGGGGCATCCAAGCTCGTCCTGCCTAGCAAGCTCCCGAACATCGCCTACGCCTACGCGCTGTGCATGGAGATGGCGAATGATAAACTGCTTACGGCAGTCATGATTTTGCCGAGAGACAAAATCGCGGCACTCGAACGACGCGGGGAGGATGGATCGGCCGAGTTTTATCAGGGCGGCATTGATGGCCGCGAGGCACAGGACAACCTTCAAAAAGTATTCGATGGGCTCCGCCGGCCGTGGAGGAAATAATAGCCCCCCGCACTACGGGTTGAGCGTGGTGTTTACGCGCATGAACACTTTGTTCCCCGCGACCGATGCACGAACAGTTACTGATTCGGTTCCATCCCCGTTATCGGTCGGAGTCGAGACGAGGTAAGTCGCCGCGTCAACGGTCTGCCAGGAAACGAGGTTTGTAGACTGCTCGACCCGATACGTGACCGAACCGTTTTTGCGTCGCGCAAACCGCACGGCCAGGTAATCCTGCCCGGACTGCGAGGCCGTTGTTGCCTGCGGCATTCTCGCCGTCGATCCCCCGAATGCAAATCTGTGAAGGTTCTTCATTCCACCGTATTCAGCCAGGGGCATTTTCTGCTCGGTGGTCAATCCAGAAGGCAGGTTTGTGGAGGCCCAGGCGTCATACGGGGCCTGTTGCGTGACGACCGCCGCCAGGCTGTTTGCTTCGCCATACGGATTGGTGACCTTCGCGGTATATGACCCGGCCGCGGCGGCAAAGTAATCCGCAGCCGTTGCATTCGGAAGCAACCCTCCGTTCAGAAACCATGAATAGATGAGGGGGCTTCCCGTGGCCGCAACTGTAAGTTTCAGTGTGCCGCCCGTCGATATCGCCCCGCCTGTCGGATCGGTAGTGATGACGGGAGAGGCGGCCGCGGCGTTGATCTCGTTTGCTATGGCGACGGCGAAGAGATCCCCTGCGGAAAGGTCGGCGAGCGCCGGGAGAGTCTGTGCCGTTGCGGATGCCGGGTTGTCGGTGCCCCATCCGATGATCCCGCCGGCCGCGGCGGACGCGATGCCGAACACGCCATGCGCGGCAACAAGGGATGCGGACGGGATGGCTGGCGGCAAGAGTGTTGAAGCGGCGATTGGCGCTCCGTGCTCATCAACGAGCAATGCGGCTGGCGGGGTCCCCCATTGTTGGATCGCGCCGGTCGTGTCGATCACCGAAACGAAATACGCGCCCGCTGCGATGGCCTTGGCCCGAACGCTCGCGGGCACACTGCACTGGCCGTAGGTGTTGTCGCCCCAGGCGAAAACCACCCCGTCAGAGCGCAAAGCAAGCGAGTAATCGTCGCGCGCTGCAATCGCCACAATGCCCGTCAACCCTGCTGGCACACTGCACTGGCCATACGTGTTGTCTCCCCAGGCCAGAATGGTTCCGTCCATTTTGAGCGCCATGTCGTGCGCCCGGCCTGCCGCGACTGCCATGACCCCGCCTGCTGACGACACCTCGGGCGGGATCGTTGGCGCGTATCCCCCGGCAAGCCGCGGCCACGAGGCAACGTTGCCTCCGTCGTCGATTCCAACGTAGTGCGCAACTCCCGCCGCGACTGCTACGAATGCGAGATTGGGTGCATACTGTACGGTCCCCGCCGCACCCCACGCGACCAGCGATCCGTCGTCGCGCAAACCGACGCAATGGTCGGGCCCGCTGGAAAGGGCAACAATCGAATGGTCGGCGCGGGCCGCTGATGTGATGTTTGAGGCACCAAAAGCGATTACCCTGTTTGTTGCGAATTTCGGATAAACGTGCGTCGTGTTTGTTGTGCTCCTGTCGAGCGCGTCCGTCACCGTCAGTGTGTAGACTCCCCGGTCCCCGACCGAACATTGCGCAAGGTGAAGGGTTGCTGCCGTCGCGCCCACAATCGTCTGCCCGTTCTTCTTCCAGGAATACCTCAGCGGTGCCACCCCTCCGACCGCGCTGGCAGTGATGTCTGCCGCTGCCCCCAATATTGGGGTCGAAATCGCGTCAACAAGGAGGGTCGGGGCGTCGTTGAGGGTATAACCGTAAGCCGTCGTCAGCATCGCGACGTCAGTCGCGGAAATCCCAACGCGCGCTGACGGAGCGATGCCCAGCCGCATGAGACCCGTGGCCGTGTGAGCCAGGTTGTAGTCGGCCCACATTTCAACCGACTGCCCGCCGTCCGTCAGGAATGTTGTCCCAGTAATATGGCTCCCCCACATGTCAACGGGCGCGTCGTTCATGTTCACAAAGAACGAGCCCTCACTAAACCCCATTGCATGCCCCAACTCGTGCCGTGTCACAGTGACAACGTCAAATAGAGAAATCCCAACCCCACCCGACCCGGGCGCCGGAATATCATCGTCCGTAGCGGGCGTTGGATCGAACCAGAAATGCGAGTCGGAGACCGAAAGAAAATCCTTCGAAAAGATTATCTCGCGGGGCACCGACTGTGAAGTCCAAGGATAAATCGCATCCCCATCTGGCTCCGTATCGTAACCACCACTGTATGTCGCCAAAGACCCACCCCCCATAAAGTCATCGAAGCGGACATTAATATTGAAGGCGTAGGGGTCAGAGAACGCACCTGACCAATCCGAGAACGCCTGGGAGACGGCACCCTTCTGCACCGGCGTCCAAGTATTCCAGACATTGTCCTCGAAGACCGGGACGATTTCCAGGGCGAACGCGTTGGCCGCAAGCGCAACAAGCGCTGCAATCAGGCATTTCTTTGCTCCTCTGCCGAGTCCCATAAAGCAGTGGGAATACCGGAATTATGGAAATTCTGCAAGCGGCATGTCGGCCGCGGCATCAAAACAGCCCTTTTGATTTCGCGACAGCCACCTCCACCCTCCCGGAGAATCAAAACGATTTCTAGCGATTTGCCGTGATGCAGGAATCAGACCCTGCGGACGATCTGCTTCCCCAGCATGGTCTGGATCCATTCGCTCTGGCCCATGGTTTTTTGAGAAAACGTGACTTTCTTCCAGCGTGCGCCCCCGGCCCAGGACTTGCCGGTTTTGAACAGCACCGCGTCGACGTATCCCTTGTGTTGCTTGCCGCCATGCCTGAGGCGATGATACTCCATCTCCCTGCAATCAAAATCCTGACTTTCGGACCAGTTGTCGTTGCTACTAGACCCACCTCCGAGCCCGCCCGAACTCGTCTTTCCGCCGCTGCGCGTCCGCCGGATCTTTTTTCCAATCAGCTTGCTTGACCATTCATTGGTTTGGGGATCGCTGTTCAAAAAGAGGAACTTTGTAGTGAGGTTCCCAATGATTGCCGCTGCCCTCCCTCCCTCGCCGGCGGACGAACCCATCGCGGCATTTAGACCTGGCAGGTTCTGTGTCATGTAAATTGTCGCGCACCTGGACGTTCTCGCTGTCGCCTGAAACTGGGCGTCGTAGTCAGTCATAAACTCCTGGCACTCATCACAATACAGGAACACTGGCGTGCCTCGCAGTACACGTTCCATGACCCGCTGGTAGCTGCGTTTGATGAGTGTCTGTGCCACCTTGCCAATATCGTTTGCTTCTTTAACTGCGAGAGCTGGGCCGATTAAAAAGATTTTTCCGAGCCGGGCAGCTTCGAGGGGGATAGTCGTTTTTCCACACAGAACCGAGCGAAGTGGTTCGCGGCGGAGCTTGTCGATGATGCCGGAGAGCGTGGAATTGATGCCAGACATCGTCTCCGGCGGTAGCATGATGTATTCTTCGATGATGTAGTCAACGCTGACTTTCACATTATGGTCGTCCTTGTAATTTTGGAGATAGGATTTCAGCAGCAGATAGAGGTTCTTCTCCAAATCCGGCTCTCGCTTATATATTTCGAACGGCTCACCGCCGCCCTGCGCGTACTTCGAGTACTTCGACATTGCGAACATGAACTTATAAATATTGTCCACCGTGATCTCGCCGGATGCTTTATGCACCAGGGTCAGAATGCTCCTGAGCAGTTGCATCATGGCTTTCTTGAAAAAACCTGAATTTTTGGAGTCGTCTGCCCCGCCTTCTCCGGCTGCACATAAGGCCATGACGACATTTTCGACTTTCGAGACTCCTACCTCCCCTTCGGCAAGGTCAGACGCCATTTCCGAATCGAAAATATTCAGCTTATGCTCGTGCTCGCCCTGGCCAATAATCACCAAATCTTTTTCACGCCCGGCATCGATTACCCAGCGTTTGAAGTTCTCCGGTTCGTCGGCTTTCGCCGCCAGCACAAGCCCGCCCATTCCTGAGCGCAGGAACGCATCGGCTATCGTATGGAAGCCGGAAGTCTTTCCACTTCCCGTCTCACCGAACGCAAAGACGCCCTGAAAGAAGTCCGAGTATGTCAGGTAGTCCGATTTACCCAGGCAGGCCCCACTCAGGTGGCGGACAATCGGGCTCGTCCCCAGAAAGTCGCCCGCAAGGACCCCGAGCTTGTCGCCTCCAACTGCGAGCATGGGCTTAAACAGGATCTTGTCGTCCTGGGCGAACGGCTTCTTGCCCTGGCGGTCGAGTTCGTCTTTCACCTCGGCGCGCGTCATGCGACCGGCCGTCGGGAGTGTGGTTGGGGCGCTCATTATGATACTCCTCCGATCTGTTGGGTCAGCCGCTGCCGCGGCGGGAGCGGTGCTGGCGGGGGTAGCGGTTGCTCGCTCACGTCAATTGATGGATCCGGTGCCGGCATCCCTGCTTCCACCGTTGGCTCGGCTGTTGGCACTCCGGCCTCTACGACATCTGGGTCTGCGTCAACCGCCGCGGCGGGCTGCTCTGCGGGAGCCTCCTGTACAGGCGCGTCTTCAACAGGCGCCGCCTGCTCCTCAACAGGCGCCGGGGCCTCTTCCTCTGCGGGAACCTCAGATGATGGGGCTTCCTCTTCGGATTGTGATTGCTCGACGACAGGAGCTTCTTCCTCGGGGGGAAGCTCTGCTGCTGGTGCCTCCTCCTCGGGGTGTGGTTCCTCGGCGGCTGGCGTTTCCTGCGTTTCCTGCGTTTCGGTCGCGGCGTCGGGCTTCTCGGACTCCGGGGCTTCCGGCTTCTCGCCCTCTGGCGGCTCCTGCTGATCCTCAGTTTTCACGACGGGCGGCTCTTCAACCGCGGCCGGCGGATTCACTTCGGCGACCGGCTCGTCCTGGGTCTGCGTGGCAGGTGCGGGCGCCTCGGGGATTTCTGTCGGCTCCTCCTCGGCGTTGGCCCCCGCCTGCGCATGCACCGCAGCGTCCACGTCAGCGTTGGCCTTATCCAAAACCTGCGGGTCAATGTCTTCCACGTCGGGCGTATTCCGGGCTGCCTCACGAGCCGACGGGTCGCTGTCATCCATCGCCTGTTCAAGAATCTGCTGTGAAGGCTGTTCGACCGCCTCAACCCCGGCGGCCTGTCGGGAAATCTCCTCATCATCCCGCATAGGAGCTTCATGCTCCCCTGGCACTGGCGCATCCGCTACTGAACGCTCTGCCTGCTTCTCTGCCCGGCCCTGCACCTCCTCGGGTCCCTCAACTGTTTCTTCGTCGTGGACTGTCGAGGCAAAAGTCTTTTCGTCGATCCCAGCGAACGCGTCGTCGTCCTGCTGCACGACGGGCTCCTCGCTCTTCACTTCGGGTTTCGTTTCCTCCTTCGGACTCCCCGACACGGACGGCAGGACAATTTTCTTCTGAGCTTCGTTCTCCATAGCGACCGGATAATCGTTGCCGAGTGCAACGTGAAGCTGCCCGCCTTCTGCCGCGAGCCTCGCCTTGGCTTCATCAAAAACGGTAGCGGGCGTCCTGGCCGGTGCTTCGACAACCGGAGACTTCTCCCCTCTGTAAAGCGACAGTTGCGCGGCCATTGTCGCTGCCCACTTCAAATTCTGCTGCTCGTCGTCGCCGCCACGCTCAACTTCATACGTCGCACTCTGGCCGTCGGCCGTCCTGCACTCGATGATGCCGCGGCCACGGGCCGGATCCGCGCTGATTGTGTATGTGTCGACGGCTGGATCGGGGCCCGGGGTTTCGTGCCATGGTTCAACCATCGGGGTTAGAGGGTTGGCTTCCTTCTCCGCCGCGATGACCTGCCGTGCTTCGCGCCGCTCGTTGAAATAGCGATCAACAGCCGCCTGCATTGACCTGATCCGATGTTCTGGGAGCAATCCCGGCCCTTTTTCCAACATGCCGAACAGCCCGGCCAAAAAGTCGGCGAAAATGTCTTCCGCATACTGACTGATCGCCCGTCCGAAGAAATCTTGGGGTGCGCTCATTAGATTTTGTGGGGGGCGGTTCCGGTTGCGGTGCGGGTGGCCTTCGCTTTCTTCGCCGGTGCTACGGGCTTGGCCTGGACTTTCACTGCATCATCCAGCATCGCTTTGGTCGGCGTGTCATAGCCTCCTGCTTCGAACGCGGCTTTGATGTTAGTGATGATGTCGGAGGCTTTGACGCCCCGTTCGATGTCGGCCTTGATCGCCGGGCGCAGTCTGTCGAGCGCTTGGCGTATCTCATTGTCGATGTCTTTTTGTAGCCAGTCGAGATAATCGCGGGGCTTTTGTTCGAGATAAAATGTGGAACTAAGGGGCGATTCTTCGCGGTCTGCGCGGAGGTTTTCGATTTGTGAGCGGGTCTCGCTGGCAATGCGAACGCCGTGCGGAGGCCCGGCAGGGCCGTCCGCGCGGCGTGGAGGATTTCAGGGTGTTTGGATTTTGGCGTTGCCGATGGGAACTTGTCGCAGGGCGGAGTGGACGTGGCCGGGTTCGATGTCGGAGGATCCGGCACGAGCGGATGCGAGCCAGGCGGCCTGGGCGAGGAGGTTGAGGGTTCGGGGGTTGCCTTCGCAGGCTTCGGCGAGGAGATCGATGGCGGCCGGGGAGAAGATCTCGCGGTCGAGTCCGGCACGGGCGAGGTGCCAGTTGAGGTAGGGAGCGATGTCCTCGCGAGGCAATGGCTGGAGGTGGTGGGCGGCGCTGATCCGGCTGAACAGGGCGCGCTGGACGGAGAGTCGCAGGCTGCCGAGCAGGTAGTCGTCGCCGAGCAGGATGAGGGCGAACGCGCTGCGGGCGCGGCCTCCGAGGCCCAGGAGCATGCGCAGTTCCTCCAGGGCGGTGGAGGGGTAATTCTGAGCGTCGTCGAGGACAAGCATGAGGGTCATGGGGTCGATGTCGGCGAGGTGTTTTTCGAGTGCGAGCAGGTTGGTGCTGCGTTTGAACCGGGGACGTTCGCCGAGTTTTGCCAGAAGGATTTCGAGCACGCCGGTGGCCGAGAGCGAGGACTGGGTGATGAGCAGCGGTAGGTAGCGCTTGGGTTCGAGCCCTTGCATCCAGGTTTTGAGCAGCGTGCTTTTTCCGGTGCCGGGGGAACCGGTGAGCACCATCACCCCACGCAGGGCGGCGGTGGTGTCGAGCCCGGTGGAGGCTTCACGGCGGTCGGTGGTCGGGAACGAGGCGGTGCTTTTTTCATCCGGGGAGAACGGCACGCGCAGCAGGCCACGGGAGCGAAGGAGATCCTCGAGGGCTGGCTCTTTTTGACGTGAGGCTTCAGCGCGCATAGTTGGTCCCCCGATGCTGGTGGTGGATGGTGCTGTTGAGGTGGAGGTCGGCCAAGCGGGCGATCCCGTGGAACGAGCCTTTGTGCCAGACTTCGACGCGGTCAAATTGGACCGGGTCGTAGCGCAGTTCGACTCTCAATGCGCGCAGGGCGAGGTTCACCTCAAAAAGTTTTTTTCCAAGGGTGACTGTGCCGTCCTTGCGCACGACGCGCTCGATGCGCGTGTAAAAGAGCGCATCAATTTTTTCCGGCTCTTCGATGGTGCGCAGAGGATGGCCCGCGCGGGTGAAGCGCTCGTGCGGGCTCATGTTCGTGGAGCCATGAGATCGGAGGTGGTAGGTGCCCGCGATCCAACGCGAGAACGCGGTGTTGAGTTCAGAGAGTGTGTGGACGTGGCCGCCTTCGAGTCGCAGCGTGGCTTCGAAGTCGCCTTGGATCGTACGGATGAGGCGTTCGACCTTTCCTTTGCTCCAGGCGTGGTAGGGCTTGGCGTGCAGGAGACGGATGCCCAGGTTGGCGCAGACGATGCGCACGTGGGTGTTGACGAAGGGCTTGCCCTGGTCGGTGTAGAGCTTGATCGGCAGCCCCCGGCGAAGAACCGCCTGCTTGAGGCAGTCCAGGAAGCTGGCCGTGTCGCCGGCCTGGTAGTAGGCGGCGAAGGTGATGAGCCGGCTGTGGTCGTCGAGGATGACGCAGAGCTGGGTGCTCATCGCGCGGCCTTCGGGCGTGCGAAGCGTCGGACCGCAGGCGAAGTCCACCATCCACAGGTCGT